>NZ_RAWG01000314.1 GCF_003611735.1 Corallococcus sicarius | reverse complement strand
GCCATGGCGCAAGGGATTGCCACCTGGCTGCCTCGGTGCCCCACCTGCCACCGCGCCAACCTCCGACGCTCCCCGCGAAGACTGCTCGCTCTCCCCGTTCATCCATCGGGCCCCTGACGCAGTAGTGCTAACGCCCGAAGGAGGGTTGCCTCGATGCGCTTCTTCGAAGAGCGTGTTCAGCTGCCGCTCCTCATCTCCTGCCGAATTGTGGTCAGTCATTGATTGACCCATGCCTTCTTGCTGCTGTCCCACACCTTCTCAACATACCTACCCTTTGCGGCGAGGCCCACGCGTTCAAATGCGGCTTCAGAAGCGGCCGTGCCTCTGGCCCCTTCGGCGCGTAGTGGCCAGATGCGTTGTCAACCTCGACGATTTTGCCGTAGACGATCGCCACTCGCCCAGCAGCGAGAACGTCATTTCCGCTGGCTACAACGGTGATCACGGCGGTTGAGGCGGGTAGCCGCAGGAGGTCAACTGCCCCGCGTCGTCCAATCTGATTCAGATGAGGAGATGGAGATGCCTGGGGGGGGTAAGCTAGCACATCGAAGAAGCTCCGGAGGCCCAGCTGGCCAGAGGGCTGGTGCTGGTTGTCGGTGGCGGGGCTCGCGTCGGGCATGCCCGTAGGTAGCACGAGGCGCCGACGCCGTCAGGACGGGCTGCTGCTGCACACCGGGTCAGCAGCACATTGGCCGAACGCGAGGTATCCGGCCATCCTCCACTCATCAGCCAGACACCGGCATCGCGTGGGGTGCTTGGCGCGCGGCAGGCCCCCGGCGGCACATCAACAATCTTACCAAGCTTGTCGCGCTATTCATCAACCCTGGAGCAGTCCGACGCGAGCAACTCCCAAACCCAATCGTCGCTTGGAACCACATAATGCGACAGCCGACAAGACACAGGTTCACCAGCCGATACGGATGCACGAACCAAGTCACCCAGCCACTCGGATCTCTCAAGAACTAGGACACTGCGACGATACACTCCGTTCACACGCAGGCGGTTTCTATCAATGAAGACCGACGGAACCATGCGCATGGCGCGAACACCACGAAACTCAAGCCCCACACTTCCACCGGCGTGCAGATCAAGCCGCATCCGGACACCGCCGGAACTCGACGAAAACACCACCTCCTCCATGGGAGCATCGTCGAACTCCAAGTCTTCGGCCAGCACAGCAAACTCTGACATGGCTCACCTCACCGTCTGCGACTTGCCACCACCGAGCTTCAGCTTACTCCTACAGTTGTAGTTTGAGTCGCGCTCCTCGGGCCCGGTAGTGACACCGCATGGCCACAGCCTGGTGGTGGCGCCGCCAGCGAATCCACGCCAGGACGTGCGCGAGCGGAGCGACCGCACGCCGCAGCAGCGCCACCAGGAGTCCGCGCACTTCCTGGGCGGAGGAGCGGACGAGGGCTGTCAATGAAGGCCGCGCCGGGCGAGAAACGCGCGCATGGGGTTTCTTCGCCTCGGCAGGCCGAGCGCTTTGGGGGGCAAATTCTCCTGGGGTGGAAGGTTGGCCCTGGCGCGCGCTGCGGCGAGGTAGACGTGCGCCACCAGGCACAGCGTCATGTGCCGGCGCCAGGCCATCCAGGTGCGCACCTCGTAGTCGGCCAGGCCCACTTCGCCCTTGGCGGGCTCGAAGTCCTTCGCCGTCTCCGGAACCGATCCCCGGAGCGGTCAGGGGACTTCCGCCTCCAGCACATCAAGCCATCGGTCGCACGTCTCTAGCAGGAAGTCGGGCCCGGCCGCCGCCGCTTGTGCCTGAACTGCACGAACTGCCGCGCGCAGACACGACACATCCTGTTCACTAGACAGAACCTCATCAAGACGTATGTTCTTCAGCCCCGGCGGCATGCACTCGATGTAGTCGGCCCACTGGGCACATACCACTCCAAGCCATTGGCCGCAGGGGGCGGGTAGACCGTCTGCCTCCCGAGAGAGCTCTGCGACCATTACCGCCAGCGCGCCATCTCGGACGAACCGAGCTCTCTCACCATATGAAATAGGACTTTGGGACATATTCGGATCACCTGATCAATAGCACCTTGCCTGCAGTTGAACCGGGCTGCCCGAGTTGCGCCTGCAAATGCCCGAGCATGTCATCAGAGAGCCCCGTCACATCCACGACATGAACGATTCCCTTAGTCGTGTTGTGCTTCATGGCGTCGAAGAAGTTCGCGACAGCAGCCCTCTGCTGCGCGGCTGTCGGTGGCAACCCCTTTGAATTGAGGTACGGCCCCTTCACGGAGATGCTCCCAAGACCATTAGGGTCAAAAACGTCGATGCCTTCAATATTCGAAGGCTCAAGTCGCCGGCCGAGCATCTTCTCAAGTTTCGAAATGGCGAGCGTCTCGTTCCGGCTCCACCGCTTCTGTTCGTGGTTCCAGCCGAGAACGCGATGCCTGAGTGTATCTATTAGCTTAGCGCGAGCCTCGTTCAGTTCTCCCGACACCGCTGGCGCCCCGCCCCCTTTGACAGCGTCGTCCGCACTCATCAGCAAGGGCCGAGACATCCTAAGTGCGTCACCCGCTTGATCCGTCGCTCCGGTGACGAGGTCAGTGATGAAGTGCCCAGACGGAACACCCGCCAGCGCAGGCGTCATGCCGCCTCTACGGGCCATTCCGGCGGCTGTCTCCATAGCGTCCTCCACCATGTTGACGGCTCGACGACCCGTTCCCGTGGCACCGTGCGTTCCGACCGCCCAGTCGCCAACCAGCAGCGCTGTCTCCGGAAGGCTCGCACCACATGCGTAGCTGAACTCCTCCTCTATCACGCTGGTGGCAGAAGCCGAGCAGTTCTCCCACGTGCGGAGCGCTGCATTGCCCGTCTCCAATACGGCCTGCTTGGCGAGCTGGGATGCAATCTCGCCAGCAGGCTTCTGCGTGAACTCGCGGAGCGCCTGCATGTTCTGCTCTTGCAGCCAGATGTGGTCCTGGCCGACGGCCGTATCCGCACTCCGATAGCGCCAACCCTCGTCGAGAACGCCGACCTCCCAGCCCGTCCAACGCTTGACGTGCTCACGCTGGAGGGACAGTCCGAGGTTGATGGCGCCGTGCACTTGGCCAGCGAGGTAGTTCCAAGCGCCGTCCTTCATCCCGCGCTCGACCGCCTCGAAGTCGGTCCGGCCATCTGGGTCCACGTACCTGAGCGGGTTACCCGAAGCGTACCCCCAAGGGTTCATACCCGTCGGACGCGCAAGGTACGCCCCTGCCCCCATCGGGTCCTCGGAGAGGAAGCGCCCGGTGCCGGTGTCAAGCCAGCGCTGCTGGGCGTAGGTGAGGCCCGACTCCGCGTCGTAGGCGTGTCCGGTATACCCAAGGCTGGCCTGTGCGGACGTCGGGGCCGTGCCGTTGCGGTGGGCGCCCCAGGCGTCGTACTCCTGCCGGGTCCCCGCGCCCGTCGCCGGGTAGTGGCCCACCGCACTGCCCATCCCATCATGGGCGATGCGTTCGGCGCCCACGGCTACCATCATCCCTGCGCCTTGGGTGTAGAGCAGCGCCGGCTGTCCCGCCAGCCGCTCCTCCGCCAACACGCCACCCGCCCACAGGTACGTCGACGTCTGGGCTCCCGTCGTCCGGGCCACCCGCAGCCCGTCCCAGCCGTACCGGTATTGCGTCGTGACGCTGCCGCCCTCCCCTGCCACCCCGGGCACCACCGTCACCTTTGTCAGCCGGCCTCCCGCGTCCCAACCGTAGTCCTTGCGGCCTCCCGCCCGCTGCTCCGACGTCACGCGCCCCACCAGGTCCGTCGCGTACGTCGCCAGCCGCTGCTTCGTTGGATCCACCTCCAGCTCGTTGAAGAGGCCTTCCAACCCTCCCCGGCTGTCGAACGCATAGCGCCAGTGCCGCTGGGCCGTGGCCGTGTCGAAAGCATCCGGCGTCAACGCCCCCGCGTACCCTGCCGCCGTCTCCTTCTCCCCCAGCCGCGTCCCGTCCGCCGCCAGGTGGCACAGCACCGCCCGCCCATCCTCGTACTTCACGCCCGTCAGCCGGTCCGCCCCGTCGTACCCGTACTCCGTCCGCTTCAGCGCACCTGCCGTCTCGTCGCGGGAGTCCTCCGCCGTCCGGTTGCCTCGCGCGTCGTACGTGTACTCAAAAAGGCTCTTCAGCCCCGTCGCCAACGCCAGGGTTGCGCAGTCCGCGTCCGTGCTCGCGTTGAGCACCGCCCTCAGCCGCCCGCGGCCTTCGTAGCAGCGGCGCTCCACCAGCCCGCCGCCCTTCACCGCCAGCAGCCGCCCTCCTCCTGCTTCCCATTCGAATTCCGTCGTTCCCGCCGGGCCCGTCGCCGTCCCCAGCCGCTCCAGCGCGTCATACCCATACGTCACCATGCCGGCGGGTGACGTCACCGTCAGTCGCTGGCCACTGGGGCGATACGTGTAATCCACCGCCTCCGCGCCCCGCTCCTGCCGCGTCAACAGCCGCCGCGCGTCGTACGTGTAGACGTTCGCCAGCGTCTGCCCTCCTCGCGTCTCCTCCACCCGCCACGGCTGGTCCTCCGCCGTGTACGCCAGCGTCACTGCCGCCTGGGCGCGCTCAGGACGATGGCCGACTTCGATTGGGGCTGGCCCAAGCGGATTGACAGGACGGCCGTCGAGAGCGTCCTGGCCCTGGACTTCATGGCCCGCCCCGCCAACGTCGTCCTCGTCGCGCCTCAGGGCCTGGGCAAGACGATGATTGCCCAGAACATCGATTACAACGCCGTGCAGGCTGGCCACTCCGTCCTCTTCACCACCGCCTCCCAACTGCTGCTCGACCTCGGCAGTCAGGACTCTGCGCGGGCCCTGGACCGGAGACTCAAGCACTACTGCACCCAGGCGGGTCTGCTCGTCATCGACGAGATTGGCTACCTCTCCTACGACGCCAGGAACGCGGACCTGCTCTTCCAACTGGTGTCGCGCAGGTATGGGAAGAAACCGATTGTCTTGACGACGAACCTCCCGTTCTCGGAGTGGACCACCATCTTCCCCAACGCCGCGTGCGCCATCGCTCTCATCGACCGCGTCATCCACCACGCCAGCATCATCAGCATTGAGGGCGACAGCTACCACCGACGCGTGGCCGAGGAGCCCCGCGCCGAGCGCAAGGCCAAGAAGGGCTGAACTCCTCCGCGCCCTCAGCGGCCAGCCGGCCCCGCGCTCCCGCTCTGCAGTGGGGGCGGGGCCGAGCTGCTTCCGATGACCAAATTTCCGCGTTCCACGATGACCGCCAACAGTCGCCGACACCAACCATCTCAGACTAGCTCGAACTCAAATCTATCAGTCCACCCAAAGCCCTCGTCCTGAGCAACGACTCGGCGCAACACCACGACAATATCATCAAACCTGCCGCCCAGAGCCTGCCGAGACACATGTGAATCCCTCCAAACAAGACGCACAGGGCGCTCGACATCCGCACTAAGCCTATCCCAGAGCGCGTCCAAGTTACGTCCGTAATAAGGCCCAAATTCGAGTTTCTTCGCAAGCTGCTCATGGAAGTCGCGTTCTGACCGGATTGCCGCACCATCAAGCTCAACAAGCATGCCTCACCTATTTCCACCGCCCGACAAACTCCACCGTCGCATAGTGGTCAATGGCAACATAAACAAGACCATCATCAGAGTATAGCAATCGGGTGCCCTCCTGCTTCGCCCGACTCATACTTCCCACCAACCCGACATCCGCCTCATACCACACTCTCCCAGGCACTGTCGGCAACACTCCGGTTGTATTCATGAAGACATCCCCTCCGATTTGACCTCCCGGGACCGAATTCCACAAAGCCTTACCGGGCTGCCAACCTGCCGCCTGCGCCTGTGCCTTGGTGATGTAGTTCGACGGCAGCGCACCAGTCGAACGAAGTGAATCAACAAGCGGATTTGCCTTTTCGGTTACCCGGAGCACTCCCCTGTACGACACATGGCGTGCTGCATTGGCAGCAACGTCTCCCGGCGTCCCATGCACGCCGTACCTATGCGTCAGCGCCTCGAACGTCTCTCGCAACTCGCCGTTCTCGCCCATGCTTTCGCCAAGCTCAGCGAGTTCCTTCGACGTGGGGTTCCACTCCTCGATGCCGGGAGCGCCCTTGAGAGCCCTCGCGACTTCATCCGCGGATTTGGTTCCGCGCAAGTACCGGAGGGCGTACCCCACACCGGCCTTGCCAATCTTGAAGACACCCCATCCGACGACGGCAACGACGATGTCACCGTGGCTCGTCGGGACGCCCATGACGCCCGCCGCGAACTCCGTGGCCGCACCCAGCTCCTCAGCCCTCGCACGGCCACCGAAGAAGGCCCCTCTGTTGTTCGCGTTCTGAGCCAGCGCATCGAGATAGCCGTCGAGTGTCGAGTCGCTTCCGACCTCGCGCAGGTGGAAGAGCGTTGCCGAGACGATGGCCTGCTTTATTCGCGCCAGCTTTCCCGCGTCGTCAGGGTCATACTGAGCGTTGCTCATCAACCCCTGAAGAGTCTCTAGCCGCTTCCCGCTCACCCCCAGCTGCATGGCGTGGAAGTACGCCTCTTCAACCGTCTCGCCCTCTTGGAACGAAACGCCGAAGTCGCTCCTGTTCCGCTTGTTGGCGAGGCGCCCATCCGGGTCCGTGTATCGCGTCGGATTCCCATTGGCATACAGCCACGGGTTCAATCCCTGCGGCTTCTCCAGGTACGCCCCCGCCTCCACCGGTGTCAACGGCCGGGGTCATGGACCGCAGGAGGGTCGGCCAAGCGGATCGGGGTGACGCGTTCGTCAGGCAGCCGCAGTTCGAGTTCGCGGCGATGGCGAGGTGGGGTCGGCCAAGCGGATCGTTTCCGGTGACTACCGAGCCTCTGCGGAGGAGGACTTCCGGCGCCGGGTCGGGGGCGGGTTGCGGAAGCTGTCGCCTTCGATGACGAGGACGTGGGAGTGGTGGAGGAGCCGGTCCATGGCGGCGCTGGCCATCAGCGGGTCGCCGAAGAGGGGCGGCCACTCTTCGATGGCGCGGTTGGAGGTGATGACGGTGCTCTTGCGCTCGTAGCGTTGGCGGACGACTTCGTAGAGGTCCGCAGGTTCATCCTGGGTGAGGCCACGCAAGCCGAGGTCATCGATGATGAGCAGCTCGGGCGAGGTGAAGCGCACGAGGCGCTTCTCGTAGGTGCCATCGCCTCGGGCGGCGCGCAGCTGCTGGAGAAGCTCGTGGGCGCCGAGGTAGAGGGCGCTGTATCCGGCACGGCAGGCGCGGTGGCCGAGGGCCTGGGCCAGGTGGGACTTGCCGACGCCCGTGGGGCCGACGATGAGGACGTTGTCGTGGCGCTCCAGGAAGCCGCACGTGCCCAGCTCCAGCACCTTGGCCTTGGGGACGCTGGGGTTGAAGTGGAAGTCGAAGTCCTCGAGCGTCCTGGCGTGCTCGAAGGCGGCGCGGCGCACGCGCTGGGACAGCTGCTTGGAGTCGCGTCGCTCCGCCTCGTCGCCCAGCAGCCGGTAGAGGAACTCAGAGTGGGAGAGGTTGTCGTCCACCGCTTGCTGGGTGCGCAGCTGAAGCGACTGGAGGACACCGGACAGGCGCAGCTTCTTGAGCAGGGGGACGAGCGCGTCAGTGGGACTCAATTTCGGACTCCTGGGGCACGGCGGAGGGGTGCAGCAGCTCGGCCACGCTGCGTGCGAAGCGCGGCTGAGGAAGCGAGGGCGTCGCCGGGGCCGCGAGCGCCAGGGGCAGCGGCTGCAAGTCCAGGCCCTGGCGCAGCAGGTTCTTGATGGCCCGGTAGGTGTACGCCCCGTAGTAGTGGGCCCTGCGGGCGGCGGCCTGGGCGCGCTCGGGCGGGAAGCCTTCCAGGTGGGTGACGATGGCTTGCACCGCTCTCAACTGCGACAGCACGTCGTCGGAGTCGAAGACGGCGCGCACGTAGGTGAGGACGTCCTCGCCCAGCCTCGCCGCCCGCCCTTCCCAGTAGCCGCGGCTGCGGTGGCGCAAATCCGCGCGGTGCTGGGGCAGGTGCGCCTCGTGGGTGCTGTAGAGGCCACTGCCGCGCCGGGCGTGCGTGGCCACGCGCACGTCGTCCGCGTACGCCTCCAGGCTGGCGTCGGTGACGCGCAGCCAGACGTCGCTGCCGACGAGGTGCGTGTTCCGGGGCAAGCCGAGCACCGATTCCGGGCCAAGGTGAGCAGCGATTCCGGAGCAAGGTGAGCAGCCGCACCAGCTCTCTCAACCTGTCCATGTCGACTCTCCGGTAACTCATCCGCGCGCGTCCCTCCGCACACCGCTCCGGCGGTGCTCGGTGGTGCGCGAGGATGCATGGGATGACCGCCCAGGTAGGTACTCAGCCCACCCACTGGCCACGTTTCTTCCGACGGCCTCCGCCCTGAGCCGACCGCCGCGCCCATTGCTCCGGCGCGCGATCCGCTTGGCCGACCCTGGGGCGATCCGCTTGGCCGACCCTGGGGCGATCCGCTTGGCCGACCCAGCTACGAACAGCTTGGCCGACCCGACTGCGATCCATTACCCCGGCCCGTTACACGTCCGGGCCACCCGCAGCCCGTCCCAGCCATACCGGTATTGCGTCGTGACGCTGCCGCCCTCCCCTGCCACCCCGGGCACCACCGTCACCTTCGTCAGCCGGCCTCCCGCGTCCCACCGGAGGAGGACGAGGAGCCCGAGTAACTTCCGGGGGTTGGCTCTGCGGCTGGGGGTGCGCGGGAACCGCACGTTTCTCGCGCAGCAGGAGTAGAGCCGCGCAAGTCCGCCTCCCACGTCCTCGCGTCTTCCATGGCCACCGTGTGCCAGGGCCGACCTCATGAACGAAGACGGGGTCTGTGCAGCGGATACACTTCTGGCACGCGGCCCTCTCCGCTCACCCCGTCCTCCTCCACTCCCCGGCCCCACTCCGGCTTCGCGTGGGGCTTCGTGGCGCGCCGGGACGGGCTGGCGGCGTCCGCTACAGAGGGGGCGAGACCAACGCCTGAGGGAGGGTTGCCTCGATGCGCTTCCCAGTGAAGGCAGACCGTTCCCGCGTGCGCCACCCCAGTAATGGCTAGCACATGCCAGCGCAGACCTCACGCAATAGAGGGACCGTGCATCGGACACCCAGAAGCTCTCAAACACAGCCTACATCAACCCGACACTCCGACGTATGGATCGCCGACTTCGGCACCATCACTGGTGAATCAGGGAGCTTCTCGCCCGACAACCCTCGAAATCACTCCTCAACAATTGCCTCGCCCAGGAGGACGCGAACTCTCTCAACAGTACCCACGTCTCGCGCACAAACAAACACACTTCGAACACCTTCATCAACAGGTGCCATTGCCCCATCACGAACAAACCAATCCCCCCCCGCCCACCAGACAACGAGACGGTCACTAGCCTCCGTCATGACCGCCCCCCCTAACTCGCCTAGCTTCTCGATCGGTTGACCAGCCGCCACAACAAGCCTTAGACGTGGCCACTGGGGGAAAGCCTGCTCTACGAATTCAAGCACCGCATGATCCTCCAGACACCTAACGATGCTGGTGTATGCGGGGTCGCCATCCTCAAATATCGCCCCATCCTCCCGCATCGAAATATTAACCTGCGCCGCCCGGATAGAACCGCATGTCACCCTGAATTTGCCCTGGCTATCTCGCCACAAATTCGGTGCAACAGGCTTCCCGGACACGTCCCACTCCCACATCCCAAGGCAAACCCTATCACCAGGAACAGAATACTCGACACCTCCAAGTGCAACATGAAAATCCACAAACACACCCGCTACAGGAACACCACGCTCAAGGAACCATCTCCTTGCGACGTCGACATCTACAACTGGGGCATGGCGACTCCCCGCCGACAGAAGAATTTGGGCGCGCTCTGAAAGCCCCAAATGCATCCAGACCTGCTTTTCCATTATTTCCTCCGGCATCACTGCGTCCGATTCAAACGACCGTTAGTGTAGGCGGCAGGAGACTGTGGGTCTCGCAACACCATTCCTGGAAACTCCGCGTTCCCATGAATCGTTGAACAATTTGCACATACGGGGACACGCTCCCCCGTCCTAGGGCGATAGGCATCGGTGAATCGAATGTCCGTGAGCGATGCATCAGCGCCGCCGTCAGCCAACAGCTTGCATGCCGCATTGGACTCTGCGCAGCCAAGCACGTTGCGCCGGCGGAGATTAGCGAGCTGTCCGGCCTTTATCCGTTCGGCCACACGTCGTTCGCCCGCCTTGATGTCTGGATGATCACTGGAGTTCCTCTCCCCGGAAACCCCAATCACGACATCTCCCGTTCGCTTGTTAATCGCCGCCACAATGGCAGCCGGCGGCTCCTCCATGCCGGCCGGCAGGGTTCCTGTCTCCATCATTTTTTCCCAACGTTGCAGTTCGTGAAAGAGCGCCTCCTCCTCAGGCAACACGCCCCAGAAGCCATTCTCACCCGCAGAGTCAGCTGCCGCAGCACTCGTCCGCTCTGCCGGGCTTAACCTCCTCGACTGGGCCACACGTGCGTTCGCTTGTGCCTGTTGGTGTTTGGCGTGCAGTTTCGCGCTACCCGCTACGCCAGACGTCAATAAGCCAGCGGTAGCCGTTCTCGACCAATCCCAGCCTTCCTGCCAGCCGGCCGCCCTCGAGACGCCTTGGTCAGCAGCGTCCAAGCTGACCGCTGTTGCCGTGGTGGCGAGAACGCCATAACCGGAAGCCAGAGCTAGTGCCGGTGCAGCTACTGCACCAACTACCGCGCCGTGGGCCCCCGACTTCAGGCCGGCTTCTGCGCGGTCCGAGAGGTCGCCGTCCGTCCCCAAAAAGCCGCCAGTAAATCCGCCGGTTGCGCCAGCTGCAGCACCCGCGACAGCAACCTTCGCGCCCGTAGCAGTCAATACCGTTCCAGTAGTGAGCTGGGCGCCGGTAGCAGTAACCCCCATTGCCGCGAGTGACGCACCGAACGTCAGGCCAGCAACACCGCCAGCCGCACCACCAACAAGGAGGCCCTTGCCGCACCCGCTCCATCCATCCCCGTCAGCGGCGTTCCATGCGCCGATGGCGCATCCGCCCACACCACCAATCAGTGCACCGATACCGGCTGCACCGAGGTTGGCAATCCGCCCATCCGGGTCCGTGTATCGCGTCGGATTCCCATTGGCATACAGCCACGGGTTCAATCCCTGCGGCGCCCCGAGGTACGCCCCTGCCCCCACCGGGTCCTCGGAGAGGAAGCGCCCGGTGCCGGTGTCGAGCCAGCGCTGCTGGGCGTAGGTGAGGCCCGACTCCGCGTCGTAGGCGTGGCCGGTATACCCAAGGCTGGCCTGGGCGGACGTCGGGGCCGTGCCGTTGCGGTGGGCACCCCAGGCGTCGTACTGCTGCCGGGTCCCCGCGCCCGTCGCCGGGTAGCGCCCCACCGCACTGCCCATCCCGTCATGGGCGATGCGTTCGGCGCCCACGGCCACCGTCATCCCGCCCCCCTGCGTGTAGAGTAACGCCGGCTGTCCCGCCAGGCGCTCCTCCACCAACGCCCCAGCCGCCCACAGGTACGTCGACGTCTGGGCGCCCGTCGTCCGGGCCACCCGCAGGCCGTCCCAGCCGTACCGGTAT
>NZ_RAWG01000313.1 GCF_003611735.1 Corallococcus sicarius | reverse complement strand
GGCGGCACCGGGTGACGGCGATGGCGGGGCCGGAGCGGCTGGGGGGCGAGTGGTGGACGGACACGCCCTACCAGCGGGATTACTACCGCGTGCACTTCGAGGGGCTGGGGCCCGCCTGGGTGTTCCAGGACGGACGGGACGGGGGCTTCTACCTGCAAGGGTTGTTCGATTGAGGGGCCGGCCGGTGCGGTCCGGGTGGAGGCGCTGACGCTTGTGGCCTAGCGTCGGGACATGCGCCCCGCCCGAATCCTCTGCGTCCTCCTCGTGTCCCTCGTCTTCACGGCCTGCGCCGCCAGGCAGGTGCGCCCGGAGGGGAGCATCCGCAAGGTGGTGGTGGTGGCGGGCTCGCGCGTGGACGTGCTGCCGTCCGGCTCGTTCCGTCAGGACCTGATGGGAGAGAGAAACCCGCGCACGGTCATCGCGCGCCAGGCGGAGGCCGTGCTCATCGAGCGGGGCTTCGAGGTGGTGGCCACGCGCCAGTCCCAGGCGCCGGTGCCCCTCACCGACGAGGTGTCCTCCTTCATCCAGCAGAACAAGGCCGAGGCCGGCGTGGTGGTCATCCTGGACTGGCTGGACACGTCCGGCGCGGCGGTGCTGGGCCGGGTGGACGTCGTGCTGCGCGTGGGCGTGGTGGACCCCGCGGGACAGGTGCTGTGGACGGACACGATCCGCTCCTCGCCCACGGTGAGCGTCTACCAGGCCCAGTCGGACTGGAACTCGTTCCTGCGCCGGGCCGTCATCGACGCCGTGCAGGTGGTGCCGTGAGGGCCGTCCACCGGGCGCTTCTCGAGCGCGCGAAGAGGGGGGCATGCGGGTCCTGGTGACAGGCGCGGCGGGCTTCATCGGCGCCCACGTCTGCGAACGGCTGCTCGCGCGCGGTGACACCGTGCTGGGGCTGGACGCGCTGGAGCGGGCTCCCGGGGACGTGGCGCTGCGGCGCTCCCGGCTCGCACGGCTGTCGGGGACGCGCGGCTTCACGTTCCTCGCGGGAGACCTCACCGACGCGGCCCGGCTGCACGAAGCGTTCGCGCTCGCGCGCCCCGAAGGCGTGGTGCACCTGGCGGCGCGCGTGGGCGTGCGGGCCCCGGACGAAGAGGCGCCGGCGTACGCGGACACCAACGTGACGGGCTTCGTGCGGGTGCTGGAGGGCTGCCGCGAGGCGAAGGTCGCGCACCTCGTCTACGCGTCCTCCAGCTCCGTGTACGGCGCCGCCACGCCCGCTCCGTTCCGCGAGGACGCCCCCGTGGATCAACCGCTCAATCTCTACGGCGCCACCAAGCGCGCCAACGAGCTGATGGCGCACGCGTACAGCCACCTGCACCGGCTGCCCACCAGCGGCCTGCGCTTCTTCACGGTGTACGGCCCCTGGGGACGCCCGGACATGGCGCCGCTCCTGTTCCTGCGCGCGCTGGCGCGGGGCGAGCCCCTGGTGCTGCACGCCGAGGGGCGGATGCGGCGGGACTTCACCTTCGTGGACGACGTGGCGGAGGCCGTGCTGCGGGTGCTCGACCGGCCTCCCCGGCTCACCTCGGAGGGCCCGCCCCACCGCCTGCTCAACGTGGGGCACGGCGAGCCGGTGGCGCTGGGGGACTTCGTGGGCCTGCTGGAGCGCCACTGGGGCACGAAGGCCCGCGTGACGTCCGTGCCCGCGGGGGCGGCGGAGATGGCCTCCACCTGGGCGGATCCCTCGCGGCTGGAGCGCGAGACGGGCTTCCGGCCCCGCGTGTCCGTGGACGAGGGCGTGGCCCGGCTGGTGGCGTGGTACCGCGAATGGACGGGCGTCGCCCGGGGCACCTGAAGGCCCCGGCCGACGCCCGGTCCATCACCGCGAGACGGCTACGGCATCACGGCGAGGAAGCCCTGCACGAAGGCGTTGTTGTCCTCGCGCAGCTCCATCACCGTGCGCTGCGAGTCCACGATGGCGCCAATGTAGAACAGCCCGTAGCCCGGGGTGCCGGCCGGCGCCATGGCGGGCGCGGTGAGCTGGCGCGTCGCGCACTGCTGGGGCTGCAGCGCTCCCAGCTCCACGGAGCCCAGCGACACCTGGGACGAGGACATGCCGGGGCTGCCCGGGCCCATCGGGAACTCCAGGACGGGCTGGGTGGAGGCGAACAGCTCCAGCCGGCCCGTGCTCATGCCCGTGGAGACGGTGCCCTGGTTGCAGACCTTCACGGTGGTGGTGAACAGGTCGCCGTTGCGCACGGAGAACGGCGCGGTGACCTCCGTGATGATCAGGTCCGGGCTGTTCCCCACGCCGATGCGGCCGCGCACGAAGGTGTTGTTGTCCGTGCGCAGCTCCTGTCCGGGCATCGAATTGAACACGACGAGGACGCCCCCCAGGTAGAGGGGCGACTCCGGGGTGGCCGCGGACGGCGGAGTCGCGGAGAAGGACTCCTCGCGCGTGGCGCACGCGTTCGGCTGCAGGGGCGGGACCTCCAGGATGCCCAGCCGGGACACGGTGGAGGACATCTCCATGCCCATCCCCGACGGGAACGGCTCCGGCAGGACGGGCTCGGTGGAGAGGACGACCTCCAGGGGCTGCGCCTGGGAGGGTGACTGCCCCTGGTTGCAGACGGTCACGGGGATGCGCATCGAGCCGCCGGGCAGGACGCTGGCCGGCCCGCCCATGGACGTGATGACGAGGTCCGGGCCGCTCCCCACGCCGATGCGCGGGCCCACGAAGGTGTTGTTGTCCTCGCGCACCTCCTGGAGGACCTGGAGCGTGTCGACGGAGGCGCCCAGGGAGAACTGCAGGAAGTCCGTGGGTCCGGTGACGTTCAGGCTCGCGGGCACCGGCGTGGAGATGCAGGTGTCCGGCGCCAACGTGTCGAGCGTGATCCAACCCGCCGACAGCGAGGGGCTCGGCGGCATGCCCTGCGGCGGCATGGGCACCGTGGTGCCCGTCAGCACGTACAGGTCCACGCGCGTCCCCTGGGAGGCGGGCTGCATGCCCTGGTTGCAGACGGTGACGGTGGCGGTGAAGGACTGCCCCGGCATGACACTGGCGGGGCCTGTCACCCCGGTGACGACCAGGTCGGCGCCGTAGCCGTAGCCGATGCGCCCCTTCACGAAGACGTTGTTGTCCTCGCGCAGCTCGGGCCGGGACATGAAGGGATCCACGGTAGCGCCCACGTACAGCGGCTGATCCGGCATCGACGCCGGCGGTCCGTAGGAGGACATCGTCCCGAACGGGGCCGCGCACTGGCCGGGCTGGAGGGGCGGAACTGGAAGGATGCCGACGTTCGCCTGGCTGGAGTGGGAGGACGGGGGCGGTGGCGACCCCGCGACCGGCAGGCTCCAGGTGTCATCCGTGGACAGGACGATCGCCACGTCCGTGGAGGACGAGGGGTCGGTGCCCACGTTGCAGACGCGCGGGGAAACGGAGAAGGCACTGCCTGGGGTCATGCTGGCGGGAGCGTCCAGCGAGGTGACGACCAGGTCCGGTCCGTTGGCCACGCTCATCACGCCGCCCACGAGCGCGTTGTTGTCCTCGCGCAGCTCCAGCTGGCTCGACCCCGGGTCGACGATGGCGCCCACGTACACCGGCTGCCAGGGCGACATGTTGGGAGGCACGGAGGAGGGCCCGGTGACCTCCCGCGTGATGCACGCCCCGGCGCCCAGCGAGGGCACCGGCACGCCGTTGACGAACACCCGCGTGGAGTTGGGGCCCGGGGGGATCGTCGTGACCAGCGTGGGCTCGGACGACAGGTACACCTCCACGAGGGAGCTGGACGAAGGCTGGGTGCCCACGTTGCAGACGCGAACGGAGGTGGTGAACGCGGAGCCGGACCGTGCGCTGGCGGGCGCCTTGACCTCGGTGACCACGAGGTCCGCTCCCTGACCCACACCCACGCGTCCCGCCGCGAAGCCATTGTTGTCCTGCCTCAGCTCGGTGGGCGACGTGTTGACGAGGGCGCTCAGGTACAGGGGCTGATCCGGCGGCGAGTTCGGCGGACGCACGGCGTTGAAGGTGGACCGCTGCGAAAGGCACTGTCCGGGCTGCACGGAGAGGGAGGACTCCGACCGGCCCAGGAAGGCGTAGCCGGGGGGATACGGCATCCCGTACGGCGGGGAAGGCGGCGCGGGCGGCGCGGCTTCAGACGACAGGAACAGCGAGATCCCGAAGCCGCTCGTGGAGCCCGGTCCCTGGTTGCAGACCGTGTAGGTCGCGGCGAAGGACTGGCCGTCCGGCAGGCTCGCGGGGGCCCGCAGCTCGCTGATGATCAGGTCCGCGTCGAACCCCAAGCCCAGCTGCCCGGACGTGAAGGTGTTGTTGTCCTCGCGCAGCTCCGGGTTGTTCCGCTGCGTGTCGACGGCGGCCCCCAGGTACAGGGGCTGGTTCGGTAGGGCATCCGGAGGCAGCTGTGCCATCGCGGACACCGACCGGATCACACACCCACCGGCCGACAGCGACGGCACCTCCAACCCGCCCGCGGGCACCTGGGTGCGCGTGGCGATGGG
Organism: Corallococcus sicarius; assembly: GCF_003611735.1. GTDB lineage: Bacteria > Myxococcota > Myxococcia > Myxococcales > Myxococcaceae > Corallococcus > Corallococcus sicarius. Next base: position 7,192 of record NZ_RAWG01000313.1, on the reverse strand, counting down.
GCCATACTGCGACGGGAACACCACCGGGTTCTCCGTGCCCACGAACAGCTCCACGCGGGTGGAGTTGGACATCTCGGTGCCCACGTTGCAGACCTTCGCCTCGGCGGTGAACGGCGCGCCCGGGAGCGTGTTGGCGGGCGCCTTCAGCGAGCGGACCACCAGGTCCGGGCCGTAGCCCACGCCGACGAGCCCCTTCACGAAGGTGTTGTTGTCCTCGCGCAGCTCCGGGATCTGCACCATGCCGTCTACGCGCGCGCCCAGGTAGAGCGGCGTGTTCGGAGGCGCGGCCGGGGGCGGGTACCCGTTGCCCTGCACGGGCAGCGAGGTGCACCGGCCGGCATCGAGCTGCATCCCCTGCGTCGAACCGATGAGCGCCTCCGTCTGGGAGCCGGGGTTCGTCGGTCCCTGGGACAGCGTGGCCAGGGTGGACAGGAACAGCTCCGCGCGCGGGTTGGAGGCGGGCTCGGTGCCCACGTTGCACACCGTCACGGACGCGGTGAACGGCGCGCCCGGGCGCAGGCTCTCCGGGCCCGTCACGTCGGTGACCACCAGGTCGGGCTGGTTGCCGATGCCCAGGCGACCCGCGATGCGCGCGTTGTTGTCCTCGCGCAGCTCGGTGAGGGAGCGCGCCGGGTCGATGAAGGTGCCCAGGTACAGCGGCTGCTGGGGTGTGGTGGCCGCGGGCGGACGAACAGCGGACGCCTGCGTCGGGAGCGTGAGGCACGCGCCCACGTCCAGCGAAGGCACCGGCATGTCACCCACCTGCGCGAGCGTCGTCGGCAGGGGGGAGCCCGGCGCCGGCACGGTCAGCGTGGCCTGGGTAGAGACGTACAACCGCACGGTGGAGGACGGTGCCGGCGTGGTCCCCACGTTGCAGGCGCGCAGCGTCAGGGGAAAGGTCTCCCCGGGCCGGGCGCTGGCGGGCGCCTTCACCTCCGTGACCACGAGGTCCGGGCGGCTGCCCACGCCCATCAGGCCGCTGACGAAGCCGTTGTTGGCCTCGTTCAGCTCCGTCACGACCTTGCGCGTGTCCACACTGGCGCCCAGGTAGAGGGCGCCGTCCGGAGGCGAGGCGGAAGGCCGGACCGCGTTGACCCACAGGTTCGGCGTGACGCACTGCCCGGCATCCAGCGGCATTCCCAGCGTCACCTCACCCACCATCACCTGCTGGGTGGAGGGGGGCGCCCCGGGAACGGGCACCTGCTGGGTGGCCGTCGTGGACAGGTACACCTGGAGGGCCAGGGTGCCGCTGGGAGAAGCGGGCGCGGCGCCCACGTTGCAGACCCGGGCGGTGACGCTGAAGGGGTCGCCCGTGCGAACGCTGGCAGGCCCCTTCAGCTCGGTGATGACCAGGTCCGGACCCTGATTCAATGAATCTGTCTGGCTATTCTGGAGGGCCGCCTCGGACGGGGCGTCGCCTCCGCAGCCGGTGAATACCAGCGTGCCTGCGATGAGCAGACACGAGCGTCTCCATGACGGCGATGGCCGTAGCATGTGTACTCCTTGGGGGTGTGTGTGGTTACTGCCAGGAAGCGCCGCCCGCCGTGCCCAGAGCGGCACTTCCGTGACTTCAAGGGGAAGCCTGGACGGCGCTGCTGGTGTTAAATTCAAACAATCTCAGCCGAAAATGGAGGCCTGGTTTTCCCATTCCCTGGGAAATCAGCTCACCTCGACGTGTCCGTTCGCGACGAGCCACCGCGTGGTGGTGCACGCGCGGGCGAAGGGTGCGTCGTGGGTGACGAGCAGCAGTGCGCCGGGGTAGTCGCGCAGCGCCGCCTCCAGCCGTTCGATGGACGGCAGGTCCAGGTGGTTGGTGGGTTCATCCAGCACCAGGGCCCACGCGTGCTGCCCCAGGCCGCGGGCCATGAACAGCTTGCGTGCCTCCCCCGGAGATGGCTGTTCGGACGCGAGCAGCCGGTGTGGATCCACGCCCAGCGCTGCCACCAACGACAGCACCCGGCCGCGCTCCTCCGGGGGCAGCGCACGCACCGCGTCCAGGGTGGCGCGGGCCTCCGCTTCGCCCAGGTCCTGCGGCAGGTACAGCAGCTTGTCGCGGGGCACACGAGCCTGTTCCAGCAGGGCGCGCAGCAGCGTCGTCTTGCCGGCGCCGTTGGGCCCCTCGATGCGGATGCGCGCTGTTCGGTCCACGTCCAGGCGCGTGGGGCCCAGCACCTCCACGTCCCCGGCCTTCAGGCCCGGCGTGTCGAGCGTGAAGAGCCACGGGTTGGGGGAACGCACATAGTCCACGAACACCGAGCGGCCCACGGTCTTGTCCGCGGTGAAGTCGCCCACGGCGGCCTCGGCGCGCTCCAGCTCGCGGCGCTTCACGGTGACCTGGTGGCCCAGGCGGTCCTCGGCCCAGCTCGCGAGCGTGGAGGCTCCGAGCGTGCGCGCGTCGCTGTCGTGCTTGTTCTTCATCCGCCGCCCGGTGCTGCGCGACAGGGTGGCGCCCTGCTGCTCGCGCCGGACCCGGTCGAGCACCTGCGCGGCCCGGTCCCGCTCCGCCTTCGTCTGCTGGTGGGCGGCGACCTCGGCCTCGCGCTCCGCCTCCCAGAGGCCCCGCGCGGCGGAGTAGGCCCCCGGGTACAGCCGCGCGCCACCGCCGTGTACGCGCAGGGTGGCCTGGGTGAGCATCTCCAGCAGCTCCCGGTCATGGGACACGACGACGCCAATGCCCCGGAAGCGGCGCAGCGCGGACGCAAGCCACGCGCGCCCTTCGGCGTCCAGGTGGTTGGTGGGCTCATCCAGCAGCAACACGTCCGGCTCGCGGGCGAGCGCCGCGCCCACCTGCCAGCGCTTGCGCTCTCCTGGAGACAGCGTGGGCCAGCGCGACAGCGCGGTGACGTCCAGGCCCAGCTGTCCGTGGAGCCTGCGCGCCAGCGCATCCCACGCCTCCGCGAACGCGGCGATGTCGGGCGTGAGCGCCTCCACGCCCTGGGGACACAGACACACGAGGGGCGACGGCGGGTCGAAGGTGAGCTGTCCCGACGTGGGCGTCAGCTCCCCGGACAGCAGGCGCAGGAGGGTGGACTTGCCGGCGCCGTTGGGGCCCACGAGGCCCGTCCAGCCCGGGGCCAGGTGGAAGTCCACGTCGGTGAGGACGGGGATGGCATCAATGAACGAAAAGCAGACGCTGTGCGCGCGAAGGGAGGACGAGGGCATTTGAAGCGACTCCTGAATCCGGAGCCAGCACACACGCCCATCAGGACGCGCGGCGGCGGGTTACAGCCATGAACCGGGGTTTCAGGCGTGCAGCTTCAAGGGCGTGCGGACCTCGTGTGGGGGAAGTCCTGTGACGACCTCCCGCGGGGACAACGGATGCAGCAGCTGCAAGATGCGACAGGGCCCGTACGGAGTGCAAGCCCTGGTGCGCCGCGACGGCGGGCACCGACGACTGGAACGTCGGTGCCCTGACAACGATTCCCCGCGGCGCCTGTTCGTCCGCCTATTCGTCCGAAGGCGTGGGCGGCTGTACGCGGCGGGTGGCCGGCATGGGCGCGGTGGCGGCCGCGGCGGCGTTGCGCGCCAACGCCTGGGCGCTCAGCGCGGCGGCCGAAGGGTTGCGGGCCGGCAGGCGCGGGGCCTCGGGCGCGGGGGGCGGGGCGCTGTCGCCGCCGAAGACGTCCTTGAGCATGGACAGCGTGCCCAGCGCGGCGGTGGCCTCGTAGGGGACGAACATCTTGTTGTCGCCCTTGCCCAGCTCCTGGAGGGTCTCCAGGTAGCGCAGCGCGAGCACCTCCGGGGTGGCCCGGCCGGTGTGGATGGCCTCGAAGGTGAGGCGGGTGGCCTCGGCCTTGCCTTCGGCCTCCAGCATCACGGCGCGCTTGTGGCCTTCGGCGCGGGCGATCTCCGCGTCGCGCTCGGCCTCGGCGCGCAGGATGCGGGAGATCTTCTCGCCCTCGGCCTGGAGGATGGCGGCGGACTTGTCGCCCTCGGCCTTGGTGACCTCGGCGCGGCGCTCGCGCTCGGCGGTCATCTGCTTGGCCATGGCGGCCTTGATGGCCTGGGGCGGCTCGATTTCACGCAGCTCCACGCGGGTGACCTTGACGCCCCACTTCTCCGTGGCCTCGTCCAGCACCATGCGCAGCTTGGTGTTGACCGTCTCGCGGCTGGTCAGCGTCTGATCCAACGTGAGGCCGCCCATGACGTTGCGCAGGTTCGTCATGGTGAGCTGCTCGATGGCGAGCGCCAGGTTCTCCACCTGGTAGAGCGCGCGGCCCGGATCGACGATCTGGTAGTAGATGACCGAGCCGACCTCCATGTTGACGTTGTCATGGGTGATGACCTGGACGGTCTCGAAGCCCATGACCTGCTCGCGCAGGTCCACCAGCGTGTTGCGCGTGATGCGCACGCCGTTGCGCATCTCCATGGCGCGGGGGCTGTCCATGAAGGGGATGAGGATGTTGAGGCCGCTGGTGGCCACGTGGTGGAACTTCCCCAGCCGCTCCACGACCATGACCTTGGCCTGGGGAACGATGCGAACACCGGTGGCGAGCGCGAACACGACGGCGGCCGCCGCGACGAGCAGAACAATGGTCAGTCCCATCCTACAGTCTCCTTCTTGCGCTGCTGTTGGTGCAGCGAGACCTCGTGAGACGCCGACGGGCGCCGCACCCACAACTTGAGTCCTTCAATCTGCTCCACGGTGACGCGCTCGCCCTCGGGCAGGGGGCCCGACAGGGAGCGCGCCATCCACAGCTCCCCGTTGATGCGCACGGTGCCCCCGTGCGGGTCGGACAGCGCCTCCATCACCACGGCCTCCTGGCCCAGCATCGCCTCGATGCCCGTCTTCAAATGCACGGCGTCCCGCATGAAAACGTTTTTGAAGAGGGTGCGGGACGCGGCGAAGAGGGCCGTGGACACCAGGGTGAACATGACGAGCTGACCGTCCAGTCCCACGCCCGCGCCGGCGATGAGGGAGGCCATCAGGGCCCCCACGGCGAACCAGAGCGTCACGAAGCCGGAGAGCTTGATCTCCAGCGCTCCGAGGACGATCGCGGCAATCAGCCAGAGGTGCCAGGCGGTGGGGTCCATGAGGTCCTTGTTTGGCAGCCGCTTCGGCTTCCTGTCAAACCGGGCGACCGGGCATCAGGAAGCAATCGGACGGCCGGGAGGTTGCGGACGAGGTCCCCGCCGTCCCCGTCGCCCCGCCGAAGGGAAGCCCATGCCGTATCTGTCCATCCGTGGCACCCGACTGTACTACGAAGACACGGGCGGTCCTGGCGAGCCGGTCCTCTTCAGCCACGGGTTGCTCTGGGACTCCCGCCTGTTCCGCGAGCAGGTGGCGGCCCTGCGCGGACGCTACCGCTGCATCGTGTATGACCACCGGGGCCAGGGCCAGAGCGAGCCCCCGCCTGGCGGCTCGGCCATCGACCTGCGGACGGTGTACGAGGACGCGGTGGCCCTCATCCAGGCCCTGGGGCTCGCGCCCTGTCACTTCGTGGGGCAGTCCATGGGCGGCTTCGTGGGGCTGCGGGTGGCCGCGCGCCATCCGGAGCTGTTGCAGTCGCTGTCGCTGCTGGACTCGTCCGCCGCGGCGGAGCTGCCGCTGACACTGGCGCGCTACCGGCTGCTGACGACGCTGACGCACTGGCTGGGGTTGAGGCCGGTGGTGGACCGGATCATGTCGCTCTACTTCGGGCGCACGTTCATGCGGGATCCGGAGCGGCGGGCGGAGCGCGCGATGCTGCGTCAGCAGCTGATGGACAACCCGCGCCAGGTGTGGCGCGCGATGCAGGGGGTCATCCACCGGCGCAGCGTGGAGGGGGAGCTGCACCGCATTGAAACGCCGACGCTGGTGATGGTGGGGGAGGAGGACCTGGTGACGGCGCCGGCGGCGGCGGCCGGCCTGCACCAGCGCATCCAGGGCTCCCGGCTGGTGACGCTGCCCTGTGGCGGGCACATGTGCATCCTGGAGCAGCCCGAGGCGGTCAACGCCGCCCTGTCCCACTTCCTGGACGCGATGGAGATGCCTTCATGGACGGAAGCCCGGGCGTGACGGTCCATTGTCCCGGCAACCCGGTGGCTCGGGGCGGGGGCAATCATTGCCACTTGGGGGATGCCGCGAGCTGCATTGTGATTGCCGGGGTCCCCCGGACGCATCGGGGCCGGAGGGGGTGAAACCCTGGGACAACCCATGAAGTCGCCCTCTCGCCGCGCGTCGATCCAATCTAGCGCCTGAACGCCCGATCAGTATCCTGATCCGGCGTGAGCTACGCCGAGCTGGTGTGCCGGTCCCACTTCTCTTTTTTGCGCGGTGCGTCCCATCCCGAGGAGCTGGTGGCCGCGGCGGCGCGGCTGGGCCTGTCCGCCCTGGCGCTCACGGATGGGGACGGGCTGTACGGCGCGGTGAAGGCGCACCTCGCGGCGAAGGAGCACGGCGTGAAGCTGCTCCTGGGCGCGGAGCTGACGCTGGAGAACGGCCCGCCGGTGGTGGTGTACGCCCGGGACGCGGCCGGGTACGCGAACCTGTGCCGGCTGGTGTCGCACAGCCGGATGACGCACCCCAAGGGCGAGGCGGGGCTGCCCTGGCGCAAGCTGGCGGAGCACGCGTCGGGGCTGCTCGCGCTCCTGCCGGGCCCTGCGGCGCTGGAGGCGGTGGCCCCCTTGGCGGAGGCGTTCCCGGGCGGCTTCCACGTGGGCTTGAGCCGCTCGCTGTCGGCGGGGGACGCGGCCCGGGAGGCGCGGGCGGAGGCGCTGGCACGGGCGCTGGGCGTGCCGCTGGTGGTCCACAACGACGTGCACACGCACCACCGGGAGCGGCAGCCGCTGCAGGACGTGCTCACCGCCATCCGCCACGGGGTGACGGTGGATCAAGCGGGCACGCGGCTGTTCCCGAACGCGGAGCGGACGCTGAAGTCACCCGGGGAGATGGCGCGGCTGTTCGCGGATCGGCCGGACGCGCTGGAGCGTACGGTGGAGCTGGCCTCGCGCTGCGGCGCCTCGCTGGACGCGCTGCACTACCACTTCCCGGAGGAGGACCTGCCCGAGGGGCGCACGGCGAACGAACACCTGAAGACGCTGACGGAAGCCGGCCTGCGCGCGCGCTATCCGGCGGGCGTGCCGCCGGAGGTGACGCGGCAGATCGAGCATGAGCTGAGGCTCATCGCGGCGCTGGACTTCGCGGGGTACTTCCTGTCGCTGTGGGACATCGTGATGTTCGCGCGGGGGCGGGGCATCCTGTGCCAGGGGC
>NZ_RAWG01000312.1 GCF_003611735.1 Corallococcus sicarius | reverse complement strand
CACCTGCGCGAGCAGTGCGTCGAGGGGGTTCGGGGTCTTCATCGCCGCTCCGCATACACCAACACGCAGTTGGATGCAGCGCCCGTGGCCGGCTAGAACGGCCCTCCGCCATGCGCCTTCCGCCCCTGAACGTCCTGCTGTCCGCTTCCGTCCTGCTGGGCACTTCCAGCGCCTGCATCGTGGAGGCCCCCGGAGGGGCCAGCCCCGAGGAGCGGCGCGCGGCCACCGTCACCCAGGTGCCCCCGCTGTCCATCCGCAGCGGCGCCAACTTTGGCGGGAAGGTGGAGGTGGTGGGGGCGTCGGTGCAGCCGGGCCGCATCCCCGCCGGGGACCAGGCGCGCGTCACCGTCTTCTTCAAGGTGCTCCAGCCGCTGGAGGAGGACTACCTCATCTTCGTCCACGTGGAGGACGCGGACGGGCGCATGGAGCGGCTCAATGTGGACCACAAGCCCGCGGGCGGGCTGTACCCCACGACGCAGTGGAAGGTGGGGGAGACGGTGAAGGACGAGTTCATCGTCGCGCTGCCGCAGGGCGCCTCGCCGCGCTCGGTGAACCTGTGGATGGGGCTGTGGGAGCCGCGCAACGACGCGCGCCTGCCCATCACCAACCCGCAGGCGGTGCGCAACGACGGCAAGGGGCGCCTGCTGTTGGCGCAGGTCCCCGTGGGCGGATGACAGGGAAAAAACCGGAGCGGCCCTGTAAGCCGGGTTCTGTCCCCACCCCTTTCGGGATGGGCGATGAACATTCATCTAGGGCCCTGGTTGCCCAGGGGCCTCATCAGCGAGCAACCCGAACGCGTAGGACGGGCCATCCCTGTCCCCTTTCGGGGACGCGTTCCTATTGGCTCTTGCTCCAGGTGGGGTTTACCGAGCCGTCCGAGTCACCCCGGACGCGGTGCGCTCTTACCGCACCGTTTCACCCTTACCCGCCCCCTTGCGAGGACAGGCGGTCTGTTTTCTGTGGCACTTTCCTGCGAGTCGCCTCGACTGGCCGTTAGCCAGCACCCTGCCCTGTGGAGCCCGGACTTTCCTCCCGCCATCCATGCCTGCGATGGCCGGCGTTCACCCGGACCGCTCCGGCACCTCCGGGGATACCCCAGCGGCCCGCGCGGGTCCACCTTCAGGATGGGACGATGTCGAGCGCCCGCCGTCCCGAACCCCGGCGGGTGAGCGTCCGGGGGCTTGTCGGGTTTCCCCGCGCCTGGGCGTCCCGAAGTCCCCGCGAGCGGTCGCGCGGGAGGGGAGGGACGGAATGGAAGCGGTCATCTTCACGGGCATCCAGGGGGCGGGGAAGAGCACCTTCTACCGGGAGCGCTTCTTCACCACCCACGTCCGCCTGAGCCTGGACATGCTCAAGACGCGGCACCGGGAGAAGGTGCTGCTGCGCGCGTGCCTGGAGGCGAAGCAGCCCTTCGTGGTGGACAACACCAACCCCACGGCGGCGGAGCGCTCCCGCTACATCGCCGCCGCGAAGCAGTTCGGCTTCCGGGTGGTGGGGCTCTACTTCCAGTCGAAGGTGGCGGACGCGCTCCTGCGCAACGACCAGCGCCCGGTGGAGCAGCGCGTGCCGTGGGTGGGCGTGCTCGGCACCTACAAGCGGCTGCAGGTCCCCAGCCCGGAGGAGGGGTTCGACGCGCTGTTCTTCGTCCGGTTGTCGCTGGACGGTTTCTCAGTGGAGGAGTGGCAACGTGAAGTTCGATGAGCTCGACGAGAAGATGCGCGTGTTCGAGACCGCGCACGACCTGTGCGTGCTGCCCGGCGTGTTCATGGTGGCGCGCATCGATGGGCGCGGCTTCACGCGGCTGACGAAGGAGGTGCACGCCTTCGAGAGTCCCTTCGACGTGCGCGTGCGCGACATGATGGTCGCGACGACCGGGCACCTGATGGACTGCGGTTTCCGGGTCGTCTACGGCTACACGCAGAGCGATGAGATTTCGCTGCTGTTCCACCCGGACGAGGACACCTTCGGGCGCAAGACGCGCAAGCTCAACTCCATCCTCGCGGGGGAGGCGAGCGCGAAGTTCTCGCTGCTGCTGGGGGATCTGGCCGCGTTCGACTGCCGCATCTGCGAGCTGCCGAACGCGGGGCTCGTGCGCGACTACTTCCGCTGGCGCAGCGAGGACGCGCACCGCAACGCGCTGAATGCGCACTGCTATTGGAGCCTGCGCCGCGAAGGGAAGGGCGTGGCGGAGGCGACGAACACGCTCATGCGCCTGTCGGTGGCGGAGAAGAACGAGCTGCTCTTCCAGCGGGGCGTGAACTTCAACGACCTGCCGAACTGGCAGAAGCGCGGGACGGGGCTCTACCGGGAGTCGTACGCGAAGGAGGCGCGCGACCCGAGGACGGGGGAGGCGGTCCTCGCGGAGCGCCGCCGCATCAAGGTGGATTGCGAGCTGCCGATGAAGGACGCGTACGACGCCTTCATCCTGTCGTTGCTGGAGGGCGTGGGGCGATGAGCGTGGACCTGGATCGTCTGATGCGTCAGTACCGGGAGTGCGCCCGGCATGTCTGGAATACGTACTTCCAGCCCTTGGAGGACGGCTGGCACGAGTTCGTCAACGTGGAGCACGCATTGTTCCACGGACTCGTCCTGGTCCAGGCCGGGATGGAGAACGTCAGGCCGGACGCTTCCGGCCTCATGGAAGGCATCCGGATGCGTCCATGCTTCCCTCCCGGGGGGCACCTGGAGATCTTCCACGTGAAGACGCCGACGGAAGGGGACCGGGCGGTGGAATGGCAGCAGGGCCGCTTGAAACCCGGAGAGACGGACCTCCGGTTCCAGGGCTTCTTCGACTGGGCGAATCATGACGACCCGCAGGATTATCGATTCGTCCGGGCGCGGGTCCTCGCGACGCAACAGCCAGAGCTGGAGGGCTGTGACGTACTACTGGAATTCCAAACCGTGACGTTCGAGCGGGTGTAAGGCTCTTCCGGCGATGCCAGTCCTGGGTCGTGAGGCGCTGTCCTTCCCGGGGCGGGGGATTGCGCGCGTTCGCCCGGGTGCCGCAGGATTCGCGCTCGCGCCACCGGGTGCCCCGATGCACGGCGCGAAGGTTTCGAGGGGGATGCACATGGTCATTTTCGGTTCGAGGCTCTACGGCAAGGTGGATGAGGTTCCGGGCCTGGGCTTCGTGGCGACGAAGTTCGGGCACCTCTACTACGTGCCGCTCATCCCCACGGAGGGGTGGCTCGTCGTGGCCGAGGAGGGCGATGGCTGGCGGGGACAGGCCATCCCGGTCAGCGGCAAGTCCGTGCTGGTGGCGTGGGCGCGTGCGGCGTTCCTCATCGGAGGGATCATCAGCCTGCTCACGGGCCTGATCTCCCTGTCGAACATCGAGAACGGTGCCGCCACCGTGCTGGGCGTGGTGGCCGTGCTCTGCATCGCGGGCCTGATCACCTCGTACCGCTGGACGTGGGTCACCCAGGCGTCGCCGGAGCGCGCGCTGGAGATCGCCCGACAGGCGGGCCTGAGCGAGGAGTCGCTGGCCGACCTTCGCCAGGGTCATGAGGCGCCTGCGCCGGTCCCCGCGGCCGTGCCCGCCCGACCCTGGACGCCGCCGGAGTCCTAGCACCACGAGGGTGGTCCCTATCCATGAGTCATGTCGTTGGTATCGATCTGGGCACCACCCACTCCCTGGTGGCCGCGCTCGACGGCGCGGGGCGGCCCGTCCTGCTGCCCAACCGTCTGGGCCAGCGCCTCACGCCCTCTGTCGTAGGGCTGGACGCGGAGGGCCGCCTCCACGTCGGTGAGTCCGCGCGCACGCAGCTGCTCGTGCACCCGGAGCGCACCGTCGCGGAGGTGAAGCGGCGCATGGGGCGCGACCTGCCCGTGACGCTGGGCGACCGGCGCTACAGCCCCACGGAGATCTCCGCGCTCATCCTCCGCGCGCTGCGCGAGGACGCCGAGCGGGCCCTGGGCGGCGCCGTCACTGAGGCGGTCGTCACCGTGCCGGCCTACTTCAGCGATGCGCAGCGCCAGGCCACCAAGGACGCGGGTGAACTCGCGGGGCTCAAGGTGGAGCGGCTGCTCAACGAGCCCACCGCCGCCGCGCTCGCCTATGGCGTGAACCACCTGGACGCCGAGCAGTACGTGCTGGTGTACGACCTGGGTGGCGGCACGTTCGACGTGTCGGTGCTGGAGATGTTCCAGGGCGTGTTGGACGTGAAGGCGTCGGCGGGCAACAACCAGTTGGGGGGCAGCGACTTCGACCAGGTGCTGGCGGCGTGGTTGGCCGCGGAGTTCGAGCGCGCCCATGGGGTGTCCCTGGTGGGGAACCTCGCGGCCCAGGTGCGGCTGAAGGCCGCCGCGGAGGCCGCGAAGATCGCGCTGACCTCGGTGGAGGCCACGCCCGTCATCGTGCCGTTCCTCGCGCCCGGGCGAAGGGGTGTCCCCGCGTCGCTCGAGGTGGAGGTGACGCGCGCCCGGTTCGAGGGGCTGGTGACGGACCTGGTCCGCGCCACGCTCGAACCGATGGAGGGCGCGCTGCGCGACGCGAAGCTGTCCCGCAAGGCCATCGCGGAGGTGGTGCTGGTGGGGGGCAGTTCGCGCGTGCCGCTGGTGCGCCGGCTGGTGGCCGAGTACTTCGGGCGTGAGCCGCGCGAAGGTGTGCACCCGGAGGAGGCGGTGGCGCTGGGCGCCGCGCTGCAGGCCGGCCTGAAGACGGGCGCGGTGAGCCCCGCGCGCGGCATCATGATCACCGACGTGTGCCCCTTCACGCTCGGCGTGGAGGTGGAGGCGAGCGTGGGCCGCGAGCGGGTGGGCGGTGTGTTCTCACCCCTCATCCCGCGCAACACGACGGTGCCGGTGTCGCGCACGGAGACCTTCTCCACCACGTCGGACGGGCAGCGCTCCGTGGAGATCCGCGTGTTCCAGGGCGAGGCACGGCTGGTGCGCGACAACCTGCTGCTCGACGCGTACACGGTGGAGGGTGTGCCGCCCGCGCGTGCTGGCGCGGAGAAGGTCGCGGTGACGTTCACCTACGACATCAACGGCATCCTCGATGTCACCACCCGCGTGGTCTCCACCGGCAAGGAGGCCGTGCTGGTGGTGGACAAGCGCTCCCAGCGGCTCAGCCCCGAACGGCGCATCGAGGCCCAGGATCGGCTCGCGCGCGAGTGGGGCGCGGCACCCGTGGCGTCGGCTCCGGTTTCGGCTTCTGTGTCGGCACCGGCCCTGGCTTCAGGTTCGGCTCCAGCTCAGACGTCGGCGTCGGCTCCAACCCTGGCTTCAGCTTTGGCTTCGGCTTCGACACCGGCCCTGACGTCGGCTTCGGCACCGGCCCTGGGTTCAGCGTCTGCGTCTGCTTCAGCACCGGCTTCGGCGTCGGCACCGGCCCTGGGTTCAGCATCTGCGTCTGCTTCAGCTTCGGCTTCGGCCACCAGGGACAGCGACGCGGATGCGCTGCTGGTCGCCGCGACCGAGCGGATCGCGACCGCGCCCGCCACCGTGCGTCCCCGGCTGGAGTCGCTGTGCGCCGCCTTGCGCGAGGCCCGTGCGAAGGGCGACCGCGTCGCCGCGTCCCGCCTGGATGCCGAGCTGACCGACCTGCTGTTCGACCTGGGCTGAGCGCACGTGCTGCTGACCGAGCTCAAGCGCGCGGTGGTGTTGCGTCCCACCGAGCCGTCTCCACGGCTCGCCCTGGCAGAGGCGCTCTTCCAGGAGCGCGACTACAAGGGCGCCGCTGAACACGCGCGCCGAGCCCTGGAACTGGGCGGTGGCACCGCCGCGCGTCGCCTCCTGTGTGGTGCCTGGGTGCGCGACGGGCGGCAGGAGGAAGCACGCCGGATGCTGGAGGAGTGCGTGCGGCAGTCGTCCGGGGACGTGGCGCCGCGTACCGAACTCGTCGCGCTCCTGGAGGACGCGCGGCCGGACGACGCGCTCGTGCATGCGCTGGAGGTCACCGAGGCCGCCCCCGGGGAGCTGGAGGCCTGGCGCGCCGTCGTGCGGCTCTGTGAACGGACCAGCCGCCCGGACGTGGCCCTGCGCGCGCTGCGACGGGCTCGCGCGCTCGCACCCGATGACATGCGCCTCTCGGAGGCAGTGCTGGGGGCTCGCGCGGCACTGGGGCTCCCGTCCTCCACCGCCATGCTGGACGCGCCCCTTTCGGAGCAGGTCGCCCAGGCGCTCGCGCTGCCCACCGCACGCACCGCACTTACGCAGGCAGGGCTCACCGCCGCGGCCGAAGCGCTCGCACGGGGCGCGCTCGCGGAAGCGAAGCGTCACCTCGTGGTCGCACCCGCACCCGCGCGTGCGAGCGCCGCCGCAGCGTTCCTGCGGGCCGAACTCATGGGGCTCGAAGGGCGGCCCGCGGCGCAGGTCGAAGCCGCCCGGCGCGCCTCGCTCGAAGTGCCTGGAGCCCTGGGGGCCGCCGCGCTGCGCCTGGGCGACCAGCTGCTCGAAGCGGGGGCCCTGGATGAAGCAGGAGCGCTCTACGCACGCGCCGCCGCGAACGGGGAGGGTCCCGCCGCGGCAGGCCGCGAGGCGGAGCTCGCTGAGCGCCGCCGCACCCTCGCACGTGACCTCAACGCCGTGGGTCGCATCGGCGTGCTCGGCTGGCATCCGCAAGGGGGCCACGTCTCGCCGCTCGAAGCCGTGGCCATGCCCGGCCGTGGGGTGCTGCGCTGCACGGGCCGGGTGGGGCCCGAGGGGCAGGAATCCGCCGACGTCGCGTTCAGCGTGCTGCGCGCGCGTGCGCCGACGTTGGGTCTGGGAGAGCTCGTCGCGCGCTACGACCTGCACCTGCACTACACGGACACCGAGGTGGGCAAGGACGGCCTGTCGAGCGGCCTCGCGCTCGCGCTCGCGGGGCTGTCCGCCTACTCGCAGCGCCCGCTCCCCGCGCGGCTCGCCGCCACGGGCGAGGTGTCGCTGTCCGGTGAGATCCGTCCGGTAGGCGGGGTGCACGAGAAGCTGGTGGCCGCGTACCTGGAAGGCATGCGGTGCGTGCTGCACCCGCGGCGCAACCTGAAAGACATCGAAGCGCTTCCACCCGAGGTCAGCAGGCGCCTTCGCCTGGTCGCGGTGGACACGCTGGACGAGGCGTGGAGGGCCGTGCGTGCGGCCACGACCGCGCCGGGAGAGAACCGACGGTGAGCAGCGAGCCCTCGCAGAACCCCTACGACGTCCTGGGCCTCCCCAGGGACGCGGACACCCGCGCCATCAAGAAGGCCTACTTCGAGCGCGTGCGCCAGCACCCGCCGGAGACGTTCCCGGAGGAGTTCAAGCGCCTGCGAGAGGCGTACGAGCTGCTCTCCGACCCGGAGGCCCGTCAGGCGTGGGACGCGCGCGCGGCCACTCCCACGGATGGCCCGGAGGCAGCCCGGTCGGCGCGCCTGCGGGAGGCGGACGAGCTGTTCAAGGCGGGCGACCCGGACGGCGGATACGCGGTGCTTCACCGGCTCCTCGCCGAGGATCCCGCCTGGCACGAGGTGCGCACCCTGTTGGGACGGCACCTCCTCCTCGAGGACAAACCCGCGGACGCCCTCGCCGCGTTCGACGCGGTGGTGGAGCAGTGCCCGAAGGACTGGGAGGCGCACCTGCACCGGGGCTGGGCGCTGCAGCGGCTCGGGCGGCGCAATGACGCGGCGGATGCCTTCTGGCGCGCGGGCCGCTTCGGACCGACCCAGGTGGCGCCGCGCGTGGAGCTGGCGGACTGCCTCGCGGAGCTCGGGCAGGTGGACGACGCGCTTGCCACGCTCGCGGAGGCGCAGGGGCTGGCCGGTGTGACGCCCATGGACATGCTTGCGCTCAAGGTCCGTCGCGCCACGCTGCTGCTGGAGCACGGCCGGAACGCCGACGCTGCGCGCGAGCTGGACGGCCTGGAGGCCTCGATACCGGCGGACGCGGATGCGGAGCTGCGCGGCTGGGCCGGAGGACAGCTCGCCTCCGCAGCGGCCAGCCTCTTCGCGCAGCAGAAGTCGGAGGCCGCCAACCAGCTGCTCGAGCGGGGCCGGCGCATCAACCCCGACAGCGCCACCGAGGTGGCCTACCCGGTCCGTGTCACCCTCGACGTGGCGGCGCTGCCGGAAGTGACCCGGGAGTGGCTGAACACGGAGGCCGAGCGGCACCAGGGCTGGCGCAGGTTCTCGTCGTGGGTGTGGCCCGCGGTGCTCACGTTCGGGCTGGCCGTGGTCACGCTCTCCCTCCTGGTCCTCTTCCTCCGCGCACCCGGCGAGTTCGACGTCTTCTTGTGGGGCGTGTGCGCCGTCTTCGCGGCGGGCTTCTCGGCCGCCACCTTCGCCGCGGCGCGGGTCTTCCTGCGCGCGGCGGAGAGCCCCTTCGGGCTCTTCACGACCGTGCACCCGCTGCATCTGGTCCAGGTGCAGCGCGACCGCATCACCGTGTGGCCGCTCGTGCACCTGCAGGACGTGCGGCTCGTGAACCACCAGAACTACGGCGTCTACACGCACACGGAAGTCGAGCTGCGCTTCAGCAACCAACGCCTGAAAGTGCCGGTGCGCGGCAAGCAGGTCGCGGAGGCGTTCGCCCAGGAGCTGCTCGGCCGCCGTCGCCGCGTGCTCGAGTTGCTCAACCGCGGGATGCTCGATGCGGAGAGTGGCGTGGAGCAGCTGCCCCCGGCGCTGCTGGCGCGCGGAGGGGCTCGCGGTCATGTCCGCGCGGAGGGGCAGCGCGGCCCCGTGCCCGGCATGCTCGCCGCGGCAGGGGTCGGGGCGCTGCTGGTGACCCTGTGCATCGTGCCGCAGTCGCGAAGGGCCGAAGAGCATGTCTGGGGACAGTTCCTGAGCCAGGACGACCTCGGAGCGACGCTCGCCTACCTGCGCGACCGGCCCGAGACCCGCTTCACGTCCGACGCGCAGGCCCGCGTGGACGCGGCCCTGGGCCTGGCGCGCGAACAGCTCACCGCCCGGCTCGACCCGGGCTCCGCCGCGGCCCCGTCCGTCCCCTTCTTCGCGAGCCTCCTGGACGCGGTGTCCCGCACGCACAGCCGGCGGGTGGTCGTGTCGTGGGCCGCAGCGGATGCGCCAGGTGCACTCCCTCCGGGGCCTGGCGCCGAAAAGCTCAAGGCCTCGCGGGCCTTGCGCGACGAGCAGCTCGTGGACGCCTGGCAGCGGCGCTTCGATGAGGCCCTGGGGCAGGGCGTGCTGCGCGTGGACGCGCGCCACGACATGCCGAAAGAGGGACCGCCCATGATGACCCTCCGCGTCCAGGAACAGCTGCGTTCCGCGGGACCCGGGGCCTCGGCGCTGGAGGCCGTCTGGACGGTGACGGCGGATCCGGCGTTCGGAGCCGCGGGGCCCCCGCTGCCGCTGGAACTCGTGGTCCCGGTCACGTCCCTGGAGGGTCCGCACGTCGCCGAGGCCCTCTTCCGCGCCTGGGTCGACCGCTGGCACCTGCCCGGCACGGGCGACGTCCGCCCCTTGCTGTCCACCCCTTCGCTCCTCGCCCAGGAGTCCTCTCCGTGAGCGCCCCCTCGAATTCGCCACGTCGTCGCCTCCTCCTGCTCGGCGGCGTGGGCGCTGCCGCGTTCGCCCTCGTGGGCGGGGGCAGGTTCATCGTCGAGCATGAGCGCGTGCTCTTCCTCAACGGGCTCGACGTGCCGGTCCAGGTCGCTGCCGACGGCGCTCACTTCGAGCTCCCGCCGGGCGGCTCCGACGAGCGCATGTTGCGGACCGGTCTGCACGAGGTGGACGTGCGCGCGGGTGAGGCCCGGCTGGCCCACGACACCCTGTACGTGAGCCCCTCCGGGGGCCTCCACGTCTACAACGTGCTGGGGGCCGCGCCCCTGTACCGGCAGACGATCACCTACTCGTCATCGCCCCAGAGCGATGACGAGTCTGCGCCCCCCGTGCTGCCGCTGGCCGGCAAACCGTTCCTCCTGCTGGGGCACGTGGACTTCGTGCTCACCGATCCGCCGGAGCGCATCGAGATGAAGAGCAGCGACCACGGCACGACCTCGCGCACGCGCCTGGCAGTGCTGTCAGGAGGGTGGAGGATGAGCATCCCCTGGCTCATCGGCACCCACCACCCGGCCGAGGCGGCCCGCCTGACACAGGCCCTCATGCACGCCCTGCCGGGCACGCCGGAACTCGAAGCGCTCGCCGCCACGTCGACGATGGCGAACGAGCACCTGGAAGGCTCCTTCGCGACCGTGGCCGCCGCGCGTGCGTGGCGCGACGCGCAGCCGGACAGCGACGAGGCGCACCGGCTCTGGATCCGCCAGATGCGGCGCACCGGACGCAACGAAGAGGCCCGTGCCTACTATGCCGCCGCGCTCGCGCGCGAGCCCGGCTCCCCGCGCCTGGCGACAATGCTCGCGCGCACCGAGCCCGGCCCCGAGGCGACAGCACGGTTGGAGGCGCTGTGGAAGGAGCACCCCGACGATCCGAGGGTGCGCTGGGGCCTGGTCATCCGCTACGAGCGCGAGCAGCGCTGGAAGGAAGCGCTCGCGTTGTTGGAGGCGATGGAGAAGGGCGACCCCCGCTACCCCGTGTTCCGTGAGACGCACGCGCGGGCGTTGGTGGCGCTGGGGCGCCGCGAGGAAGCCGCGCGCCGGGTCGCGGAGCAGTTGCTCGCGGACGGAGCCGAAAGGCCGGGCTGGGACGACGTGCTCCTGTACGCGCGGCTGTTCGGGCGCTCCACGTCGGAGGCGGAGGCCCCACTCCAGAAGCTCATCGACAGCGCGACCCAGGGGGAGGACGGAGAGGTCCTGCGAACCTGGCTGGCGGCATCGCTGGGTGAGTCCGTGGCCCGCCGCGCACCGGCGGGCTCCGAGCAGACCGTGCTCCCGATGGCGATGCGGGTGTTGACCTCGATCATCCAGGGACCCGAAGCGGCGGCCCGCGTCTGCGCCAACATCGAACGCGCGGTCTTCGGCCACGTGGGCACCGAGGCAGTCGTGCTGCTCGCGGGCGAGTTCGAGCGGCTGGGGGACGCCGCGCTCGCCGCGCGGACCCTCGCCGCATCGGACGTAGCGCTCAGCTACGGAGAGCTGCGGGACGTGGTGCGAGGCACCCGGACCGCCGACTCCCTGGAGGCGTTGGACCTGCCCGAGCGCGCGGCGCTCTCCCTGGTCGTCGCACGCCGGCTGGAGGCCTCCGGTGCCAACGCCGACAAGGCCTACGCGCTCGTGAAGCAGGAAGCGCAGTTGCCGGGGCCCGTCTCCGCGGCCCTCGAGCACTGGCCGCGCCCGGGCGCCTCGCAGAAGAGAGCGGGCGCCACGGAGCCCTGAGCGCCGTACCGGCCGCGCTTCGACGGGCTACATCCGCTCGTCGATGGCGCGGTTGCTCATCTCATCCGCCTCCGCGTTCTGCGCGCGGGGCACGTGGGCGAGCTTCACCTTGCTGAAGGTCGCGAGCAGCTTCTTCGCCTCCAGGAACAAGGGCTTCAGCGTGGGGCTCTTCACCTGGTAGCGCCCGTCCAACTGCCGGATGAGCAGCTCGCTGTCGGCGTACACCTCCACCTCGCGCGCGCCCAGGCTGCGCGCGTGCTGGAGGCCCAGCAGCAGCCCCATGTACTCAGCGTAGTTGTTCGTCTGCGTGCCCAGGAACCGCCCCAGGCGCGCCACCACCGCGCCCTCCGCGTCCATCAGCACCGCGCCCGCACCGGCGGGCCCCGGGTTGCCCCGCGCCGCTCCGTCCGAATAGACGCGCACGCGGCCCGGCGCTCCGGCCGGTGCGGGCGCGGTGCTGATGGACGCGGAGGGCGCGGTGG
>NZ_RAWG01000311.1 GCF_003611735.1 Corallococcus sicarius | reverse complement strand
GGCGTCAGGGGGCGGGGGCGATGGAGCTGTTTCCCATCCATTTGCTGTTCATCGTCGTCCTGACGAACCGCTACATCCTCGGCCCCTTCCTGCGGCGGCTGAAGGGCAAGCGGTTCGAACGGGTGGATGACACCTACCGTCCCCGGGTCGCCATCGTCATCCCCCTCTTCAACGAGGGGGAAGGCATCTTCCACACGGTGCGCGCGCTGCTCGCGCAGGACTACCCGCGCGAGCTGCTGGAGATCATCGTCGTGGACGACTGCTCCCGCGACGACAGCGTCGCCTGGGCGCAGAAGGCCGCCGAGGGCCACGCGAGCGTCCGTGTGATGAGCAACCCGGTGAACCTGGGCAAGCGCAAGGGCATCAACCGGGGCGTGAGGGCCGCGGTGGACGCGGAGATCATCGTCTCCGTGGACTCGGACGTGGTGGTGGACCCGGGCGCCGTGCGCCAGCTCATCCGCCGCTTCGTCCACCCGAACGTCGCCGCCGTGGGCGGGCGCACCTTCGTCAGCAACCGTCATCAGAACTGGATGACGCGGATGATTGAGATCAAGTTCCACTTCGCCCAGCAGTGGCTGAAGGACCTGGAGCGCTCGTTCCGCCAGGTGATGTGCCTGTCCGGCTGCCTCACCGCGTACCGCCGCCACGTGCTGCTCCAACTGGAGCCCATCCTGGAGGCGCGCGCCATCGCGGGCGTCCCCATCAAGTACGGCGAGGACCGCTTCCTCACGCGGCAGATCGTCAAGCACGGCTACGAAACGGTCTACACGCTGGACGCGTTCTGCTTCACCGCCGCGCCATCCACGCTCGCGGGCTACTTCTCCCAGCAGCTTCGCTGGCGGCGCTCGAACCTCGTGGACCTGCTGTCGGGCCTGTCGCACGCGTGGCGCCTGCACCCGGTCATCACGGTGCACTACGTCTCGCAGCTCGCGCTGCTCCTGGCGTACCCGGTGGTCATCGTCCACAACCTCCTCACAGGAGAGTTCTGGGACATCCTCGCGTTCCACTTCCTGGTGATTGGCCTGCTGGGCTTCATCTACCGGATGGAGACGCGCCACCTGCCCGAGGACCGGCGCGTGCCCGGGGCGAGCTTCCTGCCCATGGCGCTCCTGATGCCCGTCACCTACGCGCTCTTCACCCCGCTGGCGCTGCTGACGCTCGACTCCGGAAGCTGGGAGACGCGCGGCAGTCCCACCACGGCCCCTGCCGCGCCCCCCTCCCCCGCGAAGCTCACGTCCAGCACCTCCAGCGAGGGAACGCCGTCATGAACCAACAGGTCGCCAACCGGCTGAACGCCCTCGCGGTGTCCGCCTACAAGCTCATGGGGTCCGTGCTGCTGGCGTTGATCCTCCTGGGGCTCGCGTCGTTCCTGTCGGTGCAGGGCTTCTTCCTGTCCAGCCGGGGCTGGGTGACGCCCACCATCCTGTCGCCCACCGACCCCAACGTCCTGCAGCTCAACGCGCAGGCGGCGCAGCAGGAGGCGGAGCGCGACGCGCTCGTGACGAAGCGGCGCGAGGTGGCGGACCGACTCCAGGAGGCCGAGCGCATCCTCACCACGGAGCGGTCCTTCCAGCAGCGCTTCATCGTGGCCCTCCAGGGCGAGAAGCGCTCCCGCGACCGGCTGGCCCGGAGGCTGGCCGCGCTGCGCCAGGAGTACCTGCGCGCGGGCGCGGAGATCACCGAATCCAACCGCGCGTACAGCGGCCTTGCGCGCACGCGGACGAGCGCGCTCTACGGCGCGAAGTTGCTGGAGCGCGAGGACATGCTCACGCTCAACCACCACCTGGCGCAGATGGCGCAGAGCAACCTGTCGCTCGCGCAGGAGACGGTGGACCTGGACGTGCGGCTGGACACCCTGCGGCGCGAGCGCGACGGGCTCACCGCCGCGCAGGACGGCCTGGGCCAGGAGCGCGCCGCCCCGGAGGGCCTGACGACGGACACGCTGCTGCTGGAGCGCGAGTACACGCAGTCGGTGCTGGAGCAGGCGCGCGCGGAGGCGCTGCGCGAGAGCCTGGAGGCGGACGCGCGCGCACTGGATGACAGCATCCAGCGCTTCAACCAGCTGCTGAGGGTGGTGCACGGCTCGCCGTACCTGAAGGCCGTGGAGCAGAACCTCACCGTGGCCTTCGTGCCCTACGAGAACCTGGCCAACGCGCAGGCGGGCACCCCGCTCTACTCCTGCGCGCTCAAGGTGCTGTGGTGCCGCGAGGTGGGCGTGGTGGGGCCCGTGCTGGAGGGAGAGATCTCCCAGCAGCACCCCATCCGCCAGTACCACCTGCGGGGCGTGATGGTGGAGCTCCAGCTTCGTGACGCACCGAGCGCACAGGAGCAACTGCTGCACCTGGGCCGCCCGCCGCTGATGCTGTGAGTTCCCCTGGAATCGGAAATGGAGCGGCGGATGCGGACAACCCTCGCATGGGGAGCCCTGACGGGGCTGTGGACGGGCACGGCCCTGGCGGCGGACGACGCGGGAGCGGCGTGGGCCCGGGGCTACTGCGAGCGCGTGCGGGGCACGTCCCACGCGGAGGCCGCGCTGGAGCTGGCGCCGGAGCTCTTCGCCAGCATCGGCGCGGTGAACGCGGGCGACGCGATGGGCGGCGGTGACGAGACGCCCCTGGGCAAACCCCGCCTCCGGCTCACCGCGGGGCTGGGCTACGACTTCGTGGGGCTCTACCGGGGCCGCGCGTTGCACTCGCGCGCGGAGGCCGAGTGTCGCCGCCAGCAGGCGCTCGCCGCGCTCCAGGGCGCCGTGGAGCAGGGCTCGCGCCTGGGCGAGGCCTCCGCCCTGGAGGCCCGTGCCCGGGCGCTGGCCACGTCCCTGCCACGCGCGGAGACGCTGGTGACGGCGCTGCGCGAGGAGCTGCGCGACGGAGGCACCACGCTGGAGGAACTCAACGCGGTGCAGGTGCGCCTGGACCACCTGCGCGCGCTGGCCCGCGACACCGAACAGGCGCGGGCCCGGATCGCGCTCGGGCCCGGGCAGCCGGAGGGTCAGGATCTGGGCGCGCTCCTCACGGCCTTCGAAGCCGCGGATGATCAGGTGGAGGCCCTGTCCGGCGGACTGCGCAGGGCCCGGGCGTGGCGGCTGGCCGTGCGCGGCGGCTACGACGAGGTCTTCGACGTGGCGCAGGACGTGCCCCTCTTCGGCCAGCTCACGCTCGGCTTCAACCTGGGCGCGCTGTGGCAGGGCCGGGCCAACGCCCAGGCCCGCGAGGGCCGGCGGCAGGAGACGCGCGACGCGGTGGACGGCACGCCCCGGCGGGTGCGCCAGTTGCTGGGCGAGCTGCGCATCACCGCGCAGGCCGAACAGGCGCGGCTGGGCGAGGTCTCCGCGCTGGTGTCGGACCTGGAGGGGCAGCTGCGCGAGGTGGAGCGGCTGGAGACGCGGCAGGTCCGCCGCTTCCGGGACTACCTGCTGCTGGAGCTGGCGCGGCTCCAGGCCGAACAGGCGTACCTGGGCGCGCACCTGAAGACGCTCCAGGCGCTGCTCCAGGGGGTGAAATCGTGATCGAGGAGCGCCGTCGGCGGTGGGTGGCGGTCGGCGCATCGGCCGTGTTGATGCTCTGGGCCGGAGCGCTGCTCCTGAGCGAGGACGCCCGGGGTGACGCGAACGGCAAGGTGAAGTCCCGCGGGGCCTCCGCGCCCAGGTCCCCGCGCGCTCCACCTCCCGCCACCGCGGGGCTGGAGCCCGTCCCCCTGGAGCGGCTGACCGTCACGCAGGGGAGCGTGCAGGAGGTGCTGGGGCGCGTGCCGGACGGGCTGCGCCTCGGCATCGAGCACCCACGACAGCGCGCGTTCGTACCGGAGACGACGGGCGATGACGTGGGGCTGCGCTTCACCTGGTTGGGCGTCACCGACCCGGCGCTTCCGCTCGCCTCCGGGCGGGTGCGCGAACAGGTGGGTCTCAAGCTGCGCGCGCGGGATGGCTGCAATGTCCTCTACGCCATGTGGCGCATCGCGCCCTCGGCGGGCATCGTCGTCAACTTCAAGCGCAACCCGGACGACCATCGGAGCGGCGAGTGCGGCAGCGACGGCTACACCACCGTCCGCCCGCGGTTCATGGAGCCGTTGGATCCCCTCGTCCCGGGGCAGCCCCACGTGCTGCGCGCCCGCATCGACGCGGACGTGCTGACGGTCTTCGTGGACGGCCAGCGCGTGTGGGAGGGCGTGCTGCCCGCGGAGGCCCTCACGCTGGAGGGGCCCGTGGGCATGCGTACCGACAACGCGCGCGTGCGCTTCGAGCTGCTCGTCCCCCAGGCAGGCGGGCCCACCTCGCGGCGCTGAAGGGGCGTCCGGAACGTGGCGGACGGAGGCGAATGGTCGGCCCGCCCCCTTGCGTAGGGAATCCGGGCGTGGGTTCCTGGAGCGGATGCAAGACCGCGATCCGCTGGCCTCGCCGCTCCGTCCCCCGCAGGGCCTGGAGGCACTGGAAGCCGCCCTCCGGCGCGACCTGGACATCCTCGCCTACCCGGCCCGGAGCTGGGTGCCCCCGCGCACCACGCCGGACGGCCGCGGCATCCTGGACGTGCTCATCGTGGGCGGAGGCCAGAGCGGGCTGGGCGCCGCGTTCGGGCTGATGCGCGAGCGGGTGACAAATCTGATGGTGCTGGACGACGGGAAGGATGGCTTCCACGGCCCGTGGAAGACGTTCGCGCGGATGATCACCCTGCGCACGCCCAAGTACCTCACCGGCCCGGACTACAACATCCCCAACCTCTCCTTCCGCGCCTGGTACGAGGCGCAGCACGGCGAGGAGGGCTTCCGCCAGGTGGCCCTCATCCCGAAGGAGCTGTGGGCGGACTACCTGCTCTGGTACCGCCGTGTGCTGGCCCTGCCCGTGAAGTGCGGCACGAAGGCCGGGGCCCTCCGCTGGCGCGCGGACCTGGGCTGCTTCGAGGTCCCCATCGCCCACGCCGGTGAGTGGGGCACGCTGCTCGCGCGCAAGGTGGTGCTGGCCACCGGCATCGACGGCTCCGGCCGCTGGGACGCTCCGCCGGAGGTGCAGCCCCTGCCCCGCTCGCTCTGGGCTCACACGCATGACCCCATCGACTTCGAGGCGCTGCGCGGCAAGCGCGTGGGTGTGCTCGGCGCGGGGGCCTCCGCGTTCGACAACGCATCGGTCGCGCTGGAGACGGGCGCGGAGCGGGTGGACCTGTTCTACCGGCGCAAGAAGCTGCCCAATGTGAACCCCTACCGCTGGGCGGAGTTCGCGGGCTTCCTGCGACACCACGCCGACCTGCCGGACGCGGATCGCTGGCGCTTCATCCGGCAGATCATCGAGATGGGGCAGCTGCCGCCAAAGGACACCTTCGAACGCGCACGCCGCTCCCCTGCCTTCCACCTGCACGCGGAGAGTCCGTGGGTGGAGGTGAAGCAGCAGGACGGTCAGGCTGTCGTGCGCACGCCGCATGCGACGCACACGTTCGACTTCCTGATCATCGCGTCCGGGTTCACCACCGACCTGTCCCTGCGCCCGGAGCTGGCGGAGCTGCACCCGCACATCGCGCTGTGGAAGGACCGCTTCACGCCGCCGGAGAACGAGCGGCACGCGGACCTCCTGCGCCACCCGTACCTGGGCCCGTCGTTCGAGTTCCTGGAGAAGCAGCCGGGGAGCGCGCCGTGGGTGAGCGGCGTGTTCAACTACACCTTCGGGTGCCTGCTCTCGCTGGGCTTCGGCGGCGCGAGCATCTCCGGCATGAAGTACAGCTTGCCCCGGCTGGTGGGGGGCATCACCCGCCAGCTCTACCTGGATGACAGCGACCGGCATTTCCGGGCGCTCGCCGACTACGCCCTGACGGAGTTCGAGCCGTGAGTTCTTCCCTGACCGTGTTTCGCAGCGAGCGCGTGGTGACGCCGGAGGGCACGCGCGCCGCGGCCGTGGTGGTGCGCGACGGGCGCATCGAAGGCATCGACGCCACGGTGGACGTGCCGCGCGGCGCCCAGGTGGTGGACCTGGGGAAGGACGCGCTCCTGCCCGGCATCGTGGACAGCCACGCGCACATCAACGAGCCCGGCCGCACGGACTGGGAGGGCTTCGCCACGGCGACCGCTGCCGCGGCGGCGGGCGGCATCACCACCGTGGTGGACATGCCGCTCAACTCCATCCCGGCGACGACGTCCCTGGCCGCGCTGCGCACCAAGGCCGAGTCCGCGTCGGGCCAGTGCGCCATCGACTATGGCCTCTGGGGCGGCGTCATCCCGGGCAACGCGGGCGAGCTCCAGGCCATGGTCGACGCGGGCACGCTCGGCTTCAAGGCGTTCCTCGTGCACTCGGGCGTGGACGAGTTCCCCGCCGCCACGCGCGACGTGCTGAACACCGCGATGCCCCTCCTCGCCCGGGCGGGTGTGCCGCTCCTGGTGCACGCGGAATTGACGGACCACGAGCCGCCCTTCGCGGGCGACGTGCGCGCCTACGCCAGCTACCTCGCCTCGCGCCCTGCCGCGTGGGAGGTGGACGCCATCCGGATGATGATCGACCTGTGCCGCGAGCACCGGACGCCGGTGCACATCGTGCACCTGTCGGCGGCGGACGCGCTGGACGACATCGCGAAGGCGAAGGCGGAGGGGCTGCCCTTCACGGTGGAGACGTGCCCGCACTACCTGACGTTCAGCGCGGAGGAGATTGAAGCGGGCGCGACGCACTTCAAGTGCGCCCCGCCCATCCGCGAGGCGGAGAACCGCGAGCGGCTGTGGCGCGCGGTGGGCAGCGGCCTCATCGACCTGGTCGTCTCCGACCACTCGCCCTGCACGCCCGCGCTCAAGAAGCTGGAGGCCGGGGACTTCTCCGGCGCGTGGGGCGGCATCGCCGGGTTGCAGTTGAGCGTGTCGGCGGTGTGGACGGGCATGCGCGCCCACGGCCTGGGGCTGGACGTACTGGTGGAGCGGATGGCCCGCCGCACCGCGGCACTCGCCGGGCTGTCCGGGCGAAAAGGCGCGCTGAAGCCGGGGCTGGACGCGGACTTCGTCGTCTTCGCGCCGGAGACGCGCTTCAAGGTGGCCCCGGAGGACATCCGCCACCGGCACCGGCTGACGCCCTACGCGGGGCGCGAGCTGGAAGGCCGGGTGATGAGGACATACCTGCGCGGCCAGCGTATCTTCGACGCCACCGAGGGACTGACGGGCCCGCGCATCGGCCAGTGGCTGCCGCGCGGTTAGCCCCGACGGTCCGGGAGAGGAAAACCGATGCAAGCCGAAGCACCCGGGGCGATGCACGTCGCCTTCGCCGACCTGATTGATCTCGCCGCGCGCAAGGTGGGCGGCAAGGCCCTGCTGGCCAACGACGAGTTCTTCGCGCCCAAGGAGGCCATGCTGGAGCCGGGGCGCGGCGTCTTCATCGCGGACAAGTACACGGAGCGCGGCAAGTGGATGGACGGCTGGGAGACGCGCCGCAAGCGCGTGCCCGGCTACGACTGGTGCATCGTGAAGCTGGGCCTGCCCGGCGCCATCCACGGCATCGACGTGGACACCAATCACTTCATCGGCAACTTCCCCGAGTACGCCTCCCTGGAAGCGTGCGAGGTGGACGGAGACCCTTCCGCGGAGTCGCTGGCGGAGGACGTGTCGCGCTGGACGGAGCTGGTGCCGAAGTCGCGCCTGCGCGGCGGCTCGCGCAACCTCTTCGCGGTGGCGAACGAGCGGCGCTTCACCCACGTGCGCCTCAACATCTTCCCGGACGGCGGCGTCGCGCGCCTGCGCATCCACGGACAGGTGCTGCCGGACTGGCACGCGCTGAAGACGTCGGGGCTGGTGGACCTGGCGGCGGCGGCGAACGGCGGCTCCGTCGTCACGTGCAATGATCAGTTCTTCGGCACGAAGGACAACCTCATCTTCCCGGGCCGCGCGGCCAACATGGGCGAGGGCTGGGAGACGCGCCGCAAGCGCGTGCCGGGCTTCGACTGGATCGTCGTGAAGCTGGCCACGGCCGGCACCCTGCGCCGCGCGGAGGTGGACACCCACTTCTTCAAGGGCAACTTCCCGGACCGCTGCTCGCTGGAGGGCATCCACCTGGAGGAGCCGCTGCTGGACTTCGCCAACGCGACCCACCTCCAGTGGAAGGAGCTGCTGCCCCAGTCGAAGCTCCAGGCGGACCACTGCCACGTCTTCGAGAAGGAGCTGAAGGACGTGGGCCCCATCACCCACGTGCGCCTCAACATCTTCCCGGATGGCGGCGTCAGCCGGCTGCGCCTCTTCGGGGAGCCGGCGTGACGACAGCGCTGGAGCGCCTGAACACGGCGACCACGGAGGAAGCCACCCAGGCGCTCACGCGCTGCTGCGGCAGCACGCGCTGGGTGGAGGCGATGCTGGCCGTCCGCCCGTTCCGGGACGCGGAGCACCTCTTCGCGGAGGCCACGGACGCCTGGGCGCGCACGGGGCCGGAGGACTGGAAGGAAGCCTTCACCCACCACCCGCGCATCGGGGATGTGTCCAAGCTGCGTGAGAAGTTCGCCGCTACCGCGCAGTGGTCGTCGCAGGAGCAGCAGGGCGTGGCCGCCGCGGACGAGCGCGTGCTGGAGGCGCTGGCCCAGGGCAACCGCGACTACGAGGCGCGCTACGGCTTCATCTTCCTCGTGTGTGCCACCGGCAAGAGCGCGGCGCAGATGCTCGCGCTCCTGCAGGGCCGCATGGACAACGCCCCCGACGCGGAGCTGAGAATCGCCGCGGGCGAGCAGGCGAAGATCACCCGCATCCGACTGGAGAAGCTCCTCGCATCATGAGCACGCTCAGCACGCATGTCCTCGACACGAGCACCGGCCGCCCCGCGGAGGGGCTCTCCCTCGTCCTGGAGGCCCGGGCGGGAGACACCTTCCTGGAGCTGTTCCGGGGCGTCACCAACGCGGACGGCCGGGTGAAGGACCTGTCGGGCGCGGCCACGAAGCTGGGGCCCGGCGTCTACCGGCTCACCTTCGACACCGGGGCCTGGTTCCAGGCCCGGGGCCAGAAGGGCTTCTACCCGTACGTCCAGGTGGTGTTCGAGGTCGCCGCGACCGACGAGCACTACCACGTCCCGCTGCTCCTCAGCCCCTACGGCTTCTCCACCTACCGGGGGAGCTGAGTCGCAGTGCCGTCGCTCTCCGTCCGGGTCGCCTCCGGCTTGTCCGCGAGCGGCTCCGCGCAGAGGGTGGCGTTGTTCGTCCTGCAGACGCCACCGCGGTGCAGGTCGAACTGCCAGCGGTGGCGCGGGCACACCACGTAGCGGCCCTCCTCCACCCAGCCCCCGGACAGGTCGGCACCCTGGTGCGGGCAGAAGCGCTGGATGGAGAAGCGCTTGCCGCCCACCTCCACCACGGTGCGCTCCTTCTGTGACTCGGTGGCGCGGATGCCGTCGCAGAACTCGCGGATGTCCTCCACCTCCACGCCCAGGAAGCCGTGCAGCACGGGCTCGTACACGTCCGGGTTGCGGCTCAGGCGCAGGCGGAAGGACAGGAGGAAGTCCTCCCAGTTCAGCTTCCGATCCAACACGCGCACGATGTCCGCAGCGCCCACCGTCATCGTGTAGCGGACCGTGTCGCGCAGCGCCGGCACCTCGTCCACGCGGCGGCGCTTGAAGTCCACGCGCAGCAGCCGCGTCGGTGCCTCCGTCAGCTCCACGTAGAGGGGCATGCCCACCCGCCCATGCAGGTCCAACAGGTCCAGCTTGCGCTGCAGCTCCACGCGCAGACGGCCCAGGATCTCATCCACCTCCTCGCGCATCAGGTTGCGGCGGCGCTCGCGGAAGACGTGCGCCAGGTCCTTCGCGTACGCGTGGATGTAGTCCTGGAAGTTCTCCGTCGTCACCCGCTCCGGCACCTGGGAGACGTACTCGAGCGTGCCCGCATCCAACACGTCCCCGGGCATGGGCTCCAGATAGCGCGTGGGCGCTTGCGGCAGGCGCTGCGCCAGGAAGGCGAAGAGGTCCGGCGCGCGGGGGAAGATGTTCACGTCCTCGAAGTTGAGCGGGAACAGCGCCGGGTCCAGGAAGGCCGCCGGGCCCGCGGACGCGATGTAGCCGCGCGGCTGCACCGACTCCAGCGCGCGTGCCACCGCCTCGAACTTGCTGTCGCGCTTCCTCCGCGCGATGGCCGCGTACGTCTCGCGCGGGTACTCGTAGCAGGTGGGGTGCCAGATGGCCCCGGAGAACTGCGCGGAGAAGACGTCGATGGGGCCCTCCTCCGCGATGACGCGCACCAGCCGATCATGCATCTTGCAGTCGTTGAGGTTGAGGAAGCACCGGCCGTCCCCGCGCACCATCAGGCTGGAGTCGCGGTTGGTGCCCTGCTCGGAGACGAAGAGCTTGAGGTAGCCGCCCTTGAAGGGGACCTCGCGCGAGTCCTCGCACACGACGACGCGCTTGCAGCCGTACTTCGCGAAGCAGTCCTCCAGCGCCGAGCGCTTGAACCGGGGCACCAGCACGGTGAAGTCCCGCCGGGTGAGCGTGGCCAGGAACTCCGGGTCGAAGTGATCCTTGTGCTCGTGGCTGATGTAGAGGAAGCGCTCGCGGCCCGGCGTCTCCAGCAGCTCGCGCACGCGCGGCGCCAGGTGGTGGTTGCGCGGCAGCTGCATCCACGCCGAGTCGAAGGCCCCCTGGGGCGACAGCCACGGGTCCATGACGACGAGCGCCTCGGCGGTCTCCACCGCGAAGCCCGCATGACCCAGGAAGGTGATCCGCATGGACGTCGCCCCTCGGCAGTGACGCCGACGGCACACGCCACGGCGGCAGCTAGGCTGCGAACCCGGGGCGGCCCTGGCCACTGCCCCGCCGGCCCGGGGCCCCTGTCGGGTGGCCCACGGAACCGGCGTCAGCCCTGGGGCCGGACTACGGCTGGATCTCCCGGACGCTCAGCCACTTGAAGTCCACGTCCTGGGCGTTGTCCCACCGGAACGTGGCGATGGGGCCGCCCCAGGTGATGGGCATGGCACCCACGGCGCCGCCGCAGTGCTGCGCGTCCCCGCCCCAGGTGCCCGCGTCGGTCAGGTCGTAGACCTTCTTCCAGGTCACCTTGTCGGCGTTCTCGTTGACGTACAGCTCCAGCTTCACCGCCTCCGCGCCGTTCGCGCCGGGCACGTTGCGCATCACCGACTTGAAGCCCACCCAGCGGCCCTTGAGCGCGGAGGTGGCGGGCTTGTACGGCCCCTGATCATAGGAGACGTGCCACGTCTCCTTCTCGAAGCGCACGCGGCCGTCGTAGTGCAGGCCGCCCTTGTAGCTGCTGCCCTCGCAGCCCGAGTGGTCGTCGTTGTGCTTCCCGCCCCGCGCGTACCACGCGAAGTTGTCCTGGGTGTTGGAGGCCGCGTTGACCTTCACGAAGCCCGTCATCTCCACGTTCTTCCAGTCGTTCGCCGCCTGCATGTAGCCGCGGCTCGCGAGCACGTCGCGGTCGTAGGTGGCGATCTGCTTCGCGTCATAGCCCGTGGACGGGTACGCGCTCATGCGGACCTGGCTGCTCTTCATCTTCCACGAGCCGTCCGCGTTGCGCGTGATGGATCCCTGCGGCACGAAGCGCTTGTCCGCCGTCGCGTTCTCCGCGAGCGCCCACGCCTCCCCGCCCGCCTTGGACGGGTACAGCATCGTCACGCCGAAGCCGTCCGCGCCCGAGGGTGCCGGCGGGGGTGTCGTCTCCGGCGGCGCGCCGGGCACGGCGGGTACGGTAGGCGTGGTGGGGTCCGGTGCGGGCACCGCGGGCGCTGGAGGCTCGTTGACCGAAGGGGTGGGCTCGGGCGTGCCCTCGGG
>NZ_RAWG01000310.1 GCF_003611735.1 Corallococcus sicarius | reverse complement strand
GCCCACCAGCTTCCAGACCGCGGAGATGTACGGCTCCGCCGCTCGCATCTGCCGGGCCGTCTCGCCCAGCTCACTGCCCGGCTCGTCCGTCCGCTTCGGTGGCTCCTGCTCTGCCATGCGGACGCCTCACCAAACCCTGGGAAAGTCTTGGGTTTCCTTCGCCAACCCCGACCCCGCCCATACCCGCGCGGGCGCCGCTTAGCACCGAATGCGCGGCGGGTGCAACCGCTACGGGGTCCCTGGAGGCCCCACCTTCCCCATGCCTCCAGGAAGGGTTGCGGCACCCGCAAGCGCAGCTACCACGGCCTTGCCCGGAGCGGGGGTTTCTCCTCGCGTTTCTCCTCGGGAGATCGCCTGGGGTCAGCAGGCGGGCCGGGGAGCGTCCGGTGGATCAGGGAGGGGCCGCACCCAAGGGGCCTCTTTGGAGGTGACGGGCGGCCGGGCGGAGCGCCCGTCGCCTCTGCGCACCGGGGGGAGGCCGTCGCCAGCTTGCCGGGGGACACGTTTGCCGCTTTCGCTTCCAGGAGCCAAACCATGCCGAAGCCGCTCGAGCTCACCTCGTCGCAGTTCCAGGACGGGATGCCCATCCCCATGGCCTACACCGGGGAGGGCGAGGACCACTCGCCCCCCCTCCACTGGGAGAACATCCCCCCGGGGACCCGGAGCCTGGCCCTCATCGTGGAGGACCCGGACGCACCGGACCCGGCCCACCCGCAGCGCACCTTCTGCCATTGGGTCCTCTACAACCTGCCGCCCAACGCCCAGAGCCTCCCGGACGGGGCCACCCCGGAGGTGATGCCGCCCGGAGTCCGCCAGGGACTCAACGACTTCCAGCGGCAGGACTACGGCGGCCCCATGCCCCCCATCGGCAACCACCGGTACTTCTTCCGGCTGTACGCCCTGGACACGGTCCTGCCGGACCTGGGCCGGCCCTCCCGCGCGGAGCTCCGTGAGGCCATGGACGGCCACATCCTGGGCGAGGCCCAGCTCATGGGCACCTACCAGAAGATGCACCACCGCCGGAGCCACTGACGCCGGGGGACGACGGGCGCTTCAGGGTGCGGGCAGCTCGCGCAGCATCACCGCGGGCAGGCCCGGCACCTTGAGGTACTCCACCCGCGTGGGGCGGGGCTCCACCGGGGGCCAGCCCGGCGCGGCCAGCGCGGCGAGCAGCCCCAGCACCGGGAAGTCGAAGGCCTCGACATGGGGGCCCGAGGCCGGCAGGGGCAACAGGCCCCACGCGAGCGCGATGCGCAGCCGCTCGCAGCGGGCCAGCTGGGGGACGTAGGCCGGCAGGCCCGTGGCCGCGCCGGACTCCAGGAAGCGGCAGAAGGCGATGGCCTCCTCGCGGTTGAGCACCTCCGGCAGCACGTCCTGGAGGAAGCGCAGGCGCAGCGGGGCCAGCTCCGGCCGCTTCGCCTCGTCCACCCACGCCAGCTGCTCCCGCACGCGCTCGGTGCGGTGGTAGTCCATCATCCGCCCGGCGCGGTCCACCACGGTGCGGTCCACCTGCTCCAGCGCCGCGCGCTCCCCCGGCGTCAACGTCAGCGGCGCGAGCGTCTGGCCCGCGTCCCGCGTCCACGCCTCGCGGAAGCGCGGGTCCACGTGCAGCCGCGCCAGTGCTTCCAGCGTCTCCGGGTAGCCCATGTCGTGTGTCTCCTATCCCGTGCGCTCAGGCCGCGTTCGCGCCGCAGCGCTGGAGGATGGCGCGCGCGCGAGCGAGCTCCTCCACCAGCCGCGCGAAGGGCGGAAAGCCGCTGTCCATCTCGAAGTTCACCCCGCGCACCGGGCAGCGCGGCGCCACGTACTCCAACAGCTGCCACACCTCCTCCGGCGACGGCGCCGAGTGGCTGTCCAGGCGCAGCCCCTCCATCGTCATGCCGCCCGCCAGATGGATCTGCACCACGCGCTCCAGCGGCAGCCGGTCCAGGAAGGCATACGGGTCGAACCCGTGGTTGGCCGCGTTGCAGTACAGGTTGTGCAGATCCAACAGCAGCCCGCAGTCCGCGCCCTCCACCACCCGGCGCAGGAAGTCCGCCTCGTCCAGCGTGTTGAGCGGCGTGTGGAAGAGGTACGCGATGTTCTCCACCACGAAGGGCACGCCCAGGTCCGCCTGGGCCGCCTTCACGTTGCGCACGCAGGTGGCCACCGCCTCGTCCGTCAGCGGCACCGGCGTGAGCGCGCGCAGGGGCAGGTCCCCCACGCGCGTGAAGCACAGGTGGTCCCCGTGCCACACGCTCTTCGTGCGCTGGGTGATGCGCCGCAGCCCCTCGCGGTAGCCGGGCGCGTCCACCCCGTCCGAGCCCACCGACAGCTCCAGGCTGTGGCCCACCAGCGGGTAGCGCTTCGCGAGCAGATCCAACCGCCGCTCCGCGTCTGGCGTGAGCGGCAGGAAGTGCTCGGGCGTCAGCTCCAGCCAGTCCACGCCGGGGTTGCCGCGCGCCAGATGCGGGTTGAGGTCCCAGCGGTAGCTGAGTCCCACGCCAAGGAAGGGAAGGCCCACGGTGCGTGCTCCTTCGCGTCAGGCGCGGCGCCGCGCCATCACCTGGAAGTGCTGGCCCAGCACGGCGAAGCCCTCGTGCGCCAGCTTCTCCTGCTGCGCCAGTATCTCCTCGCGCGCAGACCACGCGTCCCACGGCTGCGCGGCGGTGCCCCCGCGCGAGGCGGCCATGGCGTTGAGCATGTCGAAGAACATCACCGGCTTGCCGAAGATCTCCAGCAGGTCCGCGCCCGCGTCCGCCACCGCCTGCTCCAGCTCGCGCACCGTGAACGCGTGCACCGGCAGGCCGTAGGGACACGTCGTCTTGCCATCCTGCAGCAGCTTGAACGCCTCCGCCTGCTTGCCGGACTTCATGTAATAGGCGAACGCCTCATGGCGGTTGTCCACGCCCAGCACCACCGGCGCGCCCGGCTTCGCCACACGCACCAGCTCCTTCACCGCCTGCGGGTACGCGTCCATGCAGTAGGACACCGGGTCGCCTTCACAGAAGACCAGGTCGAACGCCGCGTCCGGCAGCTCCAACGCCGCCACGTTGCCCTCCACGAAGGCCACGCGGTCCAGCAGCCCCTTCGCCGCGAACTGCGCGCGCGCGCCGTCCAACATGCCCGGGGAGATGTCCAGCACGGTGACGTGGTGGCCCCCTTCCGCGAAGCGCGTGCCGAACTTGCCCCCACCCCCGCCCGCGTCCAGCACGCGCCAGGAGGTGCCGTCCTTCGGCAGCAGCGCCTCCACCGGCTTCCAGGTGAGGTGCTCGTAGGCGAGCCAGAACAGCTTGATGGCCATCTGATGGGGGGCGCCCTGGTCGTACCTGGGGGACACCTCGTCGTAGCGGCGCTTGAGGCTGGCGGCGTCGGCGGTGCTCATGGGGGTGCGCTCACTTTCGGGCGAGTCAGGCTTTCAGAAGTTGAAGGAGATCTTCGACAGGATCCGCCGCTCCTGGGAGCCGGCGAAGGGCTGATCCGTGTAGACGAGGAAGATGTCGCTCCACTGGCGGTAGTGCCATCCCACCATCGCGTCCAGGAACGTGCCGCGCACGGAGTTGTAGTCCGCCAGCTCGTACACGTCGCCCTTCTGCAGCGTCAGGCGCGCGTAGAGGTCCGGGCTGAAGTGGTAGCGCAGCTGCGCGTAGCCGGAGAAGCTGTAGCCGTCGCCGGACCGCCCGAAGAGCTGGCTGTTCTCCGGCACGTCGAAGTTGCGCGTGTAGAAGCCGCTGAAGCGCGCGACGATGCGCTCGCCCACCTTGAAGTTGACCACGCCGTTGAGGCCGCGCAGCTGTCCGCCCAGGAAGCGGCCGCCAATGGCCGTCAGCGTGTAGCTCTGCCAGTCGTGCGGGAACAGGGTGAAGCCGAACGTGCCCACGCGGTTCCTGAAGCCCTCGTTGTCGTCATAGACGCCGTCGAAGATGAGCGCGAAGTCGTGGTGCAGGTAGGGCTGCACGTTGAGGCGCTGGCGCCAGCGCGTGCGCACGTGCTCGTGGTTGCGGCGCCACAGCGTGTCCCACGTCACGTCCAGCCGGGGCAGGAAGCGCCACTTGGGGAACGGGTTCAAGAACAAGTGCGAGTTGTAGCCCTGCTTGTCAATCACCGGCGTCCAGCCCAGCGGGTTCGCGTAGTTCTTCCCGATGTCCTCGAATTGCAGCCAGAACTCCGTCAGCGTGTCGAAGCGGTGCAGGCCCACGTGGTACGCGTCCGCGTCCTCGTTGCCCAGCGGGCTCCAGCTGCGAAGCGCCTGCGCCTGGATGAAGAACTCCTCGAAGAGATGGAAGTTGCCGTCCACGCCCAGCGTCTGGAAATCCGAGTCCCCGAAGACGCCGCCCCGGCCGCTGCGGTTGAGCGCCACCAGTGAGATCATGGACCGCTTGCCAATGTCGTGCTGCAGGCGCAGCACGCCGGAGTTGACGTTCTCGAAGACGTCCCTGCCCTCCACGCTCTTGCCGGTGAAGTCGCGGTGCTGGATGTCCATCATCGCGAAGTTCAGGTCGCCCACCTTGCCGGTGAGCTGCAACCCGCCCCACACCCGGTCATGCGGCCGCAGCGCGATGCGGCGCGAGGTGAAGATGTTGATGGGCGCGATGAAGAGGTGCTCGCTCTCCAGGAAGAACTGGCGGCGCTCCGGCAGCAGCGGCGCTTCGGTGTCCAGCAGCAGGAAGCCCTGGTCCGCCTCCGCGTCGCTGAAGTCCGGGTTCGCCGTCAGCTTCAGCGACAGCCACGGCGCCGGGTCAATGCGCGCGTCCGCGCCCACGTTGGGCCGGAACGTGCCGCGGTCGTCGTTGTACTTGAGCGCCACCGTGCTGGCCACGTACGGGGTGATGCTGAAGATGGAGCGCGGGTTGATATCCTTGAGCCCCTCCAGGTGCGGGTAGCGGCTCACCTTCGCGCTATTCATCCCGTCCGGCGTCCAGTTGCTCCACTCCTGGTTGCGCGACTGCTCGCGGTCCAGGAGCATGCCGAAGGACATCTCCTCCTTCTTGTCGAACTGGAAGTTCGCGAACGGGATGCGCACCTCTGAAATCCACCCGTCCTTCACGACGGTGGACTTCGTCTCCCACTCGCCGCGCCAGTTGGTGGAGAACGCCTCGCCGTCATCCACGATGCGCCCGTCGGTGCGCACGCCCAGCGGGTTGGTCCAGAAGTAGTACGCGTTGCGGTGGTCCAGGTACGTGTCGAGGATGATGGTGATGTTGTCCTCCTGGTGGAGGAACATCTCGTTCTGCACCGTGTACCCGGCGATGCGCTCCGGCTTCGAGTCCAGGCAGTGGAACAGGAAGTAGAGGTTGTCCTTGTCGTAGAGGATGCGGACCTTGGTGTCGTCCGGCGCGGGACGGCCGTAGTCCACGCGCGTCAGGTACCAGCCGGCGATCTCCGGCGCGGCCTGCCACGCGGCCTCGTCCCCCTTGCCGTCGATGGTGATGGTGTCGGTCGTCGGCGTCGCCGTGACCTTGTAGGCCGAATCGGCGAATCCCAGGGCGGGCACCAGCGCGAGCAACAGCGCGGTGCCCCGGCGACATGCATGGCGGAAGGGGCTCATCCGGGCTCCGAGTTGGGGGTGAGGGCGGCCACGGGGGCCGCGACAGGGGCGACGTCGGTGGACTCGCGCACCCTCGACACACAGGCGAGGGCCAGCACGAAGGCCGCCGAAGAGACAAGGAACGTGAAGCCGATACCGGCCTTCTGCGCGATGAGGCCGTAGGTGATGGGCGCGAGCACGCCGGCCAGCGCGCCGCTGGAGCCCAGCGCGCCCATGAAGCGGCCGCGCTCCGTGGGTGAAGGCACCTGCTCCACCACCAGCGCGGACGCGGACGAGCGGTGCAGGCCGTCCGGCACCGCGAGCAGCATCCAGGCCACCGCCAGCGAGCCCAGCGCGTACCCGTGCGGCATCCACCCGGAGGCGCCGAGCACCGCCGCCATCACCGCCATGCCGCCCAGGCCCACCGTGATGAGGCCCACGCGCCGGGGCAGCCGGTCCGACAGCCGCCCGCCAAAGGGCTGCACGAAGGCGAAGACGAGCCAGGACACCGCCACCAGCGGCCCCACCAGCTCCCGGGGCGCGCCCTGCTCCACCGCGTACAGCGGCAGGTAGGTGGGGAACAGCGCCAGCGCGAAGGTGAAGAAGAACTGCCAGAGGAACAGGCCCG
Source organism: Corallococcus sicarius (assembly GCF_003611735.1). Classification (GTDB taxonomy): domain Bacteria; phylum Myxococcota; class Myxococcia; order Myxococcales; family Myxococcaceae; genus Corallococcus; species Corallococcus sicarius. The sequence continues at coordinate 5,581 of NZ_RAWG01000310.1, read as the reverse complement.
ACAGATGCGGGTGGTCCTTCACGTAGGTGAAGGGGGAGATGAGCCCCCGGAACGCCAGCGTCCAGCCCGCCTGCACCTTGCCGGGCACGGCTTCGGCGCGCGGCGCCGCCCGCGAGTCGTCCAGTGACAGGAGCAGCAGGCTGCCCACCAGGAACAGGCCGCCCGCCAGGAAGAACGTCCCGCTCACCGACAGCGCGCGGATGACGCCGGAGGACGCGAACAGCGCCGCCACGAACACCAGGTTCGACGTGGCGTCCAGCATCGCGAAGATGGTGGCGCGCTGCTTCGTGGGCGCGAAGTCCGCCACCATCGCGTTGGACACCGGCGCCGCGCTGCGCGCCAGGAGCATCTTGAGGATCATCACCGCCGCGAGCGGCTTCGGGTCCTCCACCAGCGCCACCGCCGGCACCATCAGCGACGTGACGAGCGACAGGCCCACCACGAAGGGCTTGCGCCCGTAGCGGTCCGACAGCGCGCCCAGCACCGGCTGCACGAAGATGGGGAGCAGCGAGCCCACGGTGTACAGCAGGCCAATCTCCTGGAACCCCAGCCCGCGCTCGCGCAGGTACAGCGGCATCACCGGGTTGAGCAGGCCCGCGGCCATCATGCCGACGAGCCCCGAGCCCAGCATCACCCGCAGGTTGCCCAGCCCCTTCGTCAGGCCGTACATCTCCCGGATGGCTCGCACGCCCTGGCGGATCATTCCGCCTCCTGCTTCGCGGCGGCGCCCGCCACGGCCGCACGCGGCTCCAACCCCAGCACCTCCGCCACCGCCCGCGTGAGCGTGGGCACCGGCCGCACGTCCAGCGCCGTGAAGGCGCCCGCGTCGAAGCCGCTGCCCTCGGGCACGTACACCGGCACGCGCCCGGCCTGCGGGAACACCTGCTTCACATAGGCCTGGGCCACGCCCAGCTTTCCCTGGAGGAACTCACGCGGCGCGGGCGCGAGCCGCTCGCCGTGCTCGTCCAGCGCCACCCCCGTGCCCAGGAAGGGCGATGGCAGCGGGCGGCCGCTCAAGAGCGCCACCCAGGCGACGAACAGCGGCAGCGACGCGCTCCGCCCATCCAGCGTCACGCCCCGCCCGCGCGGCGACACGTGCAGGTCCGTCTCCTCCCACGGCAACGCGTAGTGCGCACGCCCCAGCGCCGCCAGGTGCTGCGCATGGCGCTGCCACACGGGCGTGAAGGCGTTGCCCCGGGACAGGTCCACCCACAGCCGACCCCGGCCGGGATGCACGGAGACCTCCACGGGCACGACGCGGAAGAGCGCGTGGCCGGCGACGTCCGCCTGCGTGAAGAGCAGCAGCGATGTGGAGGCGGGCGACATGGCGGCGGGCGTCGGTGCGTGCAAAGACAGCCGGGTGGAGGCGTACGGCCTCCACCCGGCTGAAAGGCACTACTCCGCGACGGTCGCGTCACGCACGATGACGGTCATGCCGCCACCGCAGGTGCACTTGTCCGAAGCGGCGGAAACGCGAACGATCTGGGCGTTGGTGTACATGGTGTGTTTCTCCTGGATTGGGGTGTGGGGTTGAAACAAACGACCTGACGACGGGCGGAACTACTCCGCCTGCTGCAGGGTGTCGTTGCTGATGGTCATGCCGCCACCGCAGGTGCACTTGTCGGAAGCGGCGGTGACGCGGACGATCTGGGCGTTGGTGTACATGGTGTGTTTCTCCTTGGTTGGACAGCCACTGCGATGAAGCGCTGCGGAGTGTGAACAGGGGGTCTGACATTCCCTGTCTCCACTCGTTTCGCGCGTCACTCCAGCCGTGAAACACACGTTTCACGGATGGACTCGCATGTGTCCCGGCTTCAAGACACACGCGAAGGACGGAGCCTGGGCATGGCGCGGCCCAACCCCTCTCAAGAGGGGGCTCCACGAAGGTGATGGGGGTTTCATGCCGCGGACGGGGGGTCTTCGCGGCGACTGCGAGGCCTGCGGCGACAGCTTGGAACGACGGCGGACGGCGGCTTTGAAAGGCCTACAAGGACGGCGAGGGCTCGCAGAGCCCCAGCTCCTGGAACTGCTCCACGGTGCGCTGGACGTCCGCGCGGATGTCAGGCTCCTGGTCGATGGCGCCCAAACCCTTCGCGAGCGACTGGACGGCTCCCTCGAGCGACGTGCCGCTCTGGCACAATTCGAAGATGCGCGCGGCCGTCTCGTTCACCCGGAAGACCTCGCCTCCTTCGGTATCCAGAAGGAAGAAGGCTCCGTCCTGCTGCTGGACGATGACACCGGAAGTCGCTCGGGGCAGGCTCAAGACATCCCCCTGGGTAGCGCGAAGATTGAGGTCTCCCAGGTAGACCCTGGAGCCCGGATCAATCCGCGTTTTTATATATCCATGGTTCTAAATGTTTCCATACGTACTGTCAATAGCACGCACACCCAGGGTTGGACCGGATGCAAGTCAATTTTGACGCATGCTCACTGCAACACCGCGTCGTCGCGGTGACGCATCGCGTACGCGATGTGCGCTGGTGGTCGCTGCGACGCGGGGGTGGCTTCACCCGATGGGCCCAGGGATGCCAACGTGCTGCGGGTGAGAGGCACTGAGCGCATGAACCGTCGGGTGGGGACGGTTCCCGAAGAGCAGGGGGCGGCGTACCGCCTCTTCGACGACATGGCCCTGGGCGTGTTCGTGTTGCGGGACGGACTGCTCGTGTACGCGAACGCGGCGCTGGGGCGGCTGCTGGGCGCGCCGCGTGAGGCGTTGGTGGGCCAACCCGTGACGGCGCTCCTGGTGGAACCGAAGGCCGGCGAACCGGTGGACCGGCTGGCGCGGCGGCTGGGCACGGAGCCCGCGGTGGGCACCTACGAGGCCTGGCTGCGCGGCGCGACCCGCGAGGTGCGCGTGGAGCTGACGGTGCAGGCACATGCCAGGGATTGGGTGGTGCAGGCGCGCGATGTGACGCACCGGGTGCGGCGCCATCACGCGCTGCGCGGCCTGGCGGAGCTGGGGTGCGCGGTGCGGTCGCTGGACTCCGAGGACGCGGTGCGCGAGGAGGTGTTCCGGGGGCTGGAGGCGCTGGAGCTGGGCTTCGCGTGGCTTGCGCCCCGGGGCGTGGGGGTGGAGCTGTCCATGGCGTCGCTGTCGCCCCGGCTGGTGCCGCACGCGCCGTCGCTGAGCGGGCGCGTGAGGGTGGAGGCGCAGGGCCGCTGGGCCCCGGCGCTGGTGCGCACCTGGCGCGACGGGGCCTCGTGGGTGGAGGACCTGGGCGTCGAGGCGTCGCGGTTCGTGACGGAAGCGCGCATGGACGCGGTGCTGGCGGTGTTCCAGCGCGTGGAGCACCACCCCGCGGTGGGGGTGCGCATCGACGTGGAGAAGGCGCCCCTGGCCATGCTGGTGCTGGCGGCGGACTGGCTGGACGAGGAGGACGTGGCGGCGGTGCGGCTGTTCGGTCATCAGGTATCGGCCGCGCTGGACGCGGCGCGCACCATCCAGCGGCTGGCCGTGCGCGCGACGGCGCTCACCGCGCTGGGGCGGCTGGCGTCCCAGGCGGCGTCCGCGCCGCACCCGCGCGCGTTCTTCGGTTCGGGGACGGAGGAGATCGCCGGGCTCTTGTCCTGCGACGCGGTGTGCCTGCTGCTGCCGGCGGAGACGCGCCCGGAGCCGGGCGAGCCGCTGGAGCTGGTGTACGCGCGCGGCCTGTCCGAGGACGCGGTGGCCCGGGTGCGCCGTGCGCGCCTGGGGTCGCTGCCCCGTCCGAGCGGGCCGCTGGACGCGGTGCACGTGCTGGACGCGGAGGCGTGCCCCGCGCCCACGCGGGACGCGCTGCGGGCCCTGGCCTTCCAGACGCTGGTGTCGGTGCCGCTGCGGGTGCGCTCGCGCGGCGTGGGCACGTTGAGCGTGCTGTTCCACGCGCGGCGGCAGCTGACCGCGCTGGAGCTGGAGACGCTCCACTCCATGGGCACGCACTTCGCGGCGGCCATCGAGTCCCACCGGCTGCTGGACGAGGTGCGCGGGCGGGCGGAGGACCTGGCGCTGATGCACGAGGTGGGCAAGGCGCTGGCGGCCACGCTGGAGCTGGACCGGCTGCTGGCCACGGGCGTCACCAGCCTGGCGCGCATCGTGGACGTGCCGGACGCGTACGTGCTGCTGCCGGACGCGAAGGGCGAGCGCCTGGCCATCCGCGCGGCGACGGGCAACCACCCGGAGCTGGTGGGGCGCGACGTGTCGTTGGACCTGTCACACCGCTCCCTGGCGGCGGAGGTGTTCCGCACGCGCCAGCCGCTCCGGGTGGAGGACGCGAGCCAGGACACGCGCCTGGACGACGAGCTGCGCCGGGCCACGGGCGGCCTGGCGTACATGGTGCTGCCGCTCGCCGTGCACGCGCAGATGGTGGGCGTGGCGGTGATGGTGGAGACGCGCCGGCCGCGCCGCTTCACGCCCGCGGAGCTGGAGCGGGCGGACGCCATCGCCAACCAGCTGTCCCTGGCGCTGGAGGGCGCGCGGCTGGTGGAGGATTTGAAGAAGAGCTACGGGGAGCTGGCGCGCGCGCAGGAGCAGCTGGTGCACCGTGAGCGGCTGGCCGCGCTGGGCGAGCTGTCCGCCGTGGTGGCCCACGAGGTGCGAAACCCGCTGGGCGCCATCTTCAATTCGGTGGCCACCATCCGCCGCATCATCGGCGCGGACAGCCCGGCGACGCCGCTGGTGGACATCGTGGGGGAGGAGGCGGACCGGCTCAACCGCATCGTGGCGGACCTGCTCACCTTCGCCCGGCCGCCGTCGCCGCACCTGTATCCCGTGTCGGTGACGCAGCTGTTGGAGGAGGCGGTGGGCGGCGCGCTCTCCGACACGGGCGGCAACCCGCCTCCGCCGGTGCGCGTGGAGTGGGTGATGGAGGAGGGCGTGCCGTCGGTGACGGTGGACGAGCGGCTGATGCGTCAGGCCTTCCTCAACCTGGCGCTCAACGCGGTGCAGGCCATGCCCCAGGGCGGCACGCTGCGGGTGGTGGCGCGGAGGGTGTGGATGGAGCGGCCCGGCGTGCAGGTGGAGATCAGCGACACCGGGCCGGGCATCCCGCTGGAGCTGCGCACGCGCGTCTTCGAGCCCTTCTTCACCACCAAGGCGCAGGGCACCGGGCTGGGGCTCGCGGTGGTGAAGCGCATCGTGGATTCACACCTGGGCCAGCTGCTGCTGGAGGTGCCGGAGACGGGCGGCACCATCTTCCGGCTCTTCCTGCCGCTGGAGCCGTCCCTGGTCCCCGCCTCCACCCTGCCCTGACGCGGAGGCGTCGGCAGGGCCGCGGAAGCTCAGGCGCCGTCCGCGCCCAGGATGATCCACATCGCGCCGAAGCCCAGGCCGCACGCCAGGGCCACCACCGCGAGCATGAGCCAGAAGCGGTAGCGCGGGGAGACGGGCCACAAGCTCGCGGCCTTCGCGGGCTGCTTCGGGTTCTTGCGCTTCGCGTCCGCCAGCTCGCGCTCCCGGGCCTTCACCTCCGCGGCCTTGAGCGCCGCGGAGATGTCCTTGTCGTAGCCCACGAGCGTGTCGCGCGTCTTCGTCCGCACCGGGATGGGGCGGGTGTCGGTGGGCCGTTCATCGACGACGGGGGCCTGACGGCGCGGGGCCTCCGGG
>NZ_RAWG01000030.1 GCF_003611735.1 Corallococcus sicarius | reverse complement strand
CCCTGGCGTAGGCCGCCCCTCCGACACCTTTGAATCCGCCCCGGCCGGCCGCCGGGGTGCGCCCGCGCTGGGTTCGCCCACGCCCGCGGCCACGCCCCTCCCGGTGGGGACGGCCGGCACGCAGGTGGCGACCACGGACACGGTGGCCACCTACCAGGCAGGCCCGCCGCAGCGCCCGGCCATCCACCACGACAACGGCTTCCTGCAGAACCCGAACGACCCCAACGATCCGAACCCCATCGCCACGCAGAGTCCGGGCGTGGGCGACTACGCGGCGCGGGCCGAGTGGGAAGGCCGGCTGGCCGCGGGCCGCGCCATCCAGGGCATCCCGGGCGTGCCGCACAACAACATCCCGGACGGCCTGGACACGTACGACCACTTCCTGCACGGCAACGGGGCGGACCGGCACTTCAGCTACGAGCGCTTCGTGTCCAATGACCCCGCGGGTCAGGCGGTGCTCACCAACTCCACCCGCGACACGCAGCAGGGCGCGGAGGCGTACTACAACCAGCTCGTCGCCAATGATCCGTCGCTCGCCAACCGGCCGGTGACGTTCCAGATCACCGGCTCGCAGATTCCCGTGGGCTCCAGCGAGCAGTTCCCGTACCCGGAGACGGAGAACTGGCAGAAGGCGATTGGCGGCCACAACGTGTGGAACAGCGCCACCGTCACCGTCTACCCGCCGGAGCAGCCGGGAGGGCAGCCGCGCTTCTCCATGGACATGACGTTGCACGCGGAGGACCGCTACAACTTCAACCCGGGACAGTCGGACATCGCCACGGGCGCGCCGGACGCGGCCAACGGGCGGCTGGAGCGGACGGGCCTGGGGCACCAGTACACCAACTACGGCACGCTCCAGCGTCAGGTGACCTGGACGCAGGGGAGCCCCGAGAATGCGGTCTCGCGTCCCATCGGCGGCCGTTAGGCGCGCACTCGCTTCCACCCTGCTGCTGGGGTGTGTTTCGCTGGCCTGTGACAAGCCTGCTGCCGGGAGTGCATCCATGACGACAGAGACGGCGGCTCCGGCCGCGAAGACGGGGACGGACCTGGAGACGCTGGAGAAGCTCGTGAAGCTGCCGCGCCGCCCCCAGGCGGTGCAGTGGCGCAGCTCCGCGCGGGGCATCCCGGGCGGCCTGGGCCCCACGGACACGCAGCTGCTCGCGGTGCTGGAGTACCCGGCCGCGGACGTCCAGGCGCTGCTGCCCACGCTGAAGGCCACGCGGCTGACGGCGAAGGTGGACGACGGCGGCTGGCTGCCGGAAGCCACCCGCGAGGCCCTGAAGCAGGCCACCGCCTACGAGGCGACGCCCTTCTTCAAGTCCCCGCTGAACCAGGGCACCCTGTTCCACCTGCCGAAGTCGAACACCTTCGTGCTGGTGCTCTTCACCACGTAGGCCGGGACGCAAGCCGGCTGACGGCGCGCCCCAGGGCAGCAGTGCCCGGGGCGTGTCTCGCCGACCTCCCAGAACCCTGGTTGTGATTGCGTGACTTCTTCCGCAATTCCTATCAACAGGGTCCAATCCAAGCTCATCCGAAACCCGATGCGTCGGGTCAGACGTCAGAGCGGGCCTGTAGCCTCCCGGATGCTTCCCAATCGCCAGACTTGCTGGCGCTCCAGGATGAGAGACAGCCCCTGTGTCATCTCCAGACAAATCTGTCTTCCCTTATGAATTGCGGGCGACTCACGCCTCACCTTCCTCGCCCGTGGAAACACCGTGGCTCACGACGCAGGTGGAGGCCCGGGCTGCGCAGACGCCAGACGCGCTGGCGGTGGTCACCGACGACCAGCGGCTGACCTACGGGGCGCTGGAGGCGCGGGCGGAGGTGCTCGCGCTTCAGCTCCAGGCCCTGGGCGTGGGGCCCGAGGACCGGGTCGGGGTCTGCGCCTCCCGGGGGCCGGCGCTGATCATCGCGCTGCTGGGCACGCTCAAGGCCGGAGCGGTCTACGTGCCGCTGGACGCCGCGTGGCCGCCGGAGCGCCTCGCCACCGTGCTGGAGGACTCGGGGGCCCGGGTGCTCGTCACGGAGGGGCAGCCGCTGCCCGGGCAGGACGCGCGGAGCACCGTCGTCGTCGACCCCCTGGCGCCCCTGCCTGGCGGTCCCCGGGCCCGGGTGACGTCCAGGGTCGCCCTCACGCCGGAGCGCCTCGCCTACGTCATCTACACGTCGGGGACCACGGGGCGCCCCAAGGGCGTGGCGGTGACCCACGGGGCCGTGCGGCACTTCACGGAGGCCTTCATCCGCGACTTCGCGCTCGCGCCCGGCGACCGCGTGTCGTTCCTCGCGTCGCCCGCGTTCGATGCGTCGGTGCTGGAGGTCTGGCCCGCGCTCGCCGCTGGCGCGAGCCTCCACGTCGCGGACGACACAGTGCGACTGGTGCCGGAGCGCCTCCAGCAGTGGCTGGTGCAGCGGGCCGTCCACCTCTGCTTCCTGACCACCGCGCTGGGAGAGCAGCTCGCGTCGCTGTCCTGGCCCGAGGCCCCTGCCCTGCGCGCGGTGCTCACCGGCGGCGAGGCGCTGCACGTCCGTCCGCACCCCTCCGCGCCGTTCGCCTTCGTCAATTGCTACGGCCCCACGGAGGCGACCGTCTTCGTCACGCGGCAGCGCATCCTCGCGGAAGGCCGTGGACCGCTGGCCATCGGAAAGCCCTTCGAGGGTGTGTCCGTCCACCTGCTCGACGCCGCGCTGCGACCGGTGGCGGCTGGCGAGCCCGGAGCCCTCTTCATCGGAGGCGAGACGCTGGCGCGCGGCTACGTGGACGACCCCGTACTCACGGCGCTCCAGTTCCTTCCGAATCCCTTCAGCCTGACGCCGGGCGCGCGGATGTATCGCACCGGAGACCTGGCACGCAGGTGCGAGGAGGGGGCGCTGGAGTTCCTCGGCCGCGCGGATCACCAGGTGAAGCTGCGCGGGCACCGGGTGGAGCTGGGAGAGGTTGACGCCGCCCTGTCGCTGCTCCCGGAGGTTCGCGCGAGCGTGACTGTCCTGCGCGAGGACCCCGGCACCGAGCGTCGGCTGGTCTCCTACGTGGTGCCACGCGACGCCGCCACGCCCGCGACGCTGCGACAGGCCCTGCGCGCGAAGCTGCCGGAGCCCCTGGTCCCCGCCGCGTTCGTGCTGCTGGAGGCCCTGCCACTCACCGTGGCGGGCAAGGTGGACCGGACCGCCCTGCCCGTGCCGGAGGTCGAGCCGCGAGCGTCCACCCCGGACGTCGCCCTCACGCCCACCGAAGCCCTCCTGCTCCCCGTGTGGCGGCAGGTGCTGCGGCTGGAGTCCGTGCATCGGGAGGAGCACTTCATGGACCTGGGCGGGCATTCCCTGCTCGCCGCGAGGCTGGTGACGGAGCTGCGCCGGCACCTGGGACGCGACGTCTCCCCGCGCGTCGTCCTGGAGACCGGGACGCTGGCCGGGCTTGCCCGCTGGTGGGACGCCTCGCCCTCCTCCACGCTGCCGCCCGTCGCGCGCACGCCGGACGCGGACGGCCCGCTGTCCTTCGCGCAGGAGCGGCTGTGGGTCATCGACCAGCTCGTCGACGATGCCGCGCTCTACAACACGTCCGTGCGCCTCCATGTCCAGGGGGCGCTCGACGTTGTCGTGCTGCGACAGACGCTCACGGAGGTGCTGCGTCGGCACGAAGTGCTGCGGACGGGCTTCGTCGCCCGGGAAGGCCAGCCCCGCCTCCACGTCGTTCCGCCCGGGCCCTTCCCGTTGGAGGTCGTCGACCTGGGGGCCCTTGCGGATCCGAGCGCGGAGGCCGATGCCCGCGAGCAGGCCCAGGCGCGCAGGCCCTTCGACCTGCGTCAGCCGCCGCTCCTGCGGGGACTGCTGCTGCGGTGGGCGGATCAGCGCGCCCACCTGCTGCTCACCGCGCACCACGCCATCTTCGACGGCGCTTCGGTGGACCTGCTGCTCCGGGAGCTGGAAGCGCTCTACCCCGCCTTCGCGGAAGGCAGGCCGTCGCCGCTGGAGGACCTTCCCGTCCAGGCGCGTGACGTCGCCGCGTGGGAGCGCGAACAGCTTCAGGGGCCCGAGCGCGAGCGGCTGTTGTCCTGGTGGATGGAGCAGTTGGGCGGAGAGCTGCCGGTGCTGGCGCTCACGCCGGATCATCCCCGGCCGCCAGTCCAGACGTTCCACGGCGCCACGCTGACGCGCAAGGTGCCCCGGGAGCTGCTCGCGGACCTGGAGGCCCTGGGCCGACGCGAGCAGGCCACGCCGTTCATGGCGCTGCTCGCGGCGTACTGCGCCTGGCTGTCGCGCTACTCGGGACAGCGGGACGTGGTGGTGGGCACGCCGTTCGCTTCGCGCGCGCCTCCCGAAGCGAAGGGGCTGATGGGCTTCTTCGTCAACACGCTCGCGCTGCGGATCGACCTGCACGGCACGCCCACGTTCCGCGACCTGCTCGCGCGCGTGAGGAAGGTCGCGCTCGCGGGCTACGAGCATGGTGCGCTGCCCTTCAACGACGTCCTGGGCGCATTCGGTGCGCGGCGCGAGCTGTCCCACGCCCCGCTGTTCCAGGTGATGCTCGTGGTGCAGGACAGCCCCGCGCCGGCCCGGCTCCAGCCGGGCCTGACGGTCGCCTCCGCGGGCGAGCTCCACACCGACAAGGCCCGCTTCGACCTCACGCTCGTGGTCGACTTCCCACCGGAAGGGCCCACCTTCTCGCTCGAATACAACACCGACCTGTTCGAGCCCGGCACCGCGGCGCGGATGTTCGACCACTTCGTGGCGCTCCTGGGCGCGGCCGTCGCGCGGCCGGATCAACCCTTCGACACCCTGCCCCTGCTCTCCGCCGGGGAGCGCCAGCGGATGCTGGAGTCCTGGAACGACACCGGCACCCGCGCGCCCGAAGGGTGCAGCCACGTCCTCTTCGAAGCGCAGGCGCGCCGCGAGCCCCAGAAGATCGCGGTGCAGTCCGGCGACGTGCGCTGGACGTACGGCGAGCTGGAGGCCCGCGCCAACCAGGTCGCCTCGCACCTGCGCGGCCTGGGCGTGGGGCCGGAGGTGCGCGTCGGGCTCTTGATGGAGCGGAGCCCGGAGCTGGTGTGCGCGGTGCTCGGCATCGTGAAGGCGGGCGGCGTGTACGTGCCGTTGGATCCCGCCCATCCGGATGACCGGCTCACGTTCATGATGACGGACTCGCGGATGCGCGCGGTGGTGTCCGGTCCGGGGCTGGGCGCGCGGGTGGAGTCGCTGGTCGCGAGCATCGCGGCCCAGGGGGCCCCGGCGCCGACGGTGGTGGACTGGACGGGCGACGCGGAAGCCCTGGCGCGCGCGCCTGGCACGCCCGTGGACAGCGGCGTGGGGCCGGAGCACCTGGCCTACGTCATCTACACGTCGGGCTCCACGGGCCGCCCCAAGGGCGTCGAGGTGGAGCACCGGGCCTTCTACAACCTGGTGCTCGCGAAGGTGGAGGGCTTCGGCATCCTCCCGGACAGCACCGTGCTGCAGTTCGTGTCGTTCGGCTTCGACGTCTCCGTGTCGGATGTCTTCATGACGCTCGCGGTGGGCGCGAAGCTGCTGCTGCGTCCGCCGGACGTGGTGGGCGGCGCGGAGCTCGCGGAGCTGCTGCGTAGGGAGGCCGTCACCGTCATCGTGCTGCCCGCGTCGGTGCTGGCCACCCTGCCCTCCACGGAGCTGCCCGCGCTGCGCTCCGTCATCGCGGGCGGCGAGGCGTGCTCCGCCGAGCTGGTGGACCGCTGGGCCCGGGGCCGCCGCTTCATCAACGCCTACGGGCCCACCGAGACGACCATCTGCACCACGATGGCCCGCTGTCAGCCCGGCTGCGGCGCGCCTCCCATCGGCCGTCCCATCCCGCATGCCCGCGTGTACGTGCTCGATGCGCGCCACGAGCCCGTGCCTCCAGGCGTGACGGGCGAGCTGTACATCGCGGGCGCGGGGCTGGCGCGCGGCTACCTGGGCCGGCCGGACCTCACCGCGGACCGGTTCCTCCCGGATCCCTTCGCGCATGCGCCGGGCGCGCGGCTGTACCGCACGGGCGACCTCGCGCGCTTCCTGCCGGACGGCTCGCTGATGTTCGTCGTCCGCGTGGATGATCAGGTGAAGATTCGCGGCTTCCGCATCGAGCTGGGTGAAATCGAAGCCACCCTGCGCCAGCACCCCGGCGTGCATGAGGCCCTGGTCGCCGTCCACGAGCGGGGCCCGGGCGGCAAGCAGCTCATCGCCTACGTCCTCGGCACGCCGGGCACGACGCCCGCCCTGGACGCCCTCCCGTGCTTCCTGCGCGAACGGCTGCCTGAACACATGGTGCCCTCGGCCTTCATCGCGCTGGAGGCGTTCCCCCGCACGCCCAACGGCAAGGTGGACCGCCGCGCGCTGCCCGTCCCCGCGCACGACGCGCTCCAGCGGACAGCGCCGCCTGTCGCCCCGCGCACGCTCACCGAGGAGATCCTCGTGGAGCTGTGGTGCGAGGTGCTGCGCCTTCCCACGGTGGGCGTGGAGGATGACTTCTTCGCGCTCGGCGGCCAGTCCATCCTCGCCACCCAGGTCATGGCCCGGGTGCGCGAGCGCTTCGAGCTGTCCCTCTCCGTGCGGGTGCTCTTCGAGGCCCCCGTCCTCGCCGCGCTCGCGGAGCGCATCGAGCAGGCCCTCGCAGACGACATCGGCGCCCTCAGCGACGCCGAGGTCGCCCAGGCGCTCGACACCGCCGCGACCGCGCGCTCCCGCGCCTCCTGAGTTGAGCAGTCCCCTCTCGTCTTCCCCCAGAAGAGCCATTCCGATGAGCGACCCGAACCCGAGTGTGGATGCACGCAGGGCCTTGCTGGAGAAGCGCCTGCAGAAGGCCCGGGCGAAGGGAGGCGGTGCGTCCGCCATTCCCCGCCGTCCGCCGAGCGAGGAACCCGCCATCTCCTCCGTGCAGCGGCGCCTGTGGTTCCTGGGCCAGTGGGAGGCGGACAGCCCCGCGTACAACATCCCGCTCGCCCTGCGCCTCACCGGGACGCTGCACGTCGACGCTTTGGAGGCCGCGCTCCAGGAGGTGGCCCACCGGCACGAAGTGCTGCGCACCACCTACGCCACCCGCGACGACGCTCCCGCCCTGGTGACGCACCCCGCGTCCCGGGTGACGCTGACGCGCCACGCGCTGGAGCCCTCAGGACGCGAGCAGGTCCAGGCGGCCTTCGAGGCCCAGGCCCGCCGTCCCTTCGCGCTGGAGCACGACCTGCCCCTGCGCGCGGACCTGTGGCGGATCACCGGCACCGAGCACGTCCTGCTGCTCACGCTGCACCACATCGCCGCGGACGGCTGGTCCATGGGCGTGTTGATGAAGGAATTGAGCGCGCTCTACGTGGCGTTCGTGGCGGGCCAGCCCTCGCCGCTGGCGGAGCCCGCGCTCCAGTACGCGGACTTCGCGCACTGGCAGAACGCACGCATGTCCGGTGAGGGCCTCGCGTCCCACCTGGAGGCGTACCGCGCACGGCTCCAGGGCGCGCCCGCGCTGTTGGAGCTGCCCACGGACCGTCCCCGTCCGACAGTGCGCACGTCGAACGGCGCCATCGAGCCCTTTGACCTGATGCCCTCGGTGTCCCAGGCGGTGCGGACCCTGGCGCAGCGCGAGCGTGTCACCCCGTTCGTGGTGCTGCTCTCCGGGTTGAGCGCGATGTACCACCGCTACACCGGCCAGGAGGACCTCGTGCTGGGCACGACCGTGGCCGGCCGCGATGCCTCCGAACTGGAGGCCCTGGTGGGCTGCTTCGTCAACACGCTGGCGCTGCGCACGCGGCCGGTGGGCACGGGCAGCACGCGGGAGCTGCTCCAGCGGGTGCGTGAGGAGTTCCTCGCCGTCGCGGACCACCAGGCGCTGCCGTTCGAGAAGCTGGTGGAGGCGACGGTCTCCGAGCGCAACCTGGCCCACGGGCCGATCTTCCAGGTGATGCTCTCCGTCAACAACATCCCGAGGAGCGCGCTGAGCATCGCGGACCTCGCGGTGGAGGAGCTGCCGCTCGACACGCGCACGTCCAAGTTCGACCTGAGCTGGTCCGTGGATGACGTGGGCGAGAGCCTCACCGGCGCCGTGACGTACAACTCCGACCTCTTCGAGCGCGACACCGTCGTGCGCATGGTGGGCCACCTGCGCGAGGTGCTCGCGGGCATGGCGGCCCGGCCGGAGGCGCCGCTGGCCACGCTCCCGCTGATGCCCCGCGACGAGTACGCGCGCGTCGTCCAGGAATGGAACGCGACGCGCACGGAGTACCCGGCCGCGCTGGACGTGGTGCAGCGCTTCGAGTCCCACGCGGACCGCACGCCGGACGCCCCGGCGGTGGCCTTCGAGGGCCGCCGCTACACCTACCGCGAGCTGGACGAGCGCACCTCCCGACTGGCTCACCACCTGCGAAGCCTGGGCGCGGGCCCGGAGGTCCGCGTCGGGCTCTACCTGGAGCGCTCGCTGGACACCGTGGTGGGCGTGCTGGGCATCCTGAAATCAGGCGCGGCCTACGTGCCCATTGATCCGTCGTACCCGGCGGACCGCGTGCGCTTCATGCTGGAGGACGCGGGCGCCTTCCTCGTCGTCACCGAGGCGCACCTCGCGGATCCGCTCCAGGGCTCGCCGTCGCTGCGCCCCGTGTGCCTGGACCGCGACGCGGAAGCCCTCGCGCGCCACCCCGCCACGCGGCCCGAGCGCATCCACGGCCTGGAGCACCTGATGTACGTGCTCTTCACCTCCGGCTCCACGGGCAAGCCCAAGGGCGTGGCGGTGGAGCACCGCACCTACGGCAACTACCTGGAGGGCATCCTGCGCAGGCTGGACGCACCCCCGGCCAGCCACTTCGCCATCGTCTCCACGTTCGCGGCGGACCTGGGGACGACCATGGTCTACGGCGCGCTGACCACGGGCGGCTGCCTGCACGTCCTGTCGCACGACCGCGCGGCGGACCCGGCGGCCTTCGCGGACTACCTGCGCAAGAACCCCATCGATGTGCTGAAGCTGGTGCCCAGCCACTTCGAGACGCTGCGCTCGCTCTCCGCGCTCCCCGACCTCCTCCCCCGCGCGAGGCTCGTCTTCGCCGGCGAGGCCTGCCCCTGGGACACGGTCGCCGCCATCCGCGCCGCGGCCCCGGACCTCGTCATCCAGAACCACTACGGCCCCACCGAGACGTCGGTGGCGACGCTCACCTACGTGCCACCCAGGGCCCTGCCCCAGCACCGGGGACCGTCGCTGCCCCTGGGCCGGCCGCTGGGCAACACGCGCGTGTACGTGCTGGACGCGCGAGGCCAGCCCGTGCCGGTCGGCGTCCCGGGCGAGCTGCACGTCGGCGGCGCGGGCGTCACGCGGGGCTACCTGGGGCGCCCGGCCCTCACCGCCGAGCGCTTCATCCCGGACCCCTTCAGCGACACGCCGGGAGGCCGCCTGTACCGCACGGGCGACCTGGCCCGCCTCGCGGCGGACAGCACGGTGACGTTCCTGGGCCGCATCGACCACCAGGTGAAGATCCGCGGCTACCGCATCGAGACCGGCGAGATTGAAGCGCTGATCCAGGCCCACGCCGGGGTGCGCGACGCGGTGGTGCTGCTGCGCGAGGACACGCCGGGTGACAAGCGGCTCGTCGCGTACCTGGTGCTCGCGGAAGGCGAGGCGACAACGCCAGACACGGTCATCGCGGGAGTGCGCGGGGGCTTGAGGGCCGCGCTGCCGGACTACATGGTACCGGGCGCCTTCGTGGTCATCCCCGCGCTGCCGCTCAACCCCAACGGCAAGTTGGACCGCTTCGCCCTGCCCGCGCCGAGCGCCGAGCGCGCGACGTCCTCCGAGCCCCGCGTGGCCCCGCGCAACGACCTGGAGGCGAGCATCGCGGCCGTCTGGGCGAGCGTGCTCGGCGTGACGGAGGTCGGCATCGACGAGAACTTCTTCGAGCTGGGCGGTGAGTCCTTCAAGGCGGTGCGCGCGGTGCGCGGCATTGGCCGCGACGTGAGCGTGATGGACCTGTTCCGCTTCCCCACCGTGCGCAAGCTCGCGGAGCACCTGTCGCGCGGCAGCACGGAGAAGCAGGGTCTGCTCCACCGGCTGACCCGGGCGGATGCGAAGGCGGACGGCGTCACCTGGGTGTGCGTGCCCTTCGGCGGTGGCAGCGCCATCTCCTACCTCAACCTCGCCGAACAGATGCCCGCGGGAGACGCGCTCTTCGCGGTGGAGCTGCCCGGCCACGACTACGCCCGCCGGGACGACGCGCTCCAGAAGTTCGACGTCGTCGCGCGCCTCGTGGCGGAGGAAGCCCTGCAGCGCGTGAAGGGTCCCATCCTGCTCTACGGCCACTGCCTGGGCGCGGCGATGGCCGTGGCGGTGGCGCGGCACCTGGAGGACAAGGGCGCGCCGCTCCTGGGCATCATGGTGGGCGGCTCGTTCCCCATGCCCCGGCTGCCGGGCGCGCTGTTCGACATCATCAGCAAGATGCTGCCCACGGATGGGCTCGTGTCCACGCGCTCCATCGTGGACGGCCTGCTGGTGACGGGCGGCGCCTCCGGCAACGAGGACCCGGTGGAGCTGGAGTTCCTGGCGCGCAACATGCGGCACGACGGCCGCGAGGCGGAGGACTTCTACACGCGCGCCTACCGGGGCGAGACGGGCCCGCCGCTGCGCACGCCGCTGGTCTGCGTGGTGGGCGAGCGCGACCGCGCGACGGAGTTCTACCGGGAGGAGTTCCTCGAGTGGGGCCGCTTCAGCCGGTCCATCTCGCTGGAGGTCATCCCCCACGCCGGCCACTTCTTCCAGAAGCACCAGGCGAAGGAGCTGTCCGCCCTGGGCCACCGGCAGGCGCTGCGCTGGAGGCAGGGCGCCTCCGGTGAAGCGCCCCCGGTGCCGGAGCCGGCCGTGGCCCCCAGCCTGGGCACGTTCCTCACCGTGACGGTGGGCCAGCTCGTGTCGATGATTGGCACCGGCCTGTCCACGTTCGCGCTGGGCGTCTGGGCGTACCAGCAGACCGGCGCGGTGTCTGGCTTCGCGCTGATGTCCACGCTGGGCCTGTTGCCGGGCATCCTGGTGCTGCCCATCGCGGGCGCGCTCGCGGACCGGTGGGACCGGCGGAAGATCATGATCGCCTGCGACGCGCTCACCATGGGCGTGGCCGCGATCGCCGCCATGTTGTCGTGGTCGGGCTCGCTCCAGATGGGGCACCTGTACGTGCTGTCGGTGGTGAGCGCGATGACGGGTGCCTTCCGGCAGCCGGCGTACACGGCGGCCGTGGCCCAGCTCGCGCCCAAGCGCTACATCGGCCACGCGAACGGGCTCGCGCAGCTGGGGGGCGCGACGGGCGTGATGCTGTCGCAGATGCTGGGCGGGGCGCTGATGCTGGCGCTGGGGCTGCACCGCATCCTGTTGTTGGACGTGGTGACGTTCGGCATCGCGCTGGCGACGCTGCTCGCGGTGCGCTTCCCCTCCGCGCTGTTCCGCAAGCAGGAGGAGCCATTCCTCCAGGAAGTGACGCAGGGCTGGCGCTACCTGCAGAAGCGCAAGGGGCTGCTGGCGCTGGCCGTGTTCTTCGCGCTGGGCAACTGCCTGGCGAGCGTCGCCAACGTGCTGGTGACGCCGCTGGTGCTGTCGTTCTCCTCGGCGGCGGAGCTGGGCTCGGTGATGGCGATGAACGGCGTGGGCATGCTCCTGGGCAGCCTGGCGATGAGCCTCTGGGGCGGCACGCAGCGGCGCATGGACGGCATGATTGGCTTCATCGCGCTGTTCGGCCTCTCCGCGGTGGGCATGGGCCTCAGGCCCGCGCTTGGCTTCCCCATGGCGGGGATGCTGGGCATCGGCGTGTGCACGGCCTTCATCAACGCGCACTGGCTGTCATTGGTGCAGGTGAAGGTCGGGCTGGAGCTGCAGGGCCGGGTGCTGGCGGCGAACCAGATGCTGGCGCGCTCGCTGATGCCGCTGGGCGCACTGCTCGCGGGGCGGCTGGTGGACCGCGTCTTCACGCCGCTGCTCGCGGACGTGGACGTGGCCACGCGGCTGGCGCCGGTGCTGGGCGAGGGGCCGGGGCGGGGCATCGCGCTGCTGGTGGTGCTGACGGGCGTGCTGTCCCTGGTGCTCACCGTCCTGGGCTTCCTCTACGCGCCGCTGCGGCGGGTGGAGGACGCGCTTCCGGATGCCATTCCCGATCCCGTCATCCTGGACAAGGACGCGTTGCAACAGCAGGCCGACCTCCAGCTGTCGAAGGCCGCCTAAGGCGCCGCCCCGCTTCGAGGACCTTCTCCATGCGCGTGCACCCTCAAGACTCCTCTTCCTGGCTGTTCGACCTGTCCGACCTCACCGGCGCCGACGCCGACGCGGCGGCTCCTGGCACCGACGTGCACGTGGCCCGTCAGGCCGTGCACTGGGCAAAAACCTACCTCTCCGCGCCGCACCCGGAGCTGGGGAGGCCGGGGCTGGTGTGCCCCTTCGTCCCCCGCTCGCTGGACACGGCGTTGTTCTTCCCCACCGTCCGCCGGGGCGCGGACCTCACGCCCGAGGACATCGAGGCGGCGGTGCTCCGCTACCGCGAGTGGTTCCTGATGCTGGAGCCCCGAGAGGGTCGGGATGCGCAATACAAATCCATCCTCATCCTCTTCCCGGACCTGCGGCCGGAGGACTATGGGCGCCTCATCGACGCGCCCCAGGAGCGGCTCAAGCCCGTCTTCGTGGCGGAGGGATTGATGGTGGGCCAGTTCCACGGCCTGCCGCCCGCGAACCCCGGCCTGTGGAACCCGGACTTCCGGCCGCTGAAGAGCCCCGTGCCCATGCTGGTCATCCGGCACATGGTGCCCAGCGACCTGCCCTTCCTCACCGACGCGAGGCCCCTGGTGGAGTCCTACGTGTCGCGCTTCGGAGGAAAGCTGTCGGTGAAGCAGCAGGAGCTGATCACCCGGCTGCACCCGGGCCTGCTCTAACAGCGCGAAGGACGGGCAGAGCTGCCCGTGCCCCCTTCATTCTGGATCCAGGGCCCAGACGCCCTCCTCCCAGCGCTTCAAGGCTTCCTGGGCCTCGAAGGGGATGAGCCCCTTTCCTTTCGCCGCCTCTTCCAAGACGGCCCTTGCCTCAGCATGCCGGTACCGGAGCAGAAAGACCGCCGCCGCCGTCCGCACATCCATGCGTGGATGGGTAAAAAGGGTCGCCAGCGCATCACGCCCGACGTTTCCATGGGCCTTGAGCCGCTTGAATGCAGCAAAGGACTGATTCGCGTGCTTGTTTGAAGCCTTCGCATCTCCTCGCATGATTGCCTCGGTTTGCGCGGCTGAATGCAGCGCGAACTCGTCGACGAATTTCTGGAGCTTCTCCATCACCACACCCCGTTACGAATGTTGTCCATCGCCTGAAGCCCGAACGCTCGCTGAACTTCGAACGATTGGGTACTCAGCCACTGCCGGACGGTCAGCGCCTCTGACGTCGTGATCCTGTACTGGCGCGACGAATAGAATGCGCTCACGGCACCATGAAGCTCCTTTTCGAGCGGAATGATGTTCTCGGTGTTGTGGATCGCCCTTGGCCCGAAGCGCGCCACGTTCCCGTCCGTCTGCTCCACGACGTGGTGCCACTCCTTACCTTCTCCCGCCGGCCCCATCGCTCGTCTGAAGGACTTGTAGGACGAGTAGGCCTTCGGTCCGCTCGACGTCGAAGCATCCAGCGAGCCGTCACCCTGCGCGGCTTCCGAACTCGCCGCATCATCCACCCGCTGGAGGATGATGGCCGCGCCCGGCCCACTGCTCAATATCGCCGCCGCGTGTCCTACCGGGACCGCGATGCGCTCCACGGCCAGCACGCCCTCGGAAGTCAGTGACAGCATGGGCACCGTGGCCTCCGTGCTCGCCAGGGCCCTCGTCAGCGTGCGCGTCGTAGCGGAGGCCGTCCCCCAAAGCGCGATGACGTTCGTCGTCAGCCGGGCTGCTTCGCGGATCTGCTCGCCGCGCGTCATGTGCTGGAAGCGCTCCCAATACTCGGGGGAGGACCCGATGAGGGCCACGACGCCCGCCGGCAGGTTGCGCAACCCCACGAGGGTGTCCGTGGGACGGGACAGCACCTGCCCCAGCGCGTAGTACAGCTCCCGGAATGCGTCCTCCGCGCCATCCAGGGAACGATTGATGACATCCGCGTCGTCGTACACCTCGGCCAGTGGCGGTCCAGCCACGGACCTGAGTTGCGCGTCCGCGTGGCGGAAGACACCGCTCCGTCCGCTGTAGAAACGCCCCAGCTCGAATTGGGACGCGCGAAACGCCCCGTTCTTCCACTCCACGGGCGCCACCTTCTGCTGTGTCGTCCCGTCGAGCGCCCACGCGAGGTAGCCGTCCGGCCGCAGCACCGCCACCTGCTCACGCGCGAACCGTGCCACACGATTCACCAACTCCTCGCGAGAGACTTCGCCGTGCTCCAGAACCTCTCGCAGCAGGAAGCCTGCCGCCATGCGAGGTGGGAAGGTGCCCAGCGTCACGGGCTTTTCCATCAGTCGCTCCAGCACCTCGCTCGCGTCTTCAGGCGTGAAGGGATTGCGGCGAACGGGCAATGCGTCCCGTTCCTCCAGTCCGGCACGCACGAGCAACTCCTCGAAGCTGTCCTCGTTCAAGAGGTCCAACTCCTCGGAATGCACGCCTCCCGCCCGACTCCGGTGTCGCGTGTCGCTTGAAACGTCCGACAAGGAGGCCGTGCGCTGCCGGAGTGTTCGCGAGCCGCCACGTCCTGCAGGCGTCTCGACCCCCGAGCAGCCCGCGAAGAAGAGGGCCAGGTACATCACCACGACACCATTGCGAATCATCCGACCATCAAAGCACCTTCACCCTTCGACGGGCGCGGCTGCCCGCCCGCCCTCCAGGGCTCCTCCCGGCGTTCCTCCCCTGGGAACGCCAGCGCCCCTGGCGTTGCACCCCGTTGTCTCATCTGGGACCCCGCCTTCTCCTCGCGCCTGTCCGCCGCGGGCCCCACCCGGCGCCCATCACAGGCACGCGGAGTGCAACAACCCCGAGTACATCTTGGGGGTGTGTATGTCTTTGAATCGGGCGAAGAGCGCGGCGGGCCTGGGCCTGCTGCTGCTGCTGGCGGGGGCGGGCTGTGGGCCGGAGGTGGTGGAGACGGAGGACGCGGACGCGCTGGAGCTCGCGGACGAGGAGGTCGCGCCGCTGCCCGAGGGACGACAGGCCTCCGCGCTGACCCCGGGCCTGACGAACTACGCCATCGCGAACGCTGACGCCCGCGTGGACGCGACCGCGCCGGACACCAACTTCGGAGACACCACGCGCCTGCGCGCGGACGGCGCCCCCCAGGCCGAGTCCTACCTGCGCTTCGACTTCGTGGGGCTGGGCGCCCCGGTGAACAACGCGAAGCTGCGCCTGTATGCGACCACGGGCTCCCAGGGCACGCCCTGGGCGTCGCCCGTCAGCAATGACTGGGCGGAAGCCACCGTCACCTGGAACCACCGCCCTGCCCCCACGGCCCCCCCGCTGCTCACCACCCCGCTGCCCATCGAGGACGAGTCGTGGGTGGAGCTGGACGCCACGCCGGTGGTCCAGGCTGACGGCAGCTACAGCTTCGCGGTGGGCACGGCTTCGAGCGACGGCGCGACCTTCGTGTCTCGCAACAGCACCCTGGAGGCGCTGCGGCCCGTGCTCTTCGTCAACACGGAGCCCGCCAACTGCACCCCTGGCACCCTCGTGGAGAGCTACGAGGTGAACCACCCGGACCGGGTCTTCTACGTGTCCGCGTCCTCCCCGGACTCACGCCTGTCGCGCAAGACGTCGCTGTGGGTGGACTCGGACGTGGCGCGCGAGAGCTTCCTCAGCTTCCTGGTGGACCCGCGCGGACGCCACATCAAGCGCGCGGTGTTGCGGCTGCGCTCGCGCGACGACGGCACGACCCAGGGACCCGCGCTGTACAGCGTGGTGGAGGGCACCTGGGGTCCGGGCAGTCGCACCTGGAACACCCGGCCACAACTCGAAGCCTCGCCCCTGGCATCACTGGGGCCCGTGTCGCCCTTCACCACCGTGGAGTTCGACGTGACGGGCCTGGTGCGCAGCGGTCAGGGGACGCTGGGCGGCAACGGCACCGGGTTCCGGCTGGAGCTGGGGCTGCGCAGTGACTCGTCGGACGGAGTGGAGTTCTACTCGCCCTACGGCGGACCGGATGCCGTGTGGCCCAGGCTGGTGCTGTACTTCGACCGGCCCTGCCCTCCGTAAGCCTCCCCGGATGCAGGGCAGACCACCGGCCGTGCCACTGCCTTCCCCTGTCCCTGGGGTCGAGAGGCATTCGCCGGCCCCGTCTCCACCTTCCGGCTGTGAACTTCCGCCCCGGACGTGGAGACGACGCGTGAAGGTGAACCTGTTCCAGCTCTTCGCCGTGTCGGCCGTGGTGATGGGCATGGCCCAGACCCTCACCCGGGAGCGCATCTTCGCCGGGCTGCGCGAGCGGCTGGGAGGAAAGGACACCTGGCTGGGCTATCTGGCGTCCTGCCCGTACTGCGCATCGCACTACTTCGCGTTCGTGCTCGTCCCGCTCACGGGGACCTACGCCATCGACGTGACGGTGGGCGGCTGGGTGGGCGGTGTGCTGCGCTGGTTCCTGTCCTCCCTGTTGATCACCGTCATCGCGGCCTTCTTCCGGGTCGTCTTCTGGTTCGTGGACGAGACCCAGGGACTGGCGCGCCGGCGTCAGCGGACGGAGGAGGAGGAGACCGCCACCCGGCGCCTCATGCGCAAGAAGGTGGAGCAGACCCTGCCCCCGTCTCAACACACCGATCCCCCCGGCCCCTCGCACTGAGGGCAGCAGGAGGCGTGCGCCGAGCGCTACCGCTCGCCCGCTCGCGCTGGAGCCGCGGCCTGCCGGGAGGCCTCCGCGCTGTCGAGATGCTCCTTCAGGAGCGCATTGACCTCCTCCGCGAAACGCAACGTGACGCCGTGGGAGGCATTGGGGAACTCCACGTAGCGGGCGCCCGGGATTCCGGCCGCCAGCGCCTGGCCCGCGGACGGAGGCGCGATGGGGTCGTGCGTGGCGCTCACGACCAGGGTGGGCAGGCCCGCGAACTCCCGCAGGTACGGGGTCGAGTCCGCGCGCCGCATCGCCCCGAACTGCTTCATCGCCACGGGGGGCTGATCCGCCAGGTCATGGCCGAACAGATCCGCCAGTTGCTCCGCCAGCGCGTCACGGTCGGCGTGGGCCAGCTCGTCGGGCGCCAACACCATCCGGAGAAAGGCGTGGCGTCGCATGCGCCGCGTGCCCAGCTGCGTCCGAAGCCCCAGCGCGAGCATGCGCGGCGTGAGCCGGGTGGGCACCGCGCCCGACGCGAACGTGCACAACAGCGCGAGGCTCCGCACCCGCTCCTTCGCACGGTGCGCGAGCGCCAGCGCCACCAGCCCCCCCAGCGAATGCCCCATCACGTGCGCGCTCGACCAGCCCTGCGCGTCCATCAGCGCCAGCACGTCGTCCGCCATCAACTCCACCGTCAGCGCTCCGCCGAGCGGCTGGCTGGCACCGAACCCCCGGTTGTCCAGACAGAGGCAGCGGAAGTGGGACGCCAATCCCTCCACCTGGGGGCGCCACCCCGCCGCGCCAATGCCCACCCCGTGGATCATCACCACCGGAGGGCCGTCTCCCTCCACGAACCAGCTCAGCGTGCAGCCCCGGTGCGGCGTGGACTGGCGGAGGTACGAGAGAGTCAAGGGGAGCTCCTGAAGCCGGCACATGGAATGACGCGCGAGGCGAAGCGGGACGCTACTCCGGGAGCCGCCCCCCTGGCGGACCCATGTCGGATTGGGCGAGGCTCCCACTCCATGTCCATCAATTCCTTGCAACGTTCGAGACTCCTCAGCGCGGCGCTCTTCAGCGCGGGGCTCGCGCTCGGCTGGCCGTTGTTCGCGGGCGCGAAGCTCCAGGGCAATGTGTGTGATCCCCTGCTCGACAAGGCCGAGTTCTTCCGCCTCCAGCTCCTCTCCGCCACCGCGGATGGCGTGTCCCTCATCCCGGAGGGAGGCGTGGGCTCGGCGTCGGCCATGTACAGCATGAGCGCCGCGCGCCCCGAGGAGGGGATGACGGGCGAGGCCATGAAGGCCACCCTCTTCGAGGCGAAGCCCCTCCGCGGCACCGGGGAGCTCTACCGGCAGCTCGTCCTCCAGAGGCAGCCATGAAGAAGCTCGGCATCGTCCTCGCGGGCCTGCTGACGAGCGGCCTCGGCTCCGCCTTCCTCACGGCCTGCTGCCCGGATCGCCCGCCCCGCCAGGAGTTCAAGCTCCCTCCCGGGATCTACGGCATGCGGGACAACGCCAGCACTCCCGAGGGTGACACGGGGTATCGACTCACCATCTCCCAGGACGGCCGCGGCGTCGTCGAGGAGTTCAAACGCGAGGGCAGGACCTACCGGCATGAGTACCGGGTGACGAGCAAGGGAGAGAGCGACATCTCCCCGCCCTGACATCCCGCAGCGTCCGCTCGGAGCGGATCCGAGCGGAGGCGGGCTTCACCGCCGCTCACCGGCAGGCGAGCAGGCCCACCGGAGAGGGCCTTTCAGGGAGCCCAACCCTGGGAGTCACACTCCCAGGCGGTGTCACAGGATGACGCTGGCACCGCTTTCATGTTTTACGTGTTATCACCCACTGTATACAGCGCCAGCGCTGACGCGAGCCAGCAGGCAGGGCGGCGAGGCATCGAGGACCCATTTTACAGGGGCCCCCGATACGGCCGAACATCCGCCCCACATGGGTTTCTCTCGCGTCTTCGTCCCTGAGCTCCCCCGCAGGCCCCTTCGCAGCAGCAAGTCCCCGCAGGCCCGTGTCTCGCGCCTCGCGGCCCTCGGATCCGCGCTGCTCCTCGTCCTGATGTTCGCGCCGGCCGCGCATGCGCAGGGGGAAGCGGCGACGGTGCCCGCGCTCGACGGCTGGCGCTTCCGCTGGGGTGACTCGCCGGTGGGCGCCGACGGGGTGCCCACGTGGGCGAAGGAGGCGGAAGGCGCGGAGGGCTGGCAGGAGATGGTGGCGCTCAAGGAGCCGCCGGGCCGCGACGCGAACACGCTGCTGTGGATGAAGATCCCCGTGCCCGCGGGCGCGTGGCTCGAACCCGCCCTCTTCCTGGGCAATGTCGCCAACGTCTTCGAGGCGTACGTCGACGGCCGGCGCATCCACGGCAGCGGGAAGCTGGATCCCACCGGGAGGGAGACGATGGTGAACCTGGCCTGGCACCTGGTGCCGCTGCCGCCCTCGGCCGTGGGCCGGCACGTGCTCCTGCGCATCCAGGCCCATGGCCCCAACATCGGCGTCATGCGCGACGCGCGGGTGGGCTCGCGCCATGCGCTGCTCGCGCAGGCGACGCGCACGGGCCTCGCGCCCTTCGTCATGGGGACGCTGCTGCTCGCCGTGGGCCTGGTGGCCCTGGCGGCCGCCATCCACCGCCGCCAGCAGCGGCTGCTCGTCGCGCTGGGCTTCTTCGCCGTGGGCGCGGGCATGATGAACATCGGTTCGAGCTGCCTGAGCACGGCGCTCTGGAACGCGGAGTCCGCGGGGGCCCTCTTCACGATGATGGGCTCGTATTGCGTCCTGCCCAGCCTCGCGTGGTTCATCTCCGATACCGCCCCCGAAGGAACGTTGCGCTGGTTCCGCCGGGGCGCGTTGGTGGTCACCGTTCCGGCCGTCCTGCAGGCCGTGGTGCTGCTCGTGGACCTGGCAGCGGTCTGGAGCCTGCTTCCCCTCTTCATCCTCTATTCGCTCCCCGGGCTGATGGTCTGCGTCGGCGTCGCGGCCTGGCTGGCCTGGCGGGGTGACCCGGATGCCCGCATCTTCGTCACCGGGCTCGGCCTGCTCGCCGCCACCCTCGTCCTCACCACGCTCCCCGCGCTCGGCATCATGGAGGTGACGGAGAGCCAGGTGCACTGGGGCTTCCTCGCCCTCACGCTGTCGCTCGTGGGCATCGTGGCGCGCCGCTCGTCGCTGGTGGTGCGCTCGCTGGCGGAGCACGCCCAGCAGCTGGACGCGCGGCGCAAGGAGGTGCGCAACCTGGCGGAGGGCATGGGCAATGGCGCCGGGGAGCTCGCCGCCGTCGTGCAGCAGCTTCGCACCACCAGCGAGGAACAGACGATGGGCATCAGCCGCCAGGCGACGGCACTCCAGGAGCTGGAGCAGACCGTGCAGGAGATCCGCCAGGGCTCCCACGTGACGGCCGACAAGGCCCGGCTGCTCGCGGCCTCGGCGGAGCGCGCCGAGCTGGTGGGGCGCGAAGGTGGAGAGGCCATCGAGCGGACGCTGACGGACCTCGCCGCCATCCGCACCGAGGTGTCCGAGATGGCCGCGCGCATCCTCGCGCTCGATGAGCGCACCCGCGAGGTGTCCGGCATCGTCAACGACGTGAAGACGCTGGCGGACCAGTCCAACATGCTGGCCATCAACGCCGCCATCGAGGCGGTGCGCAACGGCGACAGCGGCAAGGGCTTTGGCGTGGTGGCGCGGGAGATGCGCAGCCTGGCGGACCAGTCCATCCGGGCCACCCAGCGCATCCGCGACGTGCTCGACGGCGTGAGCGCGAGCATGCGCGAGGCCGCGAAGATGAGCGAGCAGGGCGAGGCGCGCGTCCAGGTCAGCCTCAACGCGGTGCGCACCTCCGGCTCGCAGCTGCAGAAGCTCGCGGGCATCATCAGCGACACCAGCGGCAGCGTGCGGCAGATCACCGAGGCCGTGGCCCAGCAGGACACGGGCACCCATCAGATCGCCCAGGCCATCCAGGAGCTGTCCAGCCAGATGCGCGGCACGCTGAAGGTGGTGGAGGAGACGCAGACCGTCACCCGCTCCGTCCAGACCCTGGCGGAGAGCATGTCGGGCATGGCCAGCGAGGCGCTCAGGTCCGGCACGCTGGACGACCAGCGGCCCCAGGCCGCGTAGTCACGCGCGACCTGCCCGGGGGTGGCAACGGATGACAATTCGTTGCCAATCACTGGCGGCCCCTTGCCGTCAGCGATTAGAAGCCTATATTGCGTATCGACTCCTCCCCGACGAGCCTCGCACGGGGTAACGGAGTCCTCCTTACGCACCGCCCTGGACTTGAAGCGTTTCGCTTCGTCCGCGGTCACCCCCAAGAGTCCCCATGCGTTCCCTTATCGCAGGTCCCCGCCACCCGTCCGTCCGCGGGGGTCTCGCCGCGCGGCTTGGCATCCTCCTGCTGACGCTGGTCGTCTCCGCCTGTGGCGCCGAGACGGAAGAGCCCCTGCCCCTGCCGCTGACGCCGCCGGAGCTCACCTCCACGTCCCCCATGGACGGAGAGCCCAACGTGCCGCTCAACGCGACGCTGTCCGTGGGCTTCGACATGGCCATGGAGCCCTTCGGTGAGTCCACCTTCACGCTGAAGCAGGCGGAGACGCGGGTTCCCGGCACGGTGGCCCTCAGCGCCGACGGAACGAGCGCGACCTTCTCACCCTCCAGCGCCCTGGCCGCGAACACCGTCTTCACCGCCACCATCACCTCCAGCGCGAAGTCCACGGCAGGCGCCAGCTTCGCGGCGGCCCGCTCCTGGAGCTTCACCACGGGCGTCGCGGCGGACAGCAGTCCTCCCAGGGTCGGTGAGACAACGCCTTCCGCGGACGCCACCGACATGGCCATCAACCGGAAGGTCACCGTGACCTTCACCAAGGCGATGGATCCGCTCTCCATCACCTCCGCCACCTTCACCGTGCGGCAGGGCACCACGCAGGTGTCAGGCCGCGTGACGTACGGTCCGGGAACCACCGCGACGTTCACCCCTGACAGCGCGCTGGCTTCCAACACCCTCTTCACGGCCTCGGTCGGCTCCGGCATCAAGGACCTGAACGGCAACGCGCTGATGGAGCCCTTCACCTGGAGCTTCCAGACGGGCGCCACGGCGGCGAAGGGCCCCATGCCGGTGTCGCTGGGCACGGCGGGCAACTTCGCCATCCTGGCCAAGAGCGGCGTCTCCTCGGTCCCTTCCTCGACGGTGACGGGGGACATGGGCGTGAGCCCCGCCGCCGCGAGCTACTTCACGGGCTTCTCGCTGGTCGCGGATGCCACGAATGTCTTCGCGACCTCCACCCAGATTGTCGGCAAGGCGTACGCCGCCAACTCCGCGGTGCCGACGCCGTCCAACCTCACCACGGCGGTCAGCAACATGGAGGGCGCCTACAGCAACGCGGCGGGCCGCCCGACGCCTGACTTCCTCAACCTGGGCTCCGGCAACATCGGCGGCAAGACGCTCGTCCCGGGGCTCTACAAGTGGACGAGCACGGTGACCGTGCCGACGGATGTGACGCTCTCGGGCGGTCCGAACGACGTGTGGATCCTCCAGACGACGGGCGACCTGACGGTGAGCGCCGCCAGGCGCGTCACCCTGGCCGGCGGTGCGCTGGCGAAGAACGTCTTCTGGCAGGTCGCTGGCCGGACGACGGTGGGGGCCAGCGCGCACTTCGCGGGGGTGCTGCTCTGCAAGACGGACGTCACCTTGCAGACAGGCGCGACGATGAATGGCCGCATCCTGTCGCAGACGAACGTGGCCCTGCAGCAGGCCACGGTGACCCAGCCCGCCCGGTAGTAGCCTGGGCTCGCTGAAGTCCGGGGGGACAGGCGCGAACCGCCTGTCCCCCTTCTTGCGTCAGGGGTGGCCCGTTCGCTGACGGGGCCATGACCTGACAGGGGTACGAGCGGGACATGGATGAAGAGGTGAAGCCCAGACTCCGAGGCGTCTCGCACATGCTCGCGTTCGTGGCGGCGCTGGCCGCGTGCGTGCGGCTGGCGCAGGCCCCCGTCCAGGGCGCGCAGTACGTGGCCAACCTGGTGTTCTGCGGCAGCATGGTCCTGATGTTCGGCGTGAGCGGCATCTACAACGGGCTGACCTGGGGCCCGGCGGCCTACAAGCGCCTCCAGCGGTTGGACCACGCGTCCATCTACATGCTCATCGCGGGCAGCTTCACGCCCATGGCCACGCTGGACACGGCGGAGGGCTGGGGCCGGCAGCTGCTCTGGGTGATGTGGATCGCGGCCCTCACGGGCGCGACGCTCACGCTGCTCGGCGTCTCCACGTCGCGAGGGATCCGCTCCACCCTCTACTTCGCGCTGGGGCTCGTGGCGGCGCCGGTGATGCTGCGGCTGCCGGACGTCATTGGCCTGGGACGGGTCGCGTGGCTCGTCTTCGGAGGCGCCCTCTACGCGGTGGGGGCGGTGGTGTACGCGCGCCGGTGGCCGGACCCCCTCCCTACCCTCTTCGGCTTCCATGAAATCTTCCACCTGATGGTGGTCGCCGCGGCGGGCGTGCACTTCGCCGTCCTGCTGGAGCTCATGGGGCGCTAGGCACCGCCCCGGCGAGCGCGAACGGAAAGCAGCCAGGCGCCCCGGCCCGCGCCGTATGCTTGGAAACCCAAGCCCGGGAGCCCTGAGTGAAAAGCCTGTCGCGCCGGACCGCCTTCGTCGTGTCGTCCCTCCTGCTGTTGGGAGGCTGTGAGCGCCCGGCGGGGTCCACGCCCGAGGCCCCGCCGGTGAAGGCGCCTCCGGTGAAGGCGCCTCCGGTGAAGGTCCAGGCCCCGACGCCTGCCGCGGTCACGCCCGCGACGAGCAGCACCGCGCAGGAGCTGCGGGAGCGGCTGCAATGCGAGGCGCTCCTGGGGTTTCGCGGGCTGCTGGAGGCGCAGCAGGCGTACTTCGGTGAGAAGGACCGGTGGACGCAGGATCTCGCGCTGCTTCCCGCCCCTGCGGCGTGCGCGGATGGCACGCGGGTGCCCACTCCGGACGCCGGTTGGCTCGCGGGGTGTCACTTCCGCTATGCGGTCTCCGTGGCCGGCACGTTGCCCGGTGACACGACCTTCACCGTGAGCGCGGTGGGGGTGGGTGGCCAGGCCGAGGGGCTCGCGTACGCCATGACGCATGGGTCCGCGAATGACAGGCTCGTCCGCGTGTGGCCCGCCGAACTCACCCTCGACTCCTGCCATGGCGTGCGCCGCCCCGAGGGCACGCCCCTGCCGGCCCCGGTGTGCGAAGGCGCCAGCAACCTGCGGGCGTTCTTCACGAGCCAGAAGGCGTACTTCGCTGAGAAGGACCGCTACTCGGAGAAGGCCGACGACGTGGGCTTCGCACCGGAGCCCTGCCTCGATGGCACCCGTGCGCCGGTGCCCGACGCCGCGTGGACGGCCGGCTGCCACTTCATCTACCGCGCCGAGGTCTCGGGCATCCCGCCCGAGCAGACCTTCCGGCTCACCGCGCGCGGCGTGACGGGCGCCGTGGCGGGACAGGAGCTGCAGCTGGACTCCGGCAACACCTGGAGTCCCTCGGCCCCGGACTGCGGCCCCTGAGCACGGTGCCCAGGGGCACGCGAAGCCCTGGGCTACTTCTTCTTCTCTTCCTTCTTCTTCTTCTTGTCCTGCTTCTCCTTCGTCGTCAGCTTCGGCTTGTTGTCCTTCTTCGCCTTCTCTTGACCCTTGGGCACGGTGCGGCTCCTGGCGCTCGACTGCGGGGAGGCGCAGCCTAACGCGCCCTGCGACGGCGCGCAGCAAGCGTGGGCCTGCTCCGCGACGGATCAGTGAGCGCCGCGGTCGCCCGAGGCGCCTACGGGGGATCCAGGCTCCACACGCCCGCTGAGCTTCACGCGGACCCCATTCCTGTCATCCCGCGTGCACGCACCCCGGCCGGGAGGATGAGGCCATCGTGCCATTTCATGCCTGGCCCAGACGGCTTCCGCTGGGGGCTCCTGCGCGACGCGTGATGGCACGTCTAGGATGCCCGCGCCCGGCGTCCTCCGGGCCGGGGGACACACCATGGCGGACGAGACGCGCACCACGCAGTGCTGCATCGCGGGAGGAGGCCCGGCGGGGATGATGCTGGGCCTGCTGCTCGCGCGGGCCGGCGTGGACGTGACGGTCCTGGAGAAGCACGCGGACTTCCTGCGCGACTTCCGCGGCGACACCCTCCACCCGTCCACCCTGGAGCTGATGCACGAGCTGGGGTGGATGGAGGAGCTGCTCGCCCTGCCCCACCAGAAGGCCCCCATGCTGCGGTTCCAGAGCGGCTCCCACGACGTCGTCATCGGCGACTTCACCCACCTGCCCACGCACGCGCGCTACATCGCGTTCATGCCGCAGTGGGACCTGCTCGACTTCCTCGCGCGCAAGGCCTCCGCGTACCCCGGCTTCCACCTGCGCCGGTGCGCGGAGGTCACCGACGTGCTGCGCGAACAGGGCCAGGTCGTCGGCCTCCAGGCCCGCACACCCGAGGGCACGCTCCAGGTGCGCGCCTCGCTGGTGGTGGCGGCGGACGGCCGCACGTCCATCGTGCGACAGCGCTCCGGCCTCGCAGTGGAGGAGCTGGGCGCCCCCATGGACGTGCTCTGGTTCCGCGTGACGCGCAAGCCCGGGGACCCCGTGGACCCCATGGGCCGCTTCGAGGGCGGGCAGATCTTCATCCTCATCAACCGGGGCGACCAATGGCAGTGCGGCCGGGTCATCGCCAAGGGCGCCTTCGAGCCCCTGCACCAGCGAGGCCTCGCCTCCTTCCGCGATGACTTCGCGCGGCTCGCGCCGTTCCTCGCGGACCGGGCCGCGGAGATCGCAACCTGGGACGACGTGAAGCTGCTCACCGTGCGCGTGGACCGCCTGCGCACCTGGTACCAGCCCGGACTGCTCTGCATCGGAGACGCGGCCCATGCGATGTCGCCCGTGGCCGGCGTGGGCATCAACCTCGCGGTGCAGGACGCCGTGGCCGCCGCGAACCTGCTCGCGGCGCCGCTGCTCGAAGGACGCGTGACGCCCGGACACCTGCGCCAGGTCCAGCAGCGCCGGGAGTGGCCCACGCGCTTCACCCAGCGGGCCCAGGTCCTCATCCAGGACCGCGTGCTGAGCCCCGCGCTGCGAACCCCCGCGAACGGCACCGGCCTGCCCATGCCCCTGTGGCTCATGCAGCACGTCCCCGCCTTGCGACGCATTCCCGCGCGCCTCATCGGCCTGGGCGTCCGGCCTGAGCACGTGCGGACGACCGCCGCGCCAGCCATGCCCCCCTCACACTGAGGCAGGGCGAGCAGCCAGGCCCCCCGTCCTGTCGTGGGGTCCAGTTGTCCGGTGACCCCGCTCCCCAAAGCTTCGCAGGGAAAGTCCTGACGGACGCGCCCTGGAGCGCGCCTGAACGGGAGGACCCATGCGGATGTCACGAACCGAGGCCCTGCGGGACTTCGACCTTCAGGAAGCGCCCTCCCAGGAGGCTCCCCCTTCGGGAAGATGGAGCCAGGCCGCTTCGGCGCTGCTCGCCGGGACGCTCGTGTCCCTGGGGCTCAGGCGGCGCTCCCTGGGCGGCACGGTGGTGGCCCTGGCCAGCGGTGCCCTGCTCTACAAAGGCATCCAGTCGCGGCGGCACACCCCGCCCCTGCCGGCCAGAGCGAGGGGCCACGCGCCACCGTCCGACGAAGCCTCACGCGCACACGCCACCGAGGTGGAGCGCACCCTGACGGTGGGCCGACCGGCGGAGGTGCTGTACCGCCTGTGGCGCGAGCCCGACACGCTGGGCCGCATCATGGGGCACTTCGCGGACGTCAAATCCATGAGCGCGGATGACTGGCATTGGAAGCTCCACGGCCCGCTGGGACGCGAGCTGGAGTGGGACTCGCGCGTCGTCGAGGAGCGCGCGCCGGAGTTCCTCCGCTGGGAGGCCGCGGCGAACAGCACGCTGGCGAGCCAGGGCTGGGTGCGCTTCCGGCCCGCCCCCGGGAACTGGGGCACGGAGGTGACGCTGCACCTGTCCTTCTCACCGCCGGGGGGCGCGTTCGCCGAGGCCGTCATGAAGCGCCTGCGCGGCATCCCCGCCCTGCAGACGGTGAAGGCGCTGCGCCGGTTCAAGAGCCTGGCGGAGACCGGAGAGATTCCCACGCTGCACCACAACCCCACCGCTCGCGCGAGCGCGGACTAGAGGAGGACAAGCCCATGCGAGCCCTGTGCTGGAATGGAGTGAATGACCTGCGCGTGGAGACCGTGCCGGATCCGGAGATCGTCAACCCGCACGACGTCATCCTGCGCGTCACCCTGTCGACCACGTGCGGCTCGGATTTGCACTTCATCGACGGGTACCTCCCGACGATGAAGGCGGGCGACATCATCGGCCATGAGTTCATGGGCGTGGTCGAGGACGTGGGACGCGACGTGAAGAAGGTGAAGAAGGGGGACCGCGTGGTGGTCCCCTCGTTCATCGTCTGCGGCAACTGCTGGTATTGCGAACACAACCTCTACTCGCTGTGTGACAACACCAACCCCAAGCCCGAATACCAGCAGGTGGCGTTCGGCCAACCCACCGCCGGCATCTACGGCTACACGCACGCCTTCGGTGGCTACGCGGGCGCCCACGCGCAGTACGTCCGGGTGCCCTACGCCGACAACGACTGCTTCCTCGTGCCGGAGGGCCTGCGCGACGAGCAGGTCATCTTCCTCTCCGACGCGGCGCCCACGGGCTACATGGGCGCGGAGTTCTGCGACATCCAACCGGGCGCCACCATCGCCGTGTGGGGCGCGGGCGGCGTGGGGATGATGGCCACCCGCAGCGCCTACCTGATGGGCGCGGAGCGGGTCATCGTCGTGGACCGCTTCCCGGAGCGCCTGGCCATGGCACGGAAGTTCGTCGGCGCGGAGACCGTGGACTACAGCCAGGTGGAGAGCGTGGTGGACACCCTGCGCGAGATGACGGGCGGCCGGGGGCCGGATGCGTGCATCGACGCGGTGGGCATGGAGGCCCATGGCACCGGACCGGGCCATGCCTATGATCGCGCGAAGCAGGCGCTGCACCTGCACTCGGACCGCGGGCAGGCCCTTCGCGAGGCCATCCTCTCCTGCCGCAAGGGCGGCACGCTGTCCGTGCTGGGCGTGTACGGCCTGATGGACAAGTTCCCCCTGGGCGCCATCATCAACAAGGGGCTCACGCTGCGCACCGCGCAGCAGCACGGGCAGAAGTACGTGCCGCGCCTGCTGGAGCACGTGGTGAAGGGCGAATTGGATCCGTCCTTCCTCGCCACGCACCGCTTCCCGCTGGAGGACTCGCCCAGGGGCTATGAGATCTTCAAGAAGAAGGAGGATGGCTGCGTGCGGGCTGTCTTCACGGCCTGAGCGGGCCCATGTCCTGCGCTGAGCCAGCCGCCGGCCGCGCTTCCCACAACTCAACACCCGGGCGCGCGGTCCGGCAGCCTGCCATCGCCTGGGAGGGAGGGGTGTCCGTAGAAAACCAGGCATGACCGTGCTCCCCCGACTCTCGCTCTGCGTGACGGCCGCGCTGCTCCTGGCGGACTGCGCGCACCGCTCCACCCCGCCGCCGGAGCCCTCCCACGCACTCCCCGCGCCGGACCCCGGCTTCAAGGTCAAGCGCTACAGCTCGGTCGTCGGGTGGCCCGAGGGCAAGCGGCCCCTGGCCCCGGAGGGCTTCGAGGTGACGCGCTTCGCCAGCGGCCTGCGCAACCCGGTGGGCATGGGCTGGGCGCCGGGCACACGCGTGCTGTGGACGGTCGTGAACGAGCGCGACGACCTGGGCGAGGACCTGGTGCCGGACTACCTCACCCACGTGGAGGACGGCGGCTTCTACGGCTGGCCCTTCGCCTACTTCGGCGCGAACGAGGATCCCCGCTTGGCGGGCCAGCGGCCGGACCTGGTGAAGCAGACGCTCGTGCCGGACGTGGCGCTGGGCGCGCACACCGCGTCGCTCGGGCTGGCGTTCTACGAGGCGCAGGCCTTCCCGAAGCGGTTCCAGGGCGGTGCGTTCATCGGGCAGCACGGCTCGTGGAACCGCTCGGAGCTGTCCGGCTACAAGGTCGTCTTCGTCCCCTTCGCGAACGGCCGGCCTTCCGGACCGCCGGAGGACTTCCTCACGGGGTTCATCGCGGACGCGGCCCAGGCCCAGGTGTACGGCCGGCCCGTCGGCATCACGCTGCTGCCCGACGGCGCGCTGCTGGTCGCGGACGACGCCAGCAACACCCTGTGGAAGGTGTCCGCGAAGCCCTGACCGTCAGCACGGCTCCCCCCGCCGCCCGGGTGGTGAATCCTCCCACCCGGTCCGCCGTGCGAGGAAGAATCCAGACCTGTGGCCGATTCGCTCAGGGGGAGGTCTTCCAGGCAGGTGGGTGAAACAAACGCAGTCACGGACCAGGTACGGCGTGCGACGCAGGGGGAGTCGTCCGCCTTCAGCGAGCTGTACCGGAGCACGCGGCCCATGGTGGCGCGGCTGGTCGCGGGTTTCGGCACATTGGATGCCGATGAGGTGGAGGACGTGCTGCAGGAGTCCTACGTCCGGGCCTTTCGGGGGCTTCCCCGGCTGAAGGAGGCCAGCGCCTTCACCCCGTGGCTGCTGACCATTGCGCGCAACCGTGCTCGTACGCGGCTGGAGCGCCGCAACGCCCTGCAGCGGATGGAAGAGGACCTGGCGGATCCGGAGCCGGAGACGGTCCCGGCGCTGCCGTCCGCGCTCCAGGTGGAGCGCGACATCGCGGTGGTGCGGCAACTCATCGCCGAGCTGCCCGAAGGCGAGGAGAAGAAGACCGTGCAGCTTTTCTACATCGAGGGGCAGCTCACGGCGCGGGAGATCGCCGAGCAGCTCGGCGTGGGCAAGAGCACGGTCACCATGCGGTTGGACCGGTTTCGTGGGCGCATCAAGCGGGAGCTCCTCCAACGGGTGCTCGCCGGACGGTGGGAATGACTTATGAGACACCTGGATACCGCCGTGATGCGCGACCTCGCGGACCGCGAGCCCGAAGCCGTCGCCTGGTTCCGTGAGCACCTGGCCTCGCCCTGCGAGGCCTGTGAGACCTTCCTCGCCACGCACACGGATCCGCTCGACGGGCGGGTGGATGCCCTCCTGCTCCAGCTCGCTCCCGCGGACGCGGCGGCCGAAGAGGACACCGCCCCTGTCATCCCCCTGCGCCGTCCTGCCCCGCCCCGGCGCTTCGCCGCGCCCCCGGCCCGGTACTGGGGCTGGATGGCGGGAGCGCTCGCGGCCTCCGTGGTGATGGTGGTGATGGTCCCCCTCGTGAAGGGCCCGGGCGCCACCCGGGACCTGTCCCCGGAGAACCTGAAGGGTTCAGGCCGCATCTCGCTGGAGCTGGCCGTCGTGGCCCGGGGCGTGGACGGCG
Source organism: Corallococcus sicarius (assembly GCF_003611735.1). Taxonomy (GTDB): domain Bacteria; phylum Myxococcota; class Myxococcia; order Myxococcales; family Myxococcaceae; genus Corallococcus; species Corallococcus sicarius. The sequence continues at coordinate 21,290 of NZ_RAWG01000030.1, read as the reverse complement.
GGCTGCGCCGGCTGGACCCGGGCGCCACGGTCTCCAAGGACGAGGTGCTGCTCGTGCGCTACCACGCCACCGAGTCCGGCACCGCGCTGCTCTACCAGCAGCGGGAGAACCAGCCGCCGGAGCTCCTGGGGCACTTCCCCCTGGAGGCCGGGACGCACGACCTGGCGGGGCCGGAGGGCCTGGCGGGCGTGAGCCTGGAGACGGACGAGGGCCCGCTCGCCCTGGTGCTGGTCGCCTTCGCGGCCTGGGAGCCGGCCACGGAGGCGGACGCGCTCGCGGCCCTGGGGACGGATGAAGCTTCGGACTCGCGCCCGGGGACGGTGTCCCGGTTCGACGTGCGCGTCCAGACAGGTCAGACTTCGCGCCAACCGTGACGCGACTCCTCTTCCTCCTGCTCGCTGCCCTCACCGCCTGCGCGGGCCCATCCGCCACGTCCGGTGACAAGGGCGGCCTCGTGCCGCTCCGGCTCGCGGAATCCGACCTGTCGCGCGCCTACACGCCCCGGCGGCTCGCGCTGCTCGTGGGCGTGTCCGCGTTTGACGACCCCCGGTGGCGCGACCTGCGCTTCTCCGCCAAGGACGCCATCGACCTGGGGGCCGTGCTGAAGGACCCCACGCGCGGCCACTTCGACCAGGTGCGCGTGCTCACGCGCCCGGAGGAGACGACGAAGGAGGCCATCCTCGCGGCCCTGCGGCAGCTGCGGCGCGAGGCCACCCGGCCCGACGACGTGGTGGTGGTGTACCTGTCCGCGCACGGCACGCTCGCGCGCGATGTCCGGGGCGAACTGACGCGCTACCTGGTCACCCGGGACGCGTCCTACCGCGACATCCCCCAGACGGCGCTCTCCATGGACGCGCTGAAGCTGGAGTTCGAACAGCTGCCCAGCCGGCGGCGGCTGCTGGTGCTGGCCACGTGCCACAGCGGCAGCGGCAAGTCGCTGCTGCCCCGCGAGCTGGAGGCGGAGCTGGCCGGCATCAAGTCCGGCTTCTACGCGCGCCCGCTGGAGGAGTCCTCCCGGGCCTCCATGGTGTTCGCCGCGAGCGACTGGGGCGAGACGGCGCGCGAGGACGACAGCCTTCGCAACGACATCTACACGCACTTCCTCGTGGAGGGGCTGGGCGGCGCCGCGGACCGCAACGGCGACGGCGCGGTGACGGCCACGGAGGCGCATGACTTCTCGCGCCGCCGCACCTTCGCCTTCACCGAGGGCCGGCAGCGGCCGTCGGCGGAGATCCTGGAGGTGGGCGCGGATCCGGTCATCCTCGCGGGCCGCATCGACCGGGCGGGCCAGCCGGAGATGTTCTCCTACAACCCGCGCCTGGACGGCTTCACGCTCAAGGTGGACGGCGAGCCGCGCCTGGAATTGCCGGGCGGCACCGCGGTGGGCCCGGGCAGGCGCACCGTGGAGCTCACCAAGGGCGACACCGTCCTCGTGCGGCGTGACGTCAACGTGATGCAGGGCCAGCGCCTGCCGCTGGAGCAGCTGCTGTCGGAGGCCATTCCCCGGCGCTCGCTGTCGCTCGTGGGCGGCATGGTGTCCTTCGCGGACGCCCAGAGCCGGCGCGACGTGCTGCCCGCGGCGCCCCAGGTGGGGGTGGTGCTCCGGCTGGAGGACGTCCCGCTCGAAAACCTGGGCCTGATGGTGGACGTGGGCTTCGGCCGGGGCAACCGCACGCTCCAGGTGGCCCCCGGCAGCGAGGTGCCCTTCGGCTACACGGCGCTCACGCTGGGTGTGGCGGCGCCGTACCTGTGGCGTTGGGAGCGGCTGACGCTTTTCGCCGGGCCGCGTGTGGCCGCGCTGTACCTGCGCAGGTCTTTTGACGTGGAGGCCTTCTCCGGAGGCCAGCGTTACTTCACCGTGAGTCCCGGCGTGGTGGCCGGGCTGGCGGTGCGCCTGGGCGAGCGGTTGGAGCTGACGGCCCAGTCGCAGCTCCTGCTGACGTACGTGGTGGTGGACTCCCGGGGACAGGCGGTGGGTTTCCTCGGCGGCCACGCCGGCGTGGGGTACCGCTTCTGATGCGCCATTCCATTTCGCGCCTCCCTCTGACGCTGCTCGCGCTGGGGCTCGCCGCCTGCGGCAGCCTGGACAACGCGCCGTTCCAGGCGGGCACCGTGCACGGGCGGCTGACGCAGTTCGACCCCGCCGTGGCCGTGGTGTCCGTGATGGGCGCGCCCGACGTGCGCGCCACCGTGGACGCGGACGGGCGCTTCACGCTGCACGACGTGCCCGCCGGCCCCGCGGAGCTGTTCATCGTGGCCGCGGCGGACAAGGCCGCGCGCGTGCCGCTCACGGTGCAGGGCGGTCAGTCCGTGGAGGTGGCGGACGTGGAGCCCGGCCCCGCCAGCACCCTCTCCGTGAAGGTGCGCGCCCGGGGCAACCTGAAGATCAAGCAGGGGCAGGCGTCCGTGGACGACACGCCCCTCGCGGACCTGCCGCTCGACGACGACGGCAACCGGCGCGTGGGCCCCCTGCCGGACGGCTGCTACACGCTGAGCATCTCCGCGCCGGACTTTCCCAAGCGCTCCCTCCTGGACTGCGTGGGCGGAGGCCAGCAGAAGCTGCTGAAGGTGGAGCTGCTGCCGGACGAGGCCTACGCGGGCAAGGGCTGCGCGCAGACGGGCTGCGCGAACGACAGCGTGTGCGCGCCGAACGGCAAGTGCGTGGAGTGCCTGGATGACAGCGCGTGCGGCTCGCCGCTCGTCTGCCGCGGCTTCCGCTGCGAAGGGCCGGGCCCGCAGTGCGCCTCCTGCAACGGCAACTGGCAGTGCGCCGAGGACACGCGTTGCGAGGACGTGCCCGGCGACGAGATGGCGTGCGTGGCGAAGTGCGGCAGTGGCAGGCCCCCGTGCGACATGGGCTTCACGTGTCAGCAGGAGCGCTGCCTTCCGGATCCCGCACACACCACCACCTGTCAGGCCTACCGCCAGTAGGGTGCCACGTACGTGGACGCCCGGTGCGTCCCGCCGTGAGCTGAGCGTGTCAGCCCGGAAAGTCGCTTCAGGGCCGTGGCCGTTCGCTCCCCAACCAGGTCTTTCTCCAGGGGGCGCCTCCGCTCGGACCGGGGAGGTGAAGGCGGTTCCACTCACCTGGAGGATTCCCATGCGAAACCTGTCGGCTTCTTCGTCCGCGCTGAAGATGGCGTTGTGCGCACTGTTGTTCGTTGGCTGCGGTAGCTCCAGCGAGTCCGACACGCTGCTCGGCACGGACGGCGACAACCTGGGCAGCGCGGAGGCGGAAGCCCCCGCCACGGACGAAGGCGAAGGCCCGGGCGGCGCGCTGCGCGCCACCATCTGCCACATCCCGCCCGGCAACCCCGCCAACGCGCACACCCTCGTGGTGGGCCTGCCCGCGGTGCAGGCACACCTGCGCCATGGCGACACCGTGGGCGCCTGCGAAGGCGAGACGCCCACCGACGGCGGAGTGGGCAGTGGGGACGCCGGCACGGTGGATGCCGGCACGGTGGATGCTGGCACGGGCGGCGCGGTGGATGCCGGCCCCGCGTGCTTCCCCGAGGGCGCCGCGTGCGACGCCGAAGAGGGGGCTCCCTGCTGCAATGGCCTCACGTGCCAGGAAGGCGGTTGCTGGCCGGTCATCGGCTGAAGCAATCCCTTTCATCCCGCCGTGGCCGGTACAGACCCCGGCGGGTCTTCTGTCTGTTCAATACCAGCCGGGCGCCTGACCAGGCCCCGGCGCATCCCCCGAGCCCATTCCATGACCTCCCTTCGTCGCTTGTCCTCTTCCCTCCTGCTGGCCACGGGGCTGCTGTGCCTCGCCGCCTGTGGCAATGACTCCACCGGCCGCGTGACGGTGAAGCTGACCGACGCTCCTGGCGACACGTTCGAGAAGGCCGTCGTCACCATCTCGAAGGTCTACCTGAAGGGCAGCGTCGACGGTGAGGAGGGCGCCGAGGGCAAGGGCGAGGTCGTCCTGCGCAGCGAGCCCATCACCACCGACCTGCTCACGCTGGCCAACGACGCGGCGGACCTGGTGAAGGACGTCGAGGTTCCGACCGGCAACTACCGCGAGCTGCGCTTCGTCATCACCGGCGGCTACGTGCAGGTGAAGGAGGACGGCGGCAGCCGCATCTACTCCACCTCCGCCAACTACGAGGGCCTGCCCCCGGGCACCCAGGTGGACGGCGAGTTGCACATGCCGAGCGCCGCCAGCTCCGGCCTCAAGGTGAAGTTCGACAAGGACGCGGACGTCTCCGTCACCAGCGACGGGGGCCAGAAGGTCATCCTGGTGGACTTCGACGTGTCCCAGAGCTTCGGCCGCGCCGCGGGTGGCTCCGGCCGTTGGGTGATGGGCCCGGTCATCAAGGGCGCGGACCTGGAGTTCTCCGGCAACGTGGAAGTGACGCTCCGGCTGGGCGCGGGCGTGCAGTTGCCCGTCATCGGTGATGCGCAGGTGCAGCTGAGCCACTTCACCGCCGTCCTCGTCAACGCCGACGGCGGCCGCGAGCCGATGGCCTTCACCGCCGGCGCCAACGGCGTCTACGTGGCGGACTTCAAGTACCTGCTGCCCGGCACCTACTCGGTGGACCTGGTCGGCCCCGCGGGCGTGAGCTTCACGAGCGAGCCCGGCCACCCGACGACGGCCACCGTGGGCTCCGGCGCGGAAGCGTCCGTGGCCTTCACGCTGACCGCCGCCTCCGAGCTGTAACCCTCCAAGCAGTCGCAGCCGCAGTCCCGGAAGGACCTCCACGGCGAGTGGAGGTCCTTCTTCATTTGCAGCGGGTGGAGCGTGGCCAGGCTCAAGCCGCCTGCTCTCCTGCCGGGGCCCGGGCCGCCTGCACCTCGAGGGTGATTTCAATCTTCTCCCCCACGAGCACGCCGCCCGCCTCCAGCGCCTGGTTCCACGTGAGCCCGAAGTCGCGGCGGTCCACGGAGGTCTTCGCCTCGAACGCGGCCTTCAGGTTGCCCCAGGGGTCCTTGCCGACGCCCAGCGCCTCCGCCTCCAGCACCACCTCGCGGGTGATGTCGCGGATGGTCAGCTTGCCCGTCACGCGCAGGCCCGTGCCGGAGCCCTTCTCCACCTTCGTGCTCTCGAAGGTGATGGCGGGGAACTTCTCCACGTCGAAGAAGTCCGGCGAGCGCAGGTGGTTGTCGCGCTGGGAGACGCCCGTGTTGATGCTCGCCGTGTCGATGCGGACGGAGACCGCGGACGCGGCGAGGTTCTCATCGTCCAGGGTCAGCGTCCCGCTGAACTGCTGGAAGCTGCCGCGCACCTTCGCGATGACCATGTGGCGGACGTTGAAGTGGATGCCCGTGTGGGTCGTGTCGATGTTCCAGAGGTTCGTGGCCATGGTCGTCTTCCCTGTCGTGAGTGGTGGGCGTTGCTGTGTTCCGACGAAGAGCAAGGTAGCGGTGCGGGGGCGTCCGGATTAGATGGGACGAACAGGATGAACTGTTCCACTCCTGGGACAGTCCTTGCGCTCCGGGACGGCCATGGACCTCAACGAACTCCTCGTCTTCGCCCGCGTGGTGCAGGCCGGCAGCTTCACGGCGGCGGCGCGCGCGCTGCGGATGCCCAAGTCCACGGTGAGCCGCAAGGTGTCCGAACTGGAGGAGCGCGTGGGCGCGCAGCTCTTGCAGCGCACGACGCGCAAGCTGCACCTGACGGAGGTCGGGCGGGCGTACTACGCGCACTGTGAGCGCATCGTCCAGGAGGCGGAGGCCGCGGAGCAGGAAGTGACGCGCATGCAGGCCGGTCCGCACGGGCTGCTGCGCGTGACGACGCCGCTGTCCGTCCCCTTCCTCGCGCCGCTGGTGGCCGGGTTCCTGGAGCGGTATCCGGACGTCCAGGTGGAGCTGCTGTGCACGGACCGCGCGGTGGACCTGGTGGAGGAAGGCATGGACCTGGCCGTGCGCGCGGGGAAGCTGCCGGACTCGTCGCTGATGGCGCGCAGGCTGGGGGACATCGAGCGCGTCGTGGTGGCCTCGCCGGACTACCTCGAAGCCAAGGGCGCGCCCCGCACGCCCGCCGACCTGGCGAAGCACGACTGCCTGCTCTTCGGCACCGCGCTGGAGGGCAACGTCTGGACGCTGCACGCCGGGGGGCGGTCCGTGGAGGTGACGGTGTCTGGCCGGCTGGTGGTGAACGAGCCGGACATGCTGCACGCGGTGACGGTGGCGGGCTCAGGGGTCGCATTGCTGCCCGGCCTGCACTGCGTGGAGGACCTGGACAGCGGGCGCCTGCAGCGCGTGCTGCCGGACTGGAGTTCCGCGGGGGCGCCCGTGCACGCCGTCTACCCGCCCACCCGGCACCACGTGCCCAAGGTGATGGCCTTCGTGGAGCACCTGCGCGAGCACTGGCCCGTGCGCCAGGAGCCGCTCAAGCGCGCGAAGCGCTGAGGCTGGCGTCGCGTTGCGTCCCATGGGTGGAACAATGCGTCCCGACTTCCGTGTCTGGCCAAGGGGGCTTCGGACTCGCATTGTGTTGGGAGAAAGGAAGCACCCCATCATGATGAACGTTCGACCCTCTGAAGCCCGCGGACATGCCAACCACGGCTGGCTCGACTCCCACCACACCTTCTCCTTCGCGAGCTACTTCGACCCGGACCACATGGGCTTCCGCGCCCTGCGCGTCATCAACGAGGACCGCGTCACGTCCGGCGAGGGCTTCGACACGCACCCGCACCGGGACATGGAGATCATCACCTACCCGCTCAGCGGCGCCATCGCGCACCGGGACAGCACCGGAGGCAACGGCCTGCTGCGCGCCGGAGAGGTGCAGCGCATGACGGCCGGCACCGGCGTGATGCACAGCGAGATGAACGGCTCCAACGAGGACGTGCACTTCCTGCAGATCTGGATCATCCCCGACAAGAAGGGGCTGAAGCCCGAGTATGAGCAGAAGCTCTTTCCGGAGCAGGAGCGGCAGGGACGCTGGCGCGTGGTCGCAAGCCCCGACGCCCGCGACGGCAGCCTCACCGTGCACCAGGACGTGCTGCTGTCCAGCACGCTGCTGAGCCCGGGCGAGAAGGCCGAGTACACGCTGCCCAAGGGCCGTCACGCCTGGGTCCAGCTGGCGCGCGGCGCCGGCACGCTCAACGGCGTGGCGCTCAAGGCCGGTGACGGCGTCGCCGTGTCGGACGAGTCGAGCCTCGTGCTCGTCGCCACCGAGCCGGTGGAGGCGCTGCTGTTCGACCTGGCATGAGCCGGGACGCGAAAGAGGCCCCCGGGTGGAAACACCCGGGGGCCTCTTGCTGTCTGCTTGCCTTCGCTACGGCGTGAACGTCGTGGGGTTGGGCACGGCGGGAATGGTCACCGCCTGGCCGTACACGAGGGTGTTGCCCGTCACGGTGCCGGTCGCGTTGAGCCTGCTGCCATCCAGCAGCGTCCCGCGGATGCCCTCCACGTTGAAGGTGCACGCCGTGTCGCAGTCATAGGCGACCAGCTTCGCGGCGTTGCTGGAGTACACTCCGATGTTCTTCGCCGTCGTGGCGCCCGAGCGCATGAAGAAGTGGCCGTCGCGCGGCTGGTAGCTCGTGACGTTCTCGACGCGGGGCCCCGGCGTGACGGACTGCCAGAGGCGGAAGTTGCGCTTGCACTCGGCGGCGACGGTGTTGCGGATGAGCATGTTGCGCACCTTGGTGTCGACGCAGCCGTCCTCCGAGCCCCGGAAGTAGCTGTCCTCCAGGAGGACGTCGCTCGCGGAGCTCTCCCCGTCGATTCCATCCCCCTGCGTGTAGCCCGTCTGCATGCCGATGACGTTCATCACGGTGGCCCGGCGCAGCGTGACGTTGTTCGTGGTGTCGTAGAGGGCGATGCCCACGGGGTAGTCACTCCCCTGCCCGCCGATCAGCTCCGGCTGCATGTCGATGTAGACGTCTTCGACGAGCGAGTTGTTCGTGTGGGAGGCGAGGAAGATGCCGCCGCGCGTGAACTGCAAAATCATCGCATCGCGGATGGTCAGGTCCGTGAAGGCCGCGGTGGTGGAGCGCTCCACGTCCACGCAGGTGGCCACGTTCTCCGCGCGGAACTGGCGCAGCGTCACGTGCGACACGGGCGAAGCCGACTTGAACGCGAAGCACGTGCCCACGTGGCGGAACTCCAGGTTCTGGAACACGAGGTTGCTCGCGCGCACCTGGAAGGCCACCGGCCCCGTCTTCGCGCGCGTGGACGCCTCGAAGGTGGACTGGAAGACGGGCCGGCCCGCCACGCCCTTGATGGTGACGGGAGCCCCCAGCGCGCCGCCCTGGGACACGGAAGTCCCCGTGCCGTAGATGCCGCCGTGGATGCACACCTGGCCCCCCGGGCCCACCGCCTGGATGAACGCGTTCAGGTTCGCCAGCGTCCCGGCGCTCTGCGCCGTCAGGCCATCCTTCGTCCCCGCGCCGGTGACGGTGATGTGGCGGACCGCGTTGCCCGAGCACTCGTCCGCCGTCGGCGTCGCGTACAGGCCATTCGAGTACGTGGAGGTCGTCTCGGCCGTGGAGCCCTTGATGCGCACGTGGAACTCGTAGCGGGTGCCGTTGGTCAGCCCCGTCACGGGGTAGGTCGTGGCCGTCCCCGCGCTCCGGTACACCCAGCTGCCGTCGGCCACGCGGAAGCGCACCTGGTAGCCCTGGGTGCCCGCGGGCCCCGCGCTCCACTGGAGCGTCACCTGTCCGTTGCCTGGAACGGCTTCGAGCAGCGTCGGAGCGGTGAGGGCCGCGGTGGACTCACCCAGCTCCTCCGCCGGGACGAGCTCTCCCCCCTCTCCCTGGGGCTGGGGACCACAGGCGAGCGAGAGCAACAGGGCTCCCGTGAAACACAACATGCGACCGCGGGTCTGGAAACGCGTCAAGGGCTGCTCCGGGTGTCTCGGGCCGTGATGCGACGGCGTGCCCCTGGAGCATAGAACAGACACGAAGAACCCCGGCCGCTCGGATGGCGGCCGGGGAGGTTCGGAGAGGCCGTGTTACCGGCCGTTGTACTTGAGGTCGCGCGGGTTGACGGGCGGCGCGCCGTGGAGCGCGTCCGCGGCCTCGAAGGCCTGCATTCCGCTCTTGCCCTGGGTGGCCTGCTGCCAGGCCGGCAGCGACTTGAAGGCGAAGACCATGTCGAAGTCGAGCGGCGTGGTGCCCGGGTCCAGCGGCACGTTGCCTGGCTGGTTCTGGAACCACTTCATCCAACCCGGCGAGCCCGGGACTTCAATCACCAGTGCGTCGCCCACCGTCTGCGGCGGGAGCGTGGGGCTGGGGAGCAGGAAGCTCTTCATCGGCCACTCGGCCACGCTGTGGCAGCTCATGCAGGACGAGGCCGGGACGGACGCGACCTGCTGGCCGTTGTAGTAGGCCGGCGCCACCACGGCGCCGTCGTTCGGGCCGGAGAGCCGGCCGCCCCACCCGAGCGTCGCCTTGGAGTACGCGGGCGCCACCGGGTTGATGACCGTCTCCATGAGCGGCGCGCTGGGGTTCTGCGTGGAGTTGACGTTCGGATCATCCCCCCACATGGCGCCCAGCGGGATCATCTTGGCCCACGCGTCGCCCGGCACGCGCTTGTCGTAGACGAGCGTGGAGAACACCCAGCCCGTCTTGGGCGCCGTCTTGGTGTCCTTGACGATGATGTCGAACTGCATCACCGACGCGTTCATCACCTGCGGCGGCGCCGTCGGCGGGCCATTGGGCGGCACGACGTAGAGCGGCCAGGTGGTGGCCCCCTCCATCACCGGCCAGTCCTGGGCCAGGGCGCTGGTGAGCGCCGCCTTGACGACGATGGAGCCCTCCGGGAACTGTCCGGACGTGTTGGTGAGCGTGGGGTTCATCGCCGTCTTGCCCCACACCTGCCCCAGCGCGTAGGCCGCGACGTCGTCGTAGTAGGTGAGGACGTACGTGGTCATGTCCACCTTCAGGCCGGACGCGGCGAAGGTGTTGGCGGGGAACTCGGAGCCCACGTAGGTGCCGTGGATGCTCTCGCGGATGGAGGCGAGCCACGGCTCGTTGTACCAACCCGCCTGCGCCGCATCCCACTGGGGATAGTTGTAGAGCAGCGTCTTCATGTCCGACGCGATGTAGTCCTTGAGCGCGTTGACGTACGCGATCGCGTTGTCCTTCCCGATGGGCCGGCCCTTCAGCGCCGCGATCCACGGGGGATTGGCGGGCGGGGCGACGGGACTCGTGGGGTAGTCATGGCTCAGGTTGAACAGCGGCCCCGAGTACTGGGATTGGGCGGGGATCTGCCCGTTGTTGTCCGCGAAGGGGTTCGCGTTGACGGAGTTGAGCTCGAAGGCGCGGCGCACCGCGGCGAACGGCGTCTTGACGTCGGTGCCGGGCCGGGCGTCGGGGGTCTTGGACGAAGCAGGGACGACCTTCCCGGCGGCGGGCTTCTTCGGAGCCGTGGACTCGGCCGCGTTGGCCTCCGGCACCTTGCACGCGGAGAGGGACAGCGCCAGGCAGCCCGTGAGCCCCACGGCGCCGGACAGCAGCAGGGATTGGCGAGAACGCTTCATGGAAGAGCAGTCCTTGGAAAAGGGGTGCATCGCAGCCCTGGACTGCACGAGGCGAGCCACTTCCCTGAATTCCCGTATCTCGTCTGGGGATGGCACCGCCTGGAGGGCCGGGCCCCCGAAAGGACGGGGGCGGCGCGTCTTTGTGGAAGGCATCCGCGTCCGCGCGCGACGCAGCCGTCTCAGGGGTCCCAGCGGACGCGGTAGGAGCAGCCCTGGCCGTCGAAGTCGGCCGGTTCGACGCGCAGGTTCCGGGCGCCCGCCCGGGCCAGGCTCGCTTCGATGATGCCCCGCAGGTAGCCCGGGTTGCCGTTGCACTCGCTCACCCGGATGAGGTGGTCCGCGGGGCCCCGGGAGATGAGCTCGCTCTTCTGGTAGTTGTTCACCGTCTCGAAGCTCTCCTGGATGCGGACGACGACCCGCTCGGGCCCGAAGATGGGCCACATCGACATGAGCGCCTTGCCCAGCTGCGTCTGGGCCAGCCCCTGGATGATGCCGACGCCCAGCCGCCGGTAGCCCTCCTCCGCCGGGGCCTCCGGGTGGAGGTGCTGCACGGTGATGCGGAGCGCTTCGGCGAAGACCTGCCGGGACGTGTTCGGGGGCACCTCCGCGTCCAGGTCCATGCCGACCTCGCGCAGGCGGAGCTTCAGGTCCGGGGTGAGGCGGCTGCCGATGGAGCGGAAGAGACCTTCGACGGTGTGACGGTACACAATCTCTTCAGCCACGAATCACCTGTCCCAGCGCGGCGGCCCCATGACGCAGCGCGCGCGGAGTGTAACCCATCGGCTTCGAGGCTCAAGAGGCCCACCGCCCAATGGCATACGCGTGGTGAGCTTGCGGATGACGGCCGGGTGCTCAACGTCGTCGGGAACCGATGAGCTGAAGCCTGTCGTGAGGCCCACTACCGGGGTTCGAACGAAGCACAGACGCGCGCGCCGATCCGGACGTCGCGCGCCGTCGGGTCCCCGGGGGACAGGTCCGCGCTGGCCGCAGCGAAGAAGTCGTAATACCAGGAGCCGCCCCGGCTCACGACCCGGCCGAACTCCGGCGTCACGGAGCGCGTGATCTCATAGGCATTGCCCACCATGTCTTCCAGGCCGAAGGGGCTCACGGAGACGGGATGGGAGCCCACCGGGTCGGGCCCGAAGGCCAGGGGCAGCCGGTCGTAGGTCGCGTCGATGTTCGCGTCGTCGGGCTGGAGCTCGTCGCCATGAGGATAGCGGCGGCCATCCGCGCCTCGGGCCGCGCGCTCCCATTCGTGCTGTCCGCACAGGCGGGCGCCCGGCAGCCGCTTCGTCTGGTGAAGCCAGTAGAAGTAACCGTCCAGGTCCTGAGCGGACACGCCGGACAGGGGAAGGCGCTTCCAGTCGACGGTGTTTCGCCGGGGCCGCCCTGCGTAGACGAGGGGCTCACCCTCCCTCGCCGTCTGGAAGAACTCGGGTGAGTGATAGAACGTGAAGCGCCATTCCCCCTTGGGGTGCTGCCGCAGCGTGACCGCCCCACCGGGGCCGAAGCGCGGCTCTTCGAGGATCCGCCTCGCGGGTGCGTCGGGAGGCAGGTCGTCCAGGTAGGTCAGCCAGTCACCGAACGTCACCTCGTTGCGCCCGATCACATACCCGTCGGAGAGACAGTACCGATGGAGGGGCGCACTGTAGGAGAACTTGCGCACCATCTCCGGCTCGGAGCGGCCCAGGAGGAAGCACCCGGGCGGGATGTAGACATGACCCTCGGGGACCTCGGTGGGAAGCACGAGGCGGATGGTTTCGCGGGCGCCGTGCGTGAGGAGCAGCGGCAGGTCCACCGGCACACGCCCTGGCTGCGTGACGTGGAGCACGTAGGAGCCCTCGGGAAGGAAGAGGCCCGCCAGGGGCGTCGGGCCCAACGGCCCGATCCCGGCAACGGGCTCCCGGCGGAACGTTCCCTCCTTCTGGGTGTAGCGCTCGATTTCGACCTGGGCGCCAGGAGGCGTGGTCACGACCTCGAGCTGCGCCGGTGCCCGCAGGCCGCGCAGCCGCTCGCCGCCCACCTTCGCGGTCTCCACCTCCTCCGTCAGTCGCCGCATCCACTCGTCACGCTCATCGCGCAGGAGGAAGTGCTCGGCGAGGAGGACGCGTTCATGAAGGACCTCCGTGACGAGCCGGCGCAGGTCCCCGTGGTGCCGGTCGCGATCCAGGCCCCGCTCCAGGCTCCGGTTGGCGCGGGTGTAGGCCGCATCCGCCTGGCCCCGCAGGGCCAGCGCCTCGGTCCATCTGCGCTCGGCGAGCTGACGAAGGTTCGCGGGTCCCGGCGGGGCTTCGAGCTTCATGGAGGCCGTCGTCCGACCATCGAACAGCGTCATCGCCTCCTCGCGGCCCACGCGGGCCTGCTCGGCGAGGGCGCGGCCCGCGATGAGCGCCTCCCGCGCCGTGCCGACTTCGGCGGCGATGAAGCGCGAATCCTCGAGGTGCTCCTGCAGACGAAGCCCGCCATAGGAGGCGAGGACCGCGAGCGCGAGGACCAGCAACGCGAGCCCCTTGCCCCAGCGCGCGCGGGCCACGGCCCGGTGGGACGCACGCAGGAAGGCGTGCTCCCGCGACCCCAGGGTGGAAGGCTCCAGCAGCCGCGCTTCCTCCAGCTGCCGCTGCCCCCAGAGGGCGTCGCTGGCACGCCGCAGCCGCTCCCACTCCGCGCCGGCCGCCTCCACGCGCTTGCGCAGCACCCGGTGTCCGATGTCGTCATCCAGCCAGTCGCGCAGCGTGCCCCAGCTCCGGATGAGCGACTCATGGGCGATCCCGCAGCGCGGCGGTCCCCCCTCGGTGCGCATGTGCAGGAGGCGGCCGTCGACGAGCGCGCGAAGGGCGGTGCGCGCCGCGGTGTCCGAAGCCTCCGCGAGTTCCTCCACGCCCCGCTCGATGCGCGTCCCCTCCCCCGTCACGAGCTGGAGCAGGAGCCGCCGCGCCGCCGCGTGCTCCTCGGGGCTCAGCCGCGCGAGCACCCCGTCGGCATGCCGGGACAGCGCTCCGGCCACGCCGCCCATCGCATCCAGCGCCTCCCGCGTGATGCGGCCCCGTGCGGGATCTCTCCGCTCCCACAGCTCCGCGAGCGCGAACTGGAGCAGCGGAAGACTGCCCACGCCGTGCGCCGTGGAGGCCACGAGTGCCTGCACCAGCGCGTCGGACTCGAAGGCCACACCCTGGGAGCGCGCGGGACCGACGATGGCCTCGCGGACGCTCTCGGGTGACAGCGGGCGGAGGATGTAGAGCGCCCGCTCGGCCTCGTCCCCCAGGCCCGGGAGCGCGCACAGGCGCGTGAGGTAGTCCCCGCGCACCGCCATCAGCACGTGCACCCCCGAGGACGGCAGGGCCAGCTCCCCCAGGAGCCGGGCGAAGTGCGCCGCCTGGACCGGCTCGGCGAGGGTGAGCAGCTCCTCCAACTGGTCAATGAACAGGAACAGGCCGCGCCCGCGGGAGTACGTCTCGCGCAGCGCCTGTCCCAGCCAGGCCGGCGTGGCCACCAGCGCTTCGACGAGCTCCGCTTCCTTGCGCCCGAGCAGCGGCGCGAGCGCGGCGGCCAGCGCGTCGACGGGGCGGCTCCCCGGCCACAGCGTGACGATGAGCTGCTCACGGCCTTCGTCCAGCGCCCCCGAGGCCACCCGGGGCAGCACCCCGGCGCGGCACAGCGACGACTTGCCGGCCCCGGAGTCCCCGGCGACGAGGACCAGCGGGCGCGTGCGCAGGCGCTCCAGCACGGCGCGGATGTCGGCCTCGCGCCCGAAGAAGAGCGCACGGTGTTCGGCCGCGAAGGGCGCGAGTCCACGATAGGGATTGCCGGCCACCAGCGGCGCGGGCGCGAAGGAGCGCTCCAGCCGCTCCAATGCCTCGCACAGCGCCTCCGCGGAGACGAAGCGCTCCTGCGGATCCACCGCGAGGCAGCGCGTGATGATGGCGGCGAAGTCCGGGTCCACCTCCGCGCCGAGCGCGGCCCGGGGCAAGGCCTCCCGCGACCGTGGCACCTGCCCCGTGCACAGCTCGTGGAGGATGAGGCCCAGCGCATACAGGTCGCTTCGCACCGTCGCGCGGCCCCCGGCGAGCAGCTCGGGCGCCAGATAGGGCGGCGTGCCGACGAGGAGCCGCGAGCCGGAGGCCCGCTCCGCGCCCACGTCGAAGCGCTCGGCCAGCCCGAAGTCGAGCAGCTTCACCTCCCCTTCCCGGGTGACGAGCGCATTGGAGGGCTTGAGGTCGCGGTGGAGCACGCCCTGGCGGTGCGCCGCCGCGAGCCCCCGGGCCAGCCCCACGCCCAGGGACAGGACCCGGCGCCACGGCACCGGCAGGGGCAGCTCCGCGAGGCTCTCGCCGACGACGTACTCGGAGACGATGTACGGATGGCCGTCCACCGCGCCCACGCTGAACACGTTGACGATGTTGGCGTGCTGCAGGCGCGCGAGCGCCCGGGCCTCGGTGGTGAAGAGCTCCCGGACGAGGGCGTCGGGCTGCGCGGAGGCCATGAACTTCACCGCCACGCGCCGATCCAGCGAGGTGTCGTGCGCGAGGAAGACCATGCCCATGCCGCCACGGCCAATCAGCCGCTCGATGCGGAACGCGTCAAAGGTCTCCGGCGGTATCCACGAGGGTCCCGGCCCCAAAGCGGTGTCCTCCAGCGCCGGGGTCTCCGCGACCTCCTCCGCCGAGCGCTGGATGCCGGGCGTGAGCAGGGCCACGAGGCTCCGACAGGCGTCGCACCCGGCGGCGTGCCGGTGGACCTGGCTCAGCGCCGCGTCCGGCAACCGGTCCTCGAGGAACTCGACGAGGACGTCGTCCGTCAGGCAGGAGGAAGGGAGCGGATTCACGGAGTCGGAAGCCCGCACGCTAGCCATGCGGCGTACATCCTTCAATGGCATGCGTTGGGGACTGGGAATGGCGCATGCTATGGGCCAGGGTATGCAACAGGTGCCCGAGCTGGTCGCGACGTTCCTCGCGCACACGAAGGTGCGCTCCGTACCCCTCCCGGAGGAGGAGGCCATGGCCCTGGAGTCCCTCCTGGTCCATGCCTGGGAGGAGTCGCGCGCACGGTGGCCCACCGTCGCGCTCCCCGCCGCGCTGTTCGTGCGGCACGTCGCCGAGCGGCTGCCCCCGCCGGGTCCCTCCGAGGCCCTCGCGCCGCTCCTCACCCGCCTGTCCCTGGTGGAGCTGTACCTGGCGTGTGCGTGTCTCCAGGGCATGGCGTCCGCGCACGAGGCCTTCGAGCGGGCCTACCTGGCCCGGCTGCCGGAGAAGCTCCGGGGCCTCAAGCAGGCCGACACGGTCATCGACGACGTCCGCCAGAAGGTGCGCGTGAAGCTCCTGGTCGCCACGCCCGAGCACGCTCCGCGGATCGCGGACTACACGGGGCGCGGCGCGCTGATGAACTGGGTGCTCGTCATCGCCGGGCGCACCGCGAACAAGCTGCGCGCCTCGGAGAAGCTCGGCCCGGAGGACAGCGCGGACGAGCTCATCCAGGCGCTGCCGGGACAGGGCCTGGACCCGGAGCTGGACATGATGAAGCGGCGCCACCATGCCGACTTCCGTCAGGCGGTGCGTGAAGCGACCGCCACGCTTTCGGCCGAGGATCGCCACCTGCTCCGCCTCCACTTCGCGGATCGGCTCTCCACCTACGAGATGGCGCCGCTCTTTCGCGTCAATCAATCCACCATCTCCCGCTGGTTGAAGCGGGCCCAGCAGCAGGTCTACGAGGAGACCCGGCGCCGCCTGCAGGAGCGGCTGGGGCTCACCACGGAGGGCTTCAAGAGCTTCCTCGCCTTCGTCGACAGCCAGCTCGACCTGACGCTCAGCCAGCTCCTGGAGGAGCAGGCCAGGCCGCCGCCCACGGACGGCTGACCCCGCGAGGCGTCCTACGGCGCGCTGGCGGATGAGGCGGCTCCCTTCGGCGCGCCATAGGACAGGTTGCGCAGCAGCGCGCTTCCCGGCTCCACGTCCGCGCGGCGCACCGTGCAGCGCTCCCCTTCTCCCAGCGCGACGACGGCGCCCGTCTGGAAGCGCTGGGGGCACTCCTTGAGGATGGTCTCCATCGCGCGGCCGTCCCGCGTGCGGGCAAGGCACGTGGCCCCATCCGGCGCCCACGCCGCTTCGAATGAAGCCTTCGCCAGGTCCCACTCGGCTGACGTCTCGGTGGCCCGCTCGAGCATGCCGAAGCGATCATAGATGTCGATGGTGGTGTCCTGGTGTGTGTGATTGCGGCCGTTGCCGCAGTAGTCCGCGCGAGCCAGCCGGGTGCAGGCCTGATGGAGGTCCGCGAGCGGCCGTCCATCCCGGGAGGTCCAGGGCTTGTAGCCCCATTGGATGCACTTGGTGATGGCGCCGTTCTCACAGGCGAAGGTGAGCTTGCCGGGGGCAGCGACGTGGGCCCCGCTGGAATCCCAGACACCGCTCACCGCGAGGGCGCGAGGGTCGGGCACGCGGTCCACCGCGACGCAGGGGTTCTCCCACTCGTGCGCCACCGCGTTCCAGGCCTCGATGCGATAGAAGACCATGCTCGCATCCTCGGCCGAGGGCTCCGCGCCGCAGATGGCCACCTCCACGGGCTTGCCGTCGCTGGAGGTGCCCTGGAGCACGGTGCCGACGACGCCGCTGCTGACCGCTCCGGCGTCCGGTGGCGGAGAGGCCACGAGGTGCCCGCCTTCGAAGCGCAGGGCCTTCACCCCGACATCCGCCTGTCGCAGCGGAGAGAGGTCCACCGAGACGAGGACGCTGTTGCGCTCGTCGGTCGGCTTCTCGGAGTCCCAGCTGCGCCGGGTGCCCCACAGCATCGTCCCCTGCGGCCGCGCGATGCGTTGGGCGGACTGGGACTGACACCGGCGCGAGTAGTGCTCGGCCCGGGGTTCTCCCACCGCGGATTTGACCGCGGGCTTCGGAGCGGTGGCTCCCGCCAGGGTGGGGACGGACAGGAACAGGCAGACCAGCAGACAGCGCGGCAATGCATTCACGACATTCGCTCCGGTGAGCCCACGGGAAGGGGCTGAACAGGTGCCCTGGACCCTGGAGAGCCCGCGACCGGAAGAATCATGCAGAAAAATCCGCTGCCGCCCTCCACTTCACGAGGACTCGGCTTCTGGTGGGGACAGGAGCGGCATTGACTGGTTTTCATCGCATGGGCCCCCCAGAACGGGAAGCAGGACGAAGCCCCGGGGGTGGCTGTCTTGTCGGGTTCCGGCGGGCTGGGGCAGTGTGGCCGCATGCGAAGGTCCGACCGATATCGCGGGCACGCGGTCCGTGCTGGCCGCGGCAAGAGCCTCCACGATGCGCTCAGCACGCTCCCAGCCGAAGCGCTGCGCGCGGTCATCGCGGAGGCCCTTGAATGGCAGGGTGAGGGGCCGAGAGGCAAGCTCGAGGAGGCCCTGCTTCGGCGCGTTGCCGCCGCGGGCGCGGGGGAGGGATCCGCAGGCCCACCGAGCGCGCGAGTCGTCGACGTGGAGCGCTTCGCCGCCGCGGCTCAGCGAGTCGGGTGCGCGGACCCGTCCGAGGTCGACGACGCTCTGCAACAGGGAATCAGGGCGTCACGCGCTGGCGACCACGCCACCGCGTGCGCCATCTTCCGGGCACTGCTGCTCCCCGTCGCCAACGCGGACATCGACCTGGGGCAGGATGAGCTGGTCGAAGAGGTCCTGTCCGTGGATCTCCAGGACTGCACGATCCGGTATCTCGCCGCCGTGTACATGACGACGCCGGTCGCAGCGCGAGCGGACGCCATCGCGGCTGCAATCGACGAAGTGCCCGGGCTTGCGTACTTCAGCGATCCTGTCGAGGAGCTCCAGGCGGCTCTTGGCGGGACACTCCCTGACAGGGATGCGTTCCTGTCAGCGTGGATTTCCCGCCTCGAGCGGGACGCGAAGCCGGCGTCGCTTTGGGAGTCCGAGAAGGAGCGTTGGCTCCGAGCCGCCATCGGACGCCGGGACGGCATCGCGGGTCTTGAGCGCGTCGCGCGCACGACGAAACACCCCCAGGCCGCACAGGCCTGGTGCGACGCGGTCAAGGCGGCTGGAGATGTCTCAAAGCTGCTCCGGGCCTACGAGGCCAGTGCGGCACTTGTGACGTCCAGGGTCTGGCGTGGGAACTTCCTCGACGGGGCTGCGCTCGCCGCCCAGCTGCTCGGACGGAAGGACGCGAACAAGAAACTCGAGGCGGCGTGGCTCGGCGCGCCATCCGTGGCGCGGCTGCTGCGGTGGCTGCTCGCCGGAGAACCGACCTCCGTGACGATTCGCAAGCGTGCGGCCTCCGCACTGAAGGCAAGCCCGACGAAGGCCCCCCGACTCGTCGGGTTCCTGCACGTACTCGTTGGAGACATCGACTCCGCGGCCCAGCAGCTTGCGCGGGCGCCCGGCCTCGGCTGGTCGAGCGGAGACCATCCAGGCCACCTCCTGTTCCCGGTGTTCGCGTGGATGCTCGGGGGCGCGCCGAGGGGCTCGGTCCGTGCGGAACTCGCGCAGGTGCTCCAGCAACCGTTGGACCTGGAGGACGACGCCGGGTTTGCCCTGCTCGATGAGGTCGGCACGGAGCAGGACGCAGGACCGCGGCTTTCGACCCCGTCGGTCATCGATGCGCTTCAGCGGGCAGAGGTCGTCAGGCACCTCACGGTCCAGGAGCGCGCGGTGGCGCTCACGGCGATGAAGGCCGCGGCAACGAAGCGAACCGATGGGGTGCTCGGCCAGAAGCGGCGCCGCCACTACGGGCATGCCGCCGCGCTCGTCGCCTGCTGCGTCGAACTCGAGGACGGGACTGGCAGGGCCTCCAGTGCCTCGCCGTGGGCCGGAGCGCTTCGTGCGCGGACGGCCCGGTTCCCTGCCTTCGAGAAGGCGCTTCGCGCATCGCTGGCGCAGGCGCGAAGGGCCCCGGGTTCCGTGACGGAGACCGGGGAGGACGACACATGAGCGAGTACCAGTGCTACGAGTTCATCGCGCTCGACCAGCCACTCACGCCGAAGCAGATGGCCGAACTGCGCGGCATCTCCACGCGCGCCGAGATTTCACCGACCCGCTTCTGGAATGAGTACCAGTGGGGCGACCTCAAGGCCGACCCAGCGAAGCTCCTCGCGCGCTACTTCGACGCCCATCTCTACTTCGCGAACTGGGGCACGCACCGGCTGATGCTGCGTTTGCCCAAAGCGCGCGTCGACGTGAAGGTGTTGAAGGGGTACTTCATCGGCCGGTACGCGGCACGTCTCACGCCGACCAGCGAGCATGTCGTGCTGGACCTCACCAGCGAGAACGAAGAGCCCGAGGATGATGAGGAAGGCCACGGTCTACTCGCGGCGCTGACGCCCCTCCGCGCGGAGCTGTTGCGCGGCGACCTGCGTTCCGCCTATCTCGCCTGGCTCCTGGCGGTCCAGGCGGGCGAGGTCCGCGACGATGCCCCGGAGCCGCCGGTGCCCGCGGGGCTTGCCACGCTCACGGCGGCTCAGCAGGCCATGGTGGAGTTCCTTCGCATCGACGTCGATCTCCTCGCGGCGGCGGCACGCGACAGCGCGGAGCCCAATCCAGGCGACGACGCCTTCCGACGCTGGGTCACGCGCCTTCCACCCGCACGGAAGGACCAGTGGCTGCTGCGCGCGGTCGACGACCCCGACCTGGCGCTCGGCGGCGAGTTGCTGCGGACGTTCCGTGCAGAGAAGGCCCCGGGTGGAGCATCCGCGCGCCGCTCGGTTCGTGAGTTGAAAGCCCTCGCCGAGACGCAGCAAGGAATGAGAGAGAAGGCGGAGGCCGCTCGGGCGAAGAAGGCTCGGGACGCAGCCAGAAAGAGACTTCAGCGCAGGCTCGACGAACTCGGGCGTGATGTCGACGCCGCGTGGGTGAAGCTCGAGAAGCGCGTTGCGGCGAGCGCCTACGACGAGGCCGTGACGCTCGCCGTCGAACTGAAGGAGCTCGCGACGCGCGGGGACGAACTCCAGGACTTCGCGACGCGCTTCGAGGCAATGCGCAAGCGGCAGCTCCGGCGGCGTGGATTCTTCGACCGGTGGAAACACCAGGAAGGAGGCGCGAGGTGGTGAAGCAGCCACTCGCGCCTCGCCCGGCACACGCAACTGCTGGGTACGAGCAGTCTCACTCACGCTAGCAGAGAGGGCAGTGGATCCCGTTCCTACAGTCGCAGCGCGCCCCGAGGTGATCGGTCACTGTCCTGAGCGACCACCGATCTTCGGAAAGCGCTCGTAGGCCCGCTTGAGCGTGTCCAGATGGGCAGGGTTGTCGTAATCGAGCGGTGAATCCGTGAGCTGCACGACCCACCCGCCCGACGGCGTGCGGCACGCCCGCGTGAGCAGTTCGGCGTCGCGAGCAGGATCCGGGAACCCGATGGCTCGTGCGGCAGCGGTAGACCAGTAGTTCAGCCACCCAAGGAAATAGGGAGTCTCAGGCGCGGGGATTTTCTCTGGAAGGTTGAGCATGGGAAGCCCACGGGGTGAGCGCTCCGGCCCATGAGGCGAGCGACGAAACTGCTGCGCGACTTCTGAACCATAACTGTTCGGCGACGCATGGCCCCAGAACGAGCGCGCCCCCTCTGCCACGCCCTCAAGGAGAGCCGCCGCTGCCGCGATCACGGGCTCGTCCAGTGGCAGCTTTGCATGCACTTCAAACTGGGCCTGAGCGCCTGGGCTGAAGAGTCCCGATCTTCCCCTTCCCATCACTGTCACGGGGTAACTCTCGTCCCCGTTGCACACAATAGGGAATCCGCCATCCTCAATCCTCTCTATGAGCCACGCGTCACGCTGCCCTCTCTGCCAACGTGAGTGAGACAGTTCGTACCCAGCAGTTTAGTGTGCAGGGCGACCCAGGCAGGGACGATGAATCCGGTGGTGAAAGAGGCTCGGGTCCGGGAGACCGAGGTGGTGGAGAAGG
>NZ_RAWG01000309.1 GCF_003611735.1 Corallococcus sicarius | reverse complement strand
GCGCCACGAGGTGGAGCAGCAGCACCTGCACGCCCCACCGCCCCGCCCCGGGATGCGCGCAGTTGAACGTCCCGTGGAAATCGCCGCACTCGCTGAACGAAAAACTCGACAGAACGAGGAGTGACCCTGAAGGGCTGAAAAAAGGTGAGCCCGTCCGCCCCCTGGAAACCCCCTACCTGACAGGAAAACCCATGGATTCTGGGACCTGACGGGGAGGCTGAGCCCTGGCACCCTGCCTGCATGGTGTCAGACCCAAGGTGTACGTATCCGCGCAGTGGGAAGTGGCGGGAGGCATCATGGCGAAGCGGACGGCAGGCAAGACGAAGGGTGGCACGGTGCGGCGGCAGGGTCGGCGGGTGATGCCCGCGCTGCGGCGCACGGCGAAGCGGGCGCGGGTGGCGGCCCAGAAGGCCCAGCTCACCGTGGGCGAGGTCATCGCCGCGGCGTTCGACACGGCCGGCGGGGAGATGAGCGGCGTGCTGGAGCTGGTGACGTCGCCGCAGATGGCCCGCGCGCTGGGTCGCCGCATCGTCCTCGTGGGCTGAAGCGGCCGTCCCGGTCCTCCTCGGGCCGTGCTCCTATGAACCAGGGCGCGCGAGGAAGGGCTGTCGCGACACGGCTGTCAGCCTGACTCCACCCGGTGCCGCCTTTTGCGCGGGCGCGGTGGGAGTGCCTTCCCATCCACATCTCTGAACACGTCCCAGGCCCGTCACGGTGCCTCCGGGCGGCTTGCGACAGGGCTTCGAGCCGGTGTCGGTGAGCGCCCCGGGACCTCGCGCCACACGCCTTCCCCTCCGACTTTCGTCCTGGAAATGGACCCGGCGGGGCAGAGTCTGGACTCGCGCGCGAGGGTTCGCTGCGACCCTGCATGGACCGCGTTCGCGGCTTCGCACCCGGGCTCCGGGCTTCGCACCGGGACCGGGACGGACAACGGCCCGCGCCCTCCGCCTGGAAGCGGGGAACGCGGGCCGGGAAGCCCCGGTGGCCGGGGCTTGCGACTTCCGAAGGAACTACCGGGGCTGCCAGCGCGGGCGGTGGTCGTCACCCTCGTTCGTCAGCACCGTGTACACGTCCTTCGGGTGCACGACGGCGGCGCCGACCTTCGCGCCCGTGGCCGGGTTGATGCCCTGCACGGTGAGCTGACCGCCCTGGACGTAGGCCAGGAAGCGAGCGTCCGGAGAGAACGACGGGAGCGTGGCGTTCTCCGCGAAGGACACCGGCGTGCCCTCCGGCGCGCCCGTGGTGGTGTTCACGCGCTGGAGGAAGAGGATGTTGCCCGGGCGCGTCCCGCACAGGGTCGCGGCGGCGTTGCCGCACAGAACGCCCGCGGTGCCGACGAGCTGGTAGTAGGCGCGCACGTACGCCACCCAGCTGCCGTCCGGCGCCCAGTTCGGGTTCGCGATGAAGGAGTCAATCGAGCCGCCGGTGACGGGCTCGGTCGTGGCCGGGGCCAGGGTCTGCGGCGTGCCGCCGCCCGTCACGGGCAGCGAGTACAGCTTGAGGACCTGGGTGACATCCGTGCCGAAGGTCACCGTCTGGTTCTCGGGATTGGCCAGGAACAGCAGCTGCGAGGTGACGCGGTTGTAGTGCGGCTGCTCCGCGGAAGTGGGCGAGCCCGCGAGCGGGGCCGGCGCGGCGCCACCGGTGGAGACGAGGACGCCTGAACTCGCGGCGCTGTACGCGTAGTCCACGCCGTTGGGCCCGAAGTCCGGGAACGTGCCGTTCTGCGTGGCCGTCACGGCCGCGCCGCCCGTCGGGGCGATGGTGGAGATGCCGGACGAGCCGCGCACCCAGGCAATCACGTTGCCGGGCTCCCATTCGACGTAGCGGAAGCGCGGCGTCGTGGCGGCCGTGCCCGTCGTCAGCACGGTGGGCGCACCGGCCACGACCGGCACCGGGCGGAGGGCCAGCTCGGCCGTCCCAGCGGTGACATCCCCCTGCACGAACGCCACCTGCGTGCCATCACGACCGAAGCGCGGATAGGCGCTGCCAGCGTCCTCACCGAGTTCCGTCATCCCCACCGTGTCATAGCGGGCCACGAGCGCGTGCGTCCCACCGTCCGAGCTCGTCCCCGTCACGCCGACGTAGAGCGCCTGGCAGGTGGCGGCCTCGCAGCGGAGTCCTCCCATGCAGTCGGTGGACGCCGTGCACGCGCCACCCTTGGCCACGTTCATGCCCGCGTCGGTGCCGGCGTCCGTGCCCGCGTCGACGCCCGCATCCACCTCGGGACCCGCGTCGGTGCCGGCGTCGGTGCCCGCGTCGACCTCCGTGCCCGCGTCGACCTCCGTGCCCGCATCCTCCTCGGTCGCCGGGGTCACGGTGCGCAGCTCGCACTTGTTGTCCGCGTTGCAGGTGTACGCCTGGCCTGCCGGGGGCGTGCCCTTGTCGCGGCAGTCGAACGGGTCGACGCACTCGTCACCGCAACCGGTCGCCATCATCGCCAGCGCACCGAAAAGCGCGCCCCACATCACTCGCCTGGTCATGATCATGCCTCCAAAGTCAGGGGGGCGTCATAGCTTTCCCCTCGCGGGCGGCGGGATGCGTTGAAAGGGGCGCGCCACAGGCTGTCCGTGATTGAACGCGGTTCAGAACAAGGGTGCTCAATGATCGACACGCACTGCCATCTGGACGCATCCCGCTTCGACCCGGACCGCGAAAGCGTTGTCACGCGCGCCTGGGCGGCGGGGCTGCACGGCATCCTCATCCCCGCCGTGGGCCCGGAGACCTGGGAGCCGCTGCTGGAGCTGCCCCGCCGCGACGCGCGCATCCAGGTGGGGCTGGGCATCCATCCCCAGTTCCTCCCGGACCTGCCCGCGGAGGACGACGGCCTGCACCTGGAGCGCCTGGACGCGCTGCTCTCAAAGGGCGGCGCGGTGGCGGTGGGGGAATGCGGGCTGGACGGTCCGTCCGTCACCGGCGCACCGCTGGAGCGCCAGGTGGCCGTGCTGCGCGGACACCTGGCCCTGGCGCGCAAGCACGGGCTGCCGGTGCTGATGCACTGCCACCGGCTGCACCCCGCGCTCATCGACCTGCTGAAGACGGAAGCCTGGCCGGAGGCCGGCATCCTCATGCACAGCTACAGCGGCGGCGCGGAGCTGGCGCGCTTCTACATCCAGAAGGGCTGCCACTTCTCCTTCGCCGGCCCCGTCACCTGGGCGGAGGCGCGCAAGCCGCTGGACGCCCTGCGCGTGATTCCTCCGGAGCGGCTGGTGGCGGAGACGGACTCGCCAGACCAGGCGCCCACGCCCTTCCGGGGCCAGCGCTCCGAGCCGGGCTACCTGCCCCACATCCTCGCGGGCATGGCCCACGCCCTGGGGGAACCCGTGGACGCGCTCGCCCAGCGGACGACCGAGAACGCCCGGCGCCTCTTCCGGGAAGCTTTCCCTCCCCCTTCGCGGTAGGCGAGCGTCGCGTGATAGAGGAGCCTTCATGAACCCGCAGCCCGTCCCCTCCCCCGCCGCCGAGCCCGAGGTTCCCGCCACCGCTCCGGCCGCGCCGAATGCCGTCGTGGAACCCGCGGAAGCCTCGCTCGCGAAGCCCTTCAAGCTGTCGCGCAGGTTCGACCGGACGGCGCGCCTGCTGGGCGACCACGCGATGGAGCGGCTGGCCAACTCGCACGTGGTGGTGTTCGGCCTGGGCGGCGTGGGCAGCTTCACCGCGGAGGGGCTGGTGCGCAGCGGCGTGGGCCGGCTGACGCTGGTGGACCACGACGATGTCTGCGTCACCAACACCAACCGCCAGCTGCACGCGACGGTGAAGGCGGTGGGCAAGTCCAAGGCGGAGCTGATGGCGCAGCGCTGCCAGGAGATCAACCCGCAGGCGAAGGTGGAAGCGCTGCGCGAGTTCTACCGCGAGGAGCTGGCGGAGACCCTGCTGCCCGCGGGTCGCTACGACTTCGTGGTGGACGCCATCGACAACGTGAAGGCGAAGCTGCACCTGTTGCACCGGTGCGTGACGCTGGGCGTGCCGGTGGTCAGCTCCATGGGCGCGGCGGGCCGGTTGGATCCCACGGCCATCCGCGTGGAGGACCTGTGCGAGACGCACATGGACCCCTTCGCCAAGGACATCCGCAAGCTGCTCAAGCGCAAGTACGGCGTGGAGACGGAGCGCCACACGGGCATCACCGCCGTGTACTCCATCGAGACGCGCCGGCAGCCGGTGCCCCTCAACTACGACGACGCCACGGACGGCTTCCTGTGCGTCTGCCCGCAGGACAACGAGTTCCACACCTGCGACCACCGCACGCAGATTGACGGCAGCGTGGCGTTCGTCACCTCCGCGTTCGGCATGAACGCCGCGGGCGTGGTGGTGCGCAGGCTGGCGGCGACCCGTTAGGGCTCAGGCCACCCGCGCGCGGGCTTCCGCCACCGCCGCCTCGCGGCCACACGGGCGGCGGAAGACGCAGCGGGCACAGGCGTTGAGGTCACCCGTCTGGGGAAAGGCCTCCGCCTCCTTCGGCGTGTTGGCGGCCGGATCCACCAGGAGCGCCCGCATCCCCGCCACGCTCTTCGCGAAGTGCTGGTGGAACGTCGCCATGGCGGAAGGGTCCACCGCCACGTCGTGCTCCAGGCCCTCGTTCAGGTACACCAGCGACGCGCGCACCTTCTCCAGCGGGTAGCGGTAGCGCTGCGAGATGTAGAGCGCGTAGCCCAGCACCTGCTCGTCGTAGCCCTCGCGCGAGCGGCCCGTCTTCCAGTCCACCACCACGACGGAGCCCGCCTCGTCCACGTAGGCGAAGTCCGGGATGGCGAAGACCTTCACGCCCTCGTGGGTGAAGTGCGCGAAGTCGAACCCCGCGTCCACCTCCAGCCACTGCGCGGGCTTGAGCCCCTTCGCGATGCCGGGCCAGCGCGACTGGAAGAACCACGCGAGCGCGGAGCGCACCGTTTCGAAGTTCTGCTTCCACGCCTCGTTGGGGATCTCCTCCGCGTACTCGTGCTCCGCCAGGCCCGTGAAGGGCTTGCGGTACTTCTGCGTCCAGTACGCCTTGGAGCGCGAGTGCCGGAAGTCGTCCTGCATCAGTCGGTGCGCCCGGGCCTCCACCGCCTTCGGATCCACCTCGCGGCCGGCGCGCCAGTCCAGCAGCACGTCCTTGAGGGCCTCGTGCACGATGCTGCCCGCCCACGTGTAGCGGTTGGACAGCTTCTTGAGCACGTACAGCTCGCGCACGTCGCGCGCCGCGTCCGCCTCCCAGCCGCCCCAGGAGCGGTAGTAGTAGAGGTAGTAGGCCCGAAGGCACTCGGAGAACTTCTCGTGGCGGCTCTTGGACCAGGAGAAGTCGTTGTGAAGAGGAGGGCGGGCCATGGACGCGGCGCATCCTATAGACGATCGCCCGTCGCGCCAGAAGGAGGACGAGCGGGGAGACAACCCCCAGGAATGTGGAAAGACACCGGGTGCGCCCGACCGTACGGGTATGGTCAGCGACAGCCACCGCCAAGAATCACATGAGCCCACGCAAGCGCACCGACCCCGGGGCCCTCCCCCCTCCCGTCACCCCTGAACGCCACGCCGCGCTGCACGGTCCGCTGCTCGCCTGGTACGACCGCAACAAGCGCGACCTGCCCTGGCGCCGCACCCGCGACCCGTACGCCATCTGGCTCAGCGAGGTCATGCTCCAGCAGACCCAGGTGGCCACGGTGATCCCGTACTGGGAGCGCTTCCTCGCCCGCTTTCCCACGGTGAAGGCCCTGGCCGCGGCCCCCCTGGATGACGTGCTCTCCGGGTGGAAGGGCCTGGGCTACTACACCCGCGCGCGCAACCTGCACCGCGCCGCGCAGGAGGTGGTGGAGCGCTTCGGCGGGAAGTTCCCCGCGACGGCCGAGGAGCTCATCACCCTGCCCGGCTTCGGTCGCTACACCGCTGGGGCCGTGGCCTCCATCGCCTTTGGCGAACCCGCGCCCATCGTGGATGGCAACGTCGCCCGCGTGCTCTCCCGCCTCTTCGAGGTGGAGGGCCTGCCCGGCGACCGCGACCGCGAGGCCACGCTGTGGGCGCTGGCCACGGCGCTGGTGCAGGGCGAGCGGCCCGGGGACTTCAACCAGGCGCTGATGGAGCACGGCGCCACCACGTGCCGCCCGGAGTCACCGCTGTGCCTGCTGTGCCCCGTGCGCGACGGATGCTTCGCGTACCGCAAGGGCCGCGTGGACGAGCTGCCCCCGGCCAAGGTGCGCGCCGCGCCCCGGAAGCTGTTCCTGGCGCTGGCGGTGTGGCCGCACGCGGGCACCCTCCTCTTCGCGCGGCGCGCGGACAAGGGGCTCTTCGGCGGGCTGTGGGAGCTGCCCGCCGTGGAGGTGGAGGAGGAGACGTCGGAGGCTGACGCCACCCAGCGGCTCTCCACGACGCTCGGCGCGGCGCTCACGCTGGAGGGCACGCTGGACAGCGTGCGCCGGCAGCTCACGCACCGCGACCTCACGCTGCGCCTGCTGCGCGTGTCCGGCGGTCCGCGCCCCACGCACTCCACCGCGTTCCAGGAGCTGCGCTGGTGCACGCCGCAAGAGGCGGAGGCGCTGGGCATGAGCACCGCGATGCAGCGCGCGCTGGATGCGGCGCTGGGCCATGGCGTGATGGCCAGCGAGGCGCCCGTGGCCCCCGCGAAGAAGGCCCCGGGACGCGGCAGGAAGGCGACGGAGCGCTGAGCCTGGCGGGCAGCCTGGGACGCTTCAAGACACTGGACCCGGGTCCCGTTTGGGCGTCCAACCTCCAACAGTACGCACACCCCGCTGTCGCTCCGACAACCCCCGACCCATGGGGTCGCTTCCGCGACGCGGGGGGCCGTCTGAAGCTGCGGGACGCCATTCCCCCAGGAGGAGTTTCCATGGCCCGTCAGAACTCGCAGAAGTCGCCCCAGAGCCCGGCCCCGAAGTCCACGTCGGAGCGGCCCCAGGCCCCGCAAGCCCAGCCGGCTCCGCAGGCCGCGAGCAACAGCGCGACCGCGACCCGGAGCCCTCCTGCGCCGACGAACGAGCAGATCGCCCGCCGGGCCTACGAAATCTACCAGGCCCGCGGCGGCACCCACGGCAGCTCCGAGCAGGACTGGTTCCAGGCCGAGCGCGAGCTGAAGCTCGGCCGTCAGTAGTTCGCTGCGGCTTCAGTGCGCGGGAGGCAGGCCCTGCTGGGACGGGCGCTCGAACTCGAGCGCCCGCTTCAGCCGGCGCTGCGCCTGCTTCAGCTCCTCGAGGATGCGCTCGGCGTCCATCACGGAGCGCATCGCGAGCCCGCACGCGGGCGTCAGCAGCACCGTGGACACCGCCTGCGCGAAGCCGATGCCCTGCGGAAGGGCCGCCTTCAACGACGCCTCCACCGAGTCCGACAGCTCCTCCACCGAGTACGTGGACGCGAGGTCCGTGGGGATGACGCCCAGGCTGAGCGTCGCGCCGGAGGCGAGGAAACGCTCCAGCGCCTCGCGCTCCTCCAGCATCGCGTCCAGCGACAGCCGCACGTCCAGCGACAGCAGGTCCGCCTGCGCGTCCAGCAGCACGCCCCAGTCGGTGTTGCCACAGCAGTGGATGCCCACGAGCGCGCCCTCGCGCTGCAGCGCCACCACCAGGAGGCGCAGCTCCTGCTGCGCCAGCAGGTGCTGCGGGTTCATCCGCACGTAGGCGTAGAGGCCCGGCTCGTCCAGGTAGAACAGGGGCGTCGTGCCCGTGCGCTTGAGCGCGCGCACCATGGCCAGCGCGCGCACCATCACCAACCGGTACAGCGCCGCGTCCAGCCCCGGCACCGCCAGCACCGGCTCATCCGTCGCGGTGCGCACCACCGAGCGGACCGTGAAGGGCCCCGCCAGCTGCGCCTTCGCGAACGCGAGCTTGCGGTGCTCCACCTCCCACAAGAAGGGCTTCCACGCCCGGCACGCGTCGGCCGTGGGCTCGAAGGCCTCCAGGTTCCCGGACGCCAGGGCGGCATCCAGCTTCGCCTCGAAGGCCGCGCGGCCCGCCGTCCACCCGTCCACGTCCACGACGCAGACGCCGTCCTCGTCGAACTTCAGGCCCGGCAGGCCCTCCAGCGCGGCGGGGATCATCAGCTCCGCGGGGTGGCCCACCGGCATCTGCGGCAGGAACGGGATGTCCATGGCGAGCGCGGCCTGCAGGCCCAGCTCCACCTGGGTGTGCGGCAGGCTGCCAATACCCGTGGTGGCACACGCGGGCAGGAGCTGGACGGCGCGACGGATGGTGGGCGAAGGCATGGCCGGCAATCTAACCCTTCCGCGAAGACAGGGCCCGGGCTTCGGGCCCCCGACGCATCAGGTCACGGAGAAATACGTGGCGTTCGGGTGGTGGAAGACGATGGCGGACACGCTCGCCTCGGGCTCCATCATGCAGCCGTCGGTGAGCTGCACGCCGATGTCCTCCGGCTTGAGCGCGGCGAACAGCTTCGTCTGGTCCTCCAGCCGGGGGCACGCCGGGTAGCCGAACGAGTAGCGCTTGCCGGTGTACTCCGCGCGGAAGCGCTCCAGCATCGACATGTCCGGCCGGTCCGGGAAGCCCCACATGCTGCGCAGCTGCGTGTGCAAGAGCTCCGCGTAGCCCTCGGCCGTCTCCAGCGCCAGCGCCTGCACCGCGTGCATCTTGAGGAACTCGCCCTTCGCCTTGAAGTCATCCGCCAGCTCGCGGATGCCGGTGCCCGCCGTGGTGACGAACATCGCCACCGCGTCCACGGGTTTGCCACCCTCCAGCGGCTTCACGTAGTCCGCCAGGCACAGGCCGTTCTCCTTGTCCTGGCGGGGGAAGTCGAAGGACGTGACGGGCTCGCCCGTCGTCCCGTCGAAGAGGAGCACGCGGTCGCCGTCGCTCGCGGCCTTGTAGAACTGGAACACCGAGCGCGCGTGCATCACGCCGTCGCGCAGCAGCGCCTTCAGCTCCTCCACCGACTCCTTCAGCGCCAGCGCCTTGCGGCCCTCCTCCGTCTTCGCGAGCTCCGCCTCCGCGGGCGTCCCCAGCGCGCGCGACGACGTGCGCAGGCCCAGGTGCCGGCCGTACAGCATCACCGGGTTGATGAACTTCCAGATGTGGTCCAACGGCGTGTTCGTCAGCACGTGCCGCGCGAAGTCCGGCGCGGGCGGCACCGTGGCCACCACCGGCACCTCCGTGCTGCGCGCGCGGCGCACGGGGGCGGCGGGCGCGGGGCGCTCCTTCACCTCCTGCGCGAGCTTGAGGCGGCGCGCGGCCAGGTCCTCGCGCAGCTTCGTGTGGGCGCCGGGTTCGACAATCTGCTTCGCCAGCTCCAGGCCGTTCATCGCGTCCTGCGCGTAGGCCACCGTGCCGCCGCCGTAGGCCGGGGCGATGTTGCGGTCCACGAAGTTGCGGCTGAGCGCGGCGCCGCCCACCAGGATGGGCGTCTCCACGCCCGCGCGGCGCAGGTCCTCCGCGGTGGCCACCATCTGGTGCGCGCTCTTCACCAGCAGGCCCGACAGCCCGAGGATGTCTGGCTGGTGCTCCTTCACCGCCTTCACCAGCTGCTCGGGCGGGACCTTGATGCCCAGGTTCACCACCTGGAAGCCGTTGTTGGCGAGGATGATCTCCACCAGGTTCTTGCCGATGTCGTGCACGTCCCCCTTCACCGTGGCGAGGACGATCTTCCCGCGCGACGCCGCCTGGGTCTTGCTCATGTGCGGCTCCAGGTGGCTCACCGCGGCCTTCATCGACTCCGCGCTCTGGAGCACCTCCGCGACGATGAGCTCGTTGGCGCCGAAGAGCCGGCCCACCTCGTCCATGCCCTTCATCAGCGGCCCGTTGATGATCTCCAGGGGCGGCATCTTCTGCATCGCGAGGTCCAGGTCCGCGAAGAGGCCGTCGCGCGTGCCCTCGATGATGTAGCGCTGCAGCCGCTCTTCCAGCGGAAGGCTGCTCACCTGCGCGCGCGCCGGCTTGCGCTCGCGGAAGTGCGCCGCGAAGGGCGTCACCGGATCCACGCCCCGGTTGTAGATGAGGTCCTCCGACAGCTTGCGCTCCTCCTCCGGCAGGGACGGGTAGCGCTCCAGCTTCTCCGAGTTGACGAGCGCCATGTCCAGGCCCGCCTGCACGCAGTGGTACAGGAACACGGAGTTGAGCACCTCACGGCCCGCGGTGGGCAGGCCGAAGGACACGTTGCTGATGCCCAGCACCGTGCGGCACTGCGGGAAGCGCTGTTTGATCAGCCGCACGCCCTCAATCGTCTGCACGCCGCTGCCGGTGTACTGCGCGTCGCCGGAGGCGCACGGGAACACGAGCGGGTCGAAGTACAGGTCCTCCGCGCGCATGCCGTACTTCTTCGTGAGCAACTCGAAGCTGCGCTCGGCCACCTCCAGCTTGCGCTGGGCGGTGACGGCCATGCCGATTTCGTCGATGCAGCCCACCACCAGCGCCGCGCCGTACGCGCGCGCCAGCGGGACGACCTTCTCGAAGCGCTCCTCGCCATCCTCCAGGTTGACGGAGTTGATGATGGCCTTGCCCTGACAGTACGTGAGCGCCATGGCGATGACCTTCTCGTCCGTCGAGTCGATCATCAGCGGCACGCGCACCTTCTTGACGACCACGTCCAGGAAGTGGCGCATGTCGTCCAGCTCGTCCCGGTCCGGGTTCGCCAGGCAGATGTCGATGACCTGCGCGGCGCGGCGCACCTGGGCGCGGGCAATCTCCGACGCGTCGTCGAACTGGCCCGCGACGATGAGTTCCTTGAACTTCTTGCTCCCGATGACGTTCGTGCGCTCGCCCACGATGATGGGGCGCTGCTCGTCCGTCACCTCCAGGTAGTCCACGCCGGACAGCGACGAGCGCGGCTTGGGCACCTCCGTGCGCGGCTTCAGCCCCTTCACCATCGCGGCCAGGGACTCGATGTGGCCCGCGTGCGTGCCACAACAGCCGCCCACCACGTTGAGCCAGCCGTTGTCACAGAAGCGCTTGAGCGACCGGGCAATCATCTCCGGCGACTCCAGGTACTGGCCGTTCTCG
This sequence comes from Corallococcus sicarius, assembly GCF_003611735.1. GTDB lineage: Bacteria > Myxococcota > Myxococcia > Myxococcales > Myxococcaceae > Corallococcus > Corallococcus sicarius. The sequence continues at coordinate 810 of NZ_RAWG01000309.1, read as the reverse complement.
TCCGGCAGGCCCGCGTTGGGCACGCACGACACCGGGAAGGAACTCATCGCGGACAGCGTGCGGATGTGGTCCGTCATGAAGTCCGGGCCGGTGGCGCAGTTGAGCCCCAGGTAGAGCAACTCCGTGTGCTCCAGCGACGTGGCCAGACTCTCCACGGACTGGCCCGCGAGCATCGTGCCCATGGGTTCGATGGTGCCCGACACCGCCACGGGGAGGGCCCAGCCCAGCTTGTGGAACGCCCGGTCGATGCCGATGAGCGCCGCCTTCACGTTGCGCGTGTCCTGCGCCGTCTCCACCAGCAGGTAGTCCGAACCGCCCAGCGCGAGCCCCTCCGCCTGCACGGCGAAGTTGTCCACCAGCTCCTCGAAGGTGATGCCGCCCGTGACGCTGATGGCCTTGGTGGTGGGGCCAATGGAGCCCGCTACCCAGCGCATCCGGCCGTCCTTCGCCTCCGCGGCCTTCGCCGCGTTGAGCGCCAGGCGCGACGCGGCGATGTTGATCTCCATCGCCTTGTGCCCGAGGTCGAACTCCGCCAGCACCACCGGCGTGCCGCCGAAGCTGTCCGTCTCCGTCACGTCCGCGCCCGCGGCGAAGTACTTCGCGTGGATGCCCTCGATGACGTCCGGGCGCGTGAGGACCAGGTTCTCGTTGCAGCCCTCGTATTCCGGGCCGCCGAAGTCCGCCGCCACCAGGGTGTGGTTCTGCAGCAGCGTGCCCATGGCGCCGTCCAGCACCAGGATGCGCTCGCGCATCGCGGCCTTCAGGGCCTCCACGCGCAGGCCGTGCTCCCCGGGGGGCAGCGGCAGGGGG
>NZ_RAWG01000308.1 GCF_003611735.1 Corallococcus sicarius | reverse complement strand
CTGGGGAGGTGGGACTGGGGTGATGCGCGCAGCGGAATGGAGTCGGTGTTGCAGGAGCAGGGGCGCGGCGCCGCGCTGGAGTCCTACGAGCAGCGGGTGCGCGAGCGGGTGGCGAAGCTGCTGGAGGACATCCGCGCGTACAGCGTCGGGTCCGACCGGCTGTGGACGGCCCGGGTGTGGCTGCAGAACGCGCTGCCCCTGCTGGTGTTGCCGGAGTTCGCGCCGGCCCCCGACCTCAGTGAGCTGCTGCGCTGGCCGTCAGGGGGGGCGGAAGCGAACGCGGCCTGGGACGAACTGGTGACGTACTGGAGCCACCATGGGCCCCGGCTGACGCGACTGCGGGAGCAGATGGTGCGCGCCGCGGTGGGGCGCTCCGGCGCCTCCGAGGTGCTCCGTCGCAACATCGGGAGGGACGAGGGACGGGACGCGGGCCTGTACTACGACTGGCTCGACACCGTGGTGCGCGCGTGGTTCCAGGCCATGGATCCGGAGGGCGACCTGCTGGAGCTGGAGGCCCTGCGCAAGGTGTCTCCCCTGCGGCACGTCCCGTCGGGCGCCAGCCATGGGCACTGACGGACAGCGCCAGCCCCCGGGCAACCTCGCCCCCCGCCGCGTCCCGGAGGCCTACGTGCGCGCCGAGGTGGCCAGCTTCCCACTGACCAGCCTCCGGGCCTTCCAGGAGGCGCTGACGGAGCTGGTGCCCTCGCTGGAGGGTCCGGGCGCGGGCTCCACGCGGGCGCTGTGGCGCGAGTGCGAGAAGGGCCTGTCGGAGCACGCGAGCGGCTGGTCGCTGGACCGGCTCATCGCGGTGCGGGACGTGTTCTGGTTCGACTCGCGCCGCCACATCCGGGGCCAGAGGGATCCGCCGCGGCGGGTGTCCATGGCCGGCTACCTCCTGCACCTGGCGGACACCCACCTGGAGCGCCGGCCGGGGGTCACCGTCGTCGCCCAGGACACGGAGGCGGGATCGGTGGATGCGATCACGCACTACCGCTGGCTCACCTTCGCCATGCCCGAGGACCTGCTGATGTCGGCGGTGCCGGTGGAGCCGCCGCCCACGCGGGTGGACATCGAGCCGCCCCTGCTGATGCGCCACCTGCTGGACCGCGGCGTCACGGAGGTCCACCACCACGTCAACGCGGGCATGGACTTCCCGCTGCTGTGGGCCTCGCTGCTGTCCGCCATCGCGGATCCCACCCTGGATGCCCGCCTGCTGTCGGGGCCGGGGCTCATCTTCGGGGACGGAGAGACGATGCTTCGCTGGCTGCTCGCGACCGCGGTGACCCGCTGCGTCCTGGCGGAGGTCATCCTGCGGGACGGGAGGCAACCGCTGCTGGACTTCGTGCGGGGCCTGCGCGAGTCGTCCATCTGGATGCCCCAGCGCCGCCGGGTGCTCGCGCGGACGCTGGAGGCGCTGTCGCGCGCCCGCCTGGAGGTCCTGCCGGAGGTGGACGAGCTGCGCGAGCTCTACGGGGACCTCCACCCGATGGCGGCCCGGGGCGGCGCGGAGCTTCCCGAGACGCTCGATGAGGTGTGGCGACGGTGTGACCCCATCGCCCTGCGGATGGGGCTGCACGCGCCCAACGCGGGGGAGCGCTGGCTGGTGCGCTTCGGGCTGCGGCGGATGCGGCAGCAGGACGAGGCCGGCCGGGCGGATCCGCACTTCGACCGGCTCTTCTGGCAGGTCCAGCGGGTGCGCTGCCTGAGCTACCGCACCTATGTGCAGCGGCCGCTGACCGCGGGCCTCCAGTGGTTCATCCGCTTCTACGACCGCCTGGGCGCGATGAAGCGGCCCCTGCACGCCGTGCGCGCGGAGGTCTCCTACGCGGTGGCGGGGGGCGAGCAGCCCATCGCCGCCCTGGAGGTGCGCACCCGCCTGATGCAGGACTCCATCCACATGGCGGAGGAGCTGTGGGGGCTGACGCGCTCGTGGCGGCGCGTGCTGGAGCGCGTGGGGAGGGCGACGAGCGACGGGCGCCAGCCGGAGTTCGGCCTGGTGCTGCACCTGCTCAAGGCGAGGGACCCCAAGCGCCACTGGAGGGAGGGGCTGCCGCCCGCGCATGCCATGGGGACGTACGCGGAGCCGGTGCCGGAGGGGCTGCTCAGGCTGGGAGGCCGCTACGCGGACTACTTCGTGTCGCAGTCGACGCAGGTGGAAGCGCTGGTGGAGCTGCTGCGCGCGGTGCCGCTGTCACTGTGGCTGGTGCGGGGGCTGGACGTCGCGTCGGACGAGTTGAGCGTGCCCACGTGGGTGCTGGCGCCGCTGTACCGCTACGTGCGGTGGGAGGCCGCCCGGGCCGCGGCCCGTCCCGCGGCCCGGGGCGCCCCACCCCTCCGGCTGACGGGCCACGTGGGCGAGGACTACCGGCACCTCATGGAGGGGCTGCGCCGCATCTACGAGTGCCTGCACTACCTGTTGGATCACCGGGGCGGGCGGCTGGGACATGCGACGTCGCTGGGCGTGGAGCCGGGGATGTGGGCGGAGTCCGTGGGCGCGGTGATGATGCCGGCCGAGGAGCGGCTGTGGGACCTGGTCTTCGAGTGGCGGCTGTACGGCAGCTACCGGCTGCCCCCGGGCCTGAGCGCGGAGGCCCCGCCGGGACGGCCGCAGCAGGTGGAGAACCTCATCCGCGAGCTGTCCGAAGGAGTCTTCGGCAGGTGTGTCGCGCCGCACGTGCTGGCGGAGGCCCACCACGTGCTGCACAACCTCTGGTGTCCGCCCCTGGCGCAGGAGGCGGTGGGCGTGGGGCTGGATGCCTTCAGCCGGGCCTCCCACCGGCTGGACTGGATCCGGGTGCGCAACCCCCGGCACGTCCAGGAGCTCATTGAGGCATACCGGGAAGACGAGCGCGTGTTCCGACGCGGGCAGCAGCTGGTGGACATCCCCCTGGATGGTTCGGAGGTGGCCGCGCTGAGGTCCGCGCAGGACGCGCTGCGCCGGTACGTGGGAGCGCGGGGGACCGTCGTGGAGGTGAATCCCTCCAGCAACCTGCTCATCGGCAATCTGCTGGACCTGCGCAACCACCCCATCCTGCGGCTGCTTCCGCCCCGGGCGGAGGAGGGGGCGCCGCCGCCGGTGCCCATCGCGGTGGGCGCGGACGACCCCATCACCTTCTCCACCTTCCTCCTGCGGGAGTACTCGCTGCTGCACGAGGCGGCGCGGAGCGCGGGCTATTCCGAACGTGAGGTGCACGAGTGGCTGTCCACCGTCCGCCAGACGAGCATGGACGCGCGCTTCACCACGCCCTGGCATCCCAGCGCGGAGCGCATGTCGGACGACCTGCTGGACGCGCTGGGGGCCTATACGCGGCGGCCCTCGGAGCACCGCCGAGCCGGGGCCCGGGCTCCGGTGTGAGGCGGGTCTCCGCTGTCTGTCTATTTCAGCTCCGTGCGCCGGGAGAGGGAGCCCGCCTCCGGGGGAGTGCTGGAGGGCAGCAGCTTCTCCGACTGCCCGAGCAGCCTGCTGAGCACGTTGTTCATGATGGAGCTGAGGAACCTGTCCGCGAAGTACCCCGCGACCACGGACAGGGCCGCCAGGGTGAAGAAGACGGCGCGCCAGTCCTTCACGACGATGTTCAGGAGGGCCGAGTTGTAGCCGGCGTCACCGGACGCGGCGGCGTTGGCGGACGGCTCGGGGGCTTCGAGCGAGGGCTCGGCGGAGGGCTCGCCAGGGCGTTCGGCGGCGACGGGCGCGGAGACGCTGGCGGGCGGCGTGGCGTCGCGAGGAACCACGGCGAGCAGCAGGTTGGATTGCTCGACGAGGAGCAGGGTGAGGGCCGCGAAGGCACCGATGACGGGCTTGACGAGCAGGTGGTAGGCGAAGAAGCGGCTCGTCGCTCCCGTCGCGACGACGAAGCGCTCCTTGGAGAGCATGTTGGACACGACGGCGCCGGCGGCGCCCATGAGGCTGAGCAGCAGCAGCCCCTGGGGAACCAGCGTGTCAGGCCAGTCCGCGACGAGGGAGCGATTGAAGCCCAGCAACGCGAGGAGGGAGAGCGTGATGAGCAGCAGGGTGCTGAGGACCTGGATGGAGACGTTGATGGAGAGCTGCCAGAAGGTCTTGTCCACCCGATCATTGATGACTCCCTGCGCCCCCCGGAGCACGTGACGGCACCGCGCCAGGCGCTCCGCTTCGGACAGGGAGGCGTCAGGATCACCGGGGGGAAGCGCCTCCCCCCGAAGAAAGCGGACGCACTGGGGCACGGGCCCGGGGGTCCGCTCCGAACCCAGCCAGAGTGTCTTCTGGCCGGAGTCCGTCACCCTGCGCTCGAACTGCTGCTGAATCTCCAGGGCGTGGGGCAGCAGCATGTGCTGGGGCATGACCAGGAGGAGCAGGCCGTCGACCTCGTGGATGATCTGCCAGAAGGCAAAGGACCAACGCCAGAACTGCCTGTCAAGGCAGCGCCGGGCGACCTCCAGCCTCTGTTTGCACTGTTCCAGGATGACCCGGTCCTCCTCCGTCAAATACCCGCGGACCTTGCACAGCTCGTAGATGGAGGCGTCGTTCTCCAGCCTGTTCCAGAGCAACTGGGTGGCCGAGCCGTACCTGCCTGAGCGGCGGCGAAAGCCGACGAAGCCCAGGATCGCGGGCAGGGGGTTTTCGGAAGGCAGGGTGTCGGAGGCCGCCATGGAAGACACATGGACATGGACTGGAGGAATGCCAATCCGTCAGGGCTCCCGGGCTGCCACCGCCCGGCCCACCGCACGCAGGTGCTCCTTCTCGTCCCAAACACTTATCAAAGCGCCATGCCTGCTCCGCTCCGATTGGGAGCGCGGATCCGGAGGGTGTAGTATTCCCAGGCATGGGATTCTTCAACGATGTAACGAGTGGGGCGGCCGGTCTCCGGCTGGCGCTCCCGGGGCGCTTCCAGATCCAAGGGCAGGACGAGACCAGCGCCCAGTTGGTGGATCTTGATCGACAAGCAGCGCTGTTCCTCTTCCGCTTCAATCTCCAGCTCGACCTCAGCCCGGAGAATGAAGGGCTGCTCGCGCGAGACGTCGAGCGCCACGCTCGCGAACTCTTCGAAAGACACTTTCACATCCAGCAACAGCAGCGGCCCGCGGGAAAGGGAGGTGCGGAGGTCGTCCCACGCACCTCGGACCCGACCTGGTCGCCGGTGGTGAGCATCGAGCGCACCCGGCCTGGTCCCCACGAGGCATTGTCCGTGGTGCACCGCATGGCGTACGAGCCCGGGCTGGAGATCGTCATGGGCCACCTGCTCATCCCCCTGAGCAGCGGCCTGTTTGAGTTCCGGATCATCGCAGCGAACCGTGGTCCCACGGGCGTCCGGGAGACCGTCCTCCTTGGAGAGGCCGCAGCGAAGGCAGACATCAAGACTGACGAAGCGCTGACGCAGCTGATGGCGGGCTCCAAGCCCGATGATCCGCGCCACGACTCCCGCTTTCCCGACCATCCGCTGAGCGTGGTGCGCTCCATGCTCCGAATGCTCGCGGAGCCGGGGAGCATCGAGGTCACCCAACCCGCGCTGCAGCACCCCGCCAGCGAGGTGCTGCTCCCGGACATGGGCTGTGCCATGACGCCTCCTCCGCGCTACCTGCGGACTCCTGACAGCGACGGAACGTTCCTTCGGTTCAGCCGGGTCGCGTTCGCGGGAGGCGCCGCGGGTTCGGATGGGGTGCAGATGCTGACCCTCAGTTGCTTCAAGGAGGATGGAGCCGCGGAGGGCCCTGAACGCCTGAAGCTGCTCACGGCCGAAGGGGAGTTTCTCATCCAGGGACGGCTGCGCGGCGCCACAAGCTCCCAGTTGGAAACCTGGAGCGCCCCCGGACAGGACGGAGGCGTGCATCTGTTCTTCCACACCGTGTTCCAGCCTGAGACGTTTGGGGACCCCCAACAGCGAACCATTCTTCGCCTCTTCACGCAGGCCCAGGGCATGGTGAACGTGGTCATGCTCGATGCAGCCGCATGCCTTTCCAAAGAGGAGATGCTCGCGGACCTCGAAGCAGTCATCCAGTCCTGGCGCCCCCTGGGGACCACGGCGGCATTGCCCTCGGTCAGTCCTCCTCCCGCTGAGAAGAAGCAGAAGAGCTGGTGGCGATGGTGGGCGTGAACTCGCGGGCCCCTGGGGGCTCCAGCTTTCGCGCGTCACCGCGAAATGGTCCGGGCGCCGCTGCGTAGTCAGCGCTGACCGAGCATCTCCGGCATCCGGGCACTCGGCACCCTCCCCCTGCTCCCCGGAGAACCGATGAAGGGCCTTGCCCCGCTGTGGGCCTTCACGCTGCTCGTCCCGACACTCGCCCTTGCCCAGCCGGGGCCGGCGACGGCCGCCGAGCTGCGGCAGTCCCTGACCGCACTGCTCGCCGAGCACGACATCCCGGGCGCGAGCTACGCGGTGTTCGACCGCCGGGGCACCGTGCTCAGCGGGGTCATCGGGCTGGCCGACAGCGGCACCCGGGCCCCCGTCACGGACGGCACGCTCTTCCGCCTCGGCTCCGTCACGAAGACGGTGACGGCGATCGCCATCATGCAGCTGATTGAACAGGGCCACTTCGGGCTGCAGACCCCTGTCTCGGAGCTGCTGCCGGACGCTCCCATCCGGAACCCGTTCGGAGACAGCGACCCGGTCCGGGTGATCCACCTGCTCACCCACACCGCGGGCTTCGACGACATGCACGCCAAGGCGTTCTTCAGCCCCGTGGAGCGGCGGGGGCGCCACCTCGAGAGCAGCCTCCAGCACCCGGAGCCGCTCGCGGTGCGCTGGCGGCCCGGAATGCACGAGAGCTACAGCAACCCGGGGTACGTGCTGCTCGGCGCGATCCTGGAAGCGCACGACCAGAAGCCCTGGGACGAGGTCGTCTCGGCGCGGGTCCTGGGCCCGCTGGGCATCACGCAGGTCGCCGCACTCGCCTCACAGGCGGCCCAGCGAGACCACGCCAGCGGCCACAGCGGCGCGGACATGCACCGCACCCCGGTGTTCTTCGAGCAGACCCAGGCGGACGGTGCGCTGTGGTGCACGGCGGAGGACCTGGCCAGGCTGGGCCGCTTCGTGCTCACCGACGGCGCCTCCGCCCCCGGGGTGCTGCGGCCCGAGACCGTCCGCGCCATGAAGCAGGCCCGGTCGACCCTGGGCGCCCAGGCGGGGCTGGCCTACGGCGCGGGGCTGGGGCTGCACCCTCGCATCGTCAGGGCCACGCTCTGGCAGGGCCACGCCGGGGGCGTCCTGGGCGCGAAGGCGAGCATGCACTTCCACGCAGAGCAGGGCATGGGCTACGTGCTGCTGGTCAACAGCGAGAACGAGCTGCGCAAGCTGGAGGAGCCGCTCGCCGACTTCATCTCCCACCAGACGCAGTGGAAGCCCCCGGCGCCGACCCTCCGCCCGCTCACAGGCGACGGCAACGGCTGGTACCGCCTCGTCAACCCACGCATCTCGATGCTGGGCCTCCCCACCTACCTGCTCAGCGTAGGGCGGGCGAAGGCGCAGGCCGACACGCTGACCATCGAACCCGTCCTGCCGGGCTTCGGCTACCAGGCGACGCTGAAGCACCACGGCAAGGGCCTGCTCGCCGATGTCGACTACGGCGAAGTGGTCAACGGGGTCCTGGTCCGGAGCGGGGACGGCGCGACCGAGGGACTGGAGACGGGGGGCGACTACCTGCAGCGCACCTCGATGGCGGCGGCGGTCTTCCCGCTCATGAGCGTGCTCGTGTCGTTCACCCTCCTCCTGAGCACCCCCTTCGGACGACGCACCTCGCTGCGCAATCGCTGGGTGCGCCGCCTGCCGAGCCTTGCCCTGCTGTCGTTGGTGCTCGGCATCATCTGTGCGGCAAACCTTGAGCTGACCCTGCTCGCGCACAGGAACTGGCAGACGGTCGGTCTCTGGGCGGCCTCCGTGCTGTTCCCAGCGCTCGGCGTGGCCGGCCTCGTTCTCAGCGTGCGCACCTGGAGGCAGGAGCCCGCGGCCGTGGCCCGGTGGCGCTGTCTCCTTGGGTCCGCGTCTGTCGTGTGCCTGAGCACCTGGCTCGCGACGTTCGGTCTGTTCTCGTTCGCGCTGTGGCGGTGGTAGCGCGGCCCGACCTGGAGTGGATGGGCGTGGACTTCCGCCTATGCTCGCGGCGGCCCTGGGATGAATCCAGCGGGCGGACCGGGAGAACCTGCCAATGGCGGTGGAGCTGCGAATTGCCTCGTACAACCTCCTGGCGGACGCCTACATCAAGCCCGAGTGGTTCCCACACACGCCCGCGGACGTCCTCCAGCCACGGAGGCGCCAGGAGGCATTGGCCCGCCGGATCGTGGGTCTGGACGCGGACATCGTCTGTCTGCAGGAGGTGGAGCCCGACCGCTTCGCCGCGCTCCAGAAGGCGCTGGAGCCGCACGGGTACGCGGGCGTGCTGGCCCTGAAGCAGCAGGGCCGGCCTGATGGCTGCGCGGTGTTCCACCGCCTGGAGCGGTGCCTCGGCCACCGGGCCCATTACTTCAAGGACCGGCTGGAGGACGGGCGCATCTCCGGGCACCTGGCGCTGGTCCTGGACTTCGACGTCGGAGGCGACCGGCTGCGCGTGGCGTGCACGCACCTGCGCTGGGACCGGCCGGACCGGCCCGTGGAACAGCACCAGGGGATGCAACAGGCGGCCGAGTTGCTCGTGGAGCTGGTCCAGCGGGACAAGGAGGCCCTGTGGGTCGTGTGCGGCGACTTCAACGCGCAGCCTGGGGAGCCGCTGGTCCGAGCGTTCGCGGCGGCCGGTCTGCTCGATGCCCATGAGGGACGGCACCAGCCGACCTGCAACGCGAACGGCAGGGCCAAGGCCATCGACTTCCTCTTCCACTCGCACACGCTGCGGGCGGAGCCGGTCCGGATGCCGGAGCTGGATGACCGGACGCCGATGCCGTCGGAGACCGAGCCCTCCGACCACCTGCCCATCGCCGCACGGCTGTTGCGCGGCTGAGGGGATTCAGGGTCCTTCAAGGAGCGAGGCAAAGGCGCCCGGATCATCGGAACGCGCTCCGTCGCGTTGATGACCTCGCGGTGGCGCACTCCCTCCGCGAGCGTTCAACAAACGGTCCCTGTTTCTAGGCGTGGAGCTCGGCCTCCGCCTCGCCGGAGCCGAACCGAGCGCCCGGACGCCTCATGAAGGCGCCGGGCGTGAGCCCGACGAGCTCCCGGAAGTCGGCGATGAGGTGCGACTGGTCGTAGTAGCCCGCGTCCGCGGCGATGCGTCCCCAGTCCTTCGAACTCTCCGCCATCCGCAAGGCACGCTGCAGGCGAACGGTCCGCGCGAAGTCCTTCGGCCCGATGCCGACGTGCTCCGTGAAGGCGCGGCGAAGATGCCGCGCCGTGACGCCCAGTTGCTCCGCCACGGTCTCCACCCGGACCTCGTCTCCTTCGAGCAGGCGCACCGCGCGGCGAGCGAGCCGCGCCGATGCCGGTTCGAAGGTCTGATGGGTCCGCAGGGAGATGGCCTGAGAGAGTCGCTCCAGCACCTCCGGCAGCCTTCGCGCCGCGAGGAGCTCAAGGCAGAGGTCGCTGCCCGAGCGGCCCCAGAGGTCTTCCAGCGGGACGATCCGGTCCGTCAGCGCGTTCGCGGCCACACCCAGGAGCGACGCCGACCAGCCGGGCTTGAACTGAAGGATGACCGCCCGCGTGACGCCGGTGGGGTTCTTGAACAGCGCCCGCGTTCGCGGGCCCGCGACGCACACATCCCCTCTCCGCCCCTCCTCGAGCACGCGAAAGACAAGGGTCGTTCTTCCGTCAGGCAGCCGTTCGTGACGTGCGTGTCCAGCGACTGGCACGACAGCGCGAACGTCCTCGACGAAGCGGGACAGCGAGAACGTCAAGGCGGCAGGGTCCATCATGCGCGGCACCCTCGTACTCTCGCGCGTCCACCGCGGCCGTTCAATCCGGCGCGGAAGCGACGCCGAAAATGTCCGGTCCTTCCAATCGGTGGGCAGCAGCGGGAGGTACGAAGAGGGTGGAGGTACACCATGAGCAACCCAGACTTTTCAGACCAGGTCGTTGTCGTCACCGGGGCGAGCGGGGGCGTCGGAGCCGCCACCGCCGAGGAGCTCGCGCGACGTGGAGCATCGGTCGTGCTGGCCGCGCGCCGCGCCGGACCTCTCGCCGAAGTGGCCGGACGCTGTGGGAAGCAGGCGCACGCCGTCGTCGCCGACGTGACGAAGCGCGACGACGTGCAGCGCATCTTCGACGAGGCCGTCGCGAAGTTCGGTCGCGTCGACATCTGGATCAACAACGTGGGTCGAGGCATCGGCCGTTCCCTGCTCGAAATCACCGACGACGACGTCGACGCGATGATCCGCGACAACATGAAGTCGGTGCTCTACGGCATGCAGGTCGTGACGCCGCACCTCCAGGCCCGCGGCACGGGCGCGATCGTGAACGTGTCGTCGCTTCTCGGCCGCACCCCGCTCCCTCCGCGCGCGGCCTACGCCGCGGCAAAGGCAGCCATGATGTCGCTCTCGGAGGCGTTCCGCATCGAGCTGGCGGGCTCGCATCCCAACATCCGCGTGGTCGTCGTCTACCCCGGCCGGATCGCGACCGACTTCGGGCACAACGCCCTGGGTGAGCGCACGAGGGATGGCGGGAAGCTCCCAGCGGAGGTCCTCTCCGTCATCGGCGGCGCGACGCAGACGGCGGAGGAGGTCGCGCAGGTGCTGTGCGACGCAGCCCTGAACAGCCGAGGGGACGTCTATACGCAGCCAGGCGTTTTCGCACGCGTGCGGGAGTACCTGGAGAAGCAGCCGGGGTGAGACAGGAATTGGCGACCCTGGAGCACCAGGGCTTGATACAGTCCCCTGGCTTCACATGCCAAAGGGGGCCCCATGCGATTCCGTTGCTTGTCCTTGCTTCTAATACCCGCGTGCGCTGCGTGGTTGGGGTGTGCTGAAGAAGAGAGGGCTGTGTCACCGGCCCCGGGGCTGGGCCCGCAGCTCGCCGCGGGCCTGACCACGGACGGAGGCACCACGGTGCTCGTGACGTCCTCCTCGTACTTCCACACCGCGGGGGGCATCACGTCGGTGCCGAACACCTTGTCGGCCAGCCAGCTGGAGATCCTCGTCCCCAACGGCTCTTCGTTCACCCACCTCAACGCCTCGGCGGCCCCGGACGGCGGCTGGCTGTTCACGGGCGTGCCCCCGGGCCTGTACTACCTGAGGTCCGGCGCCTCCTACACCGTCACGGACGCGCGGGAGGTGGAGCTCGACTGGCATGAGATGGGCCGGGCGGACACCGTCTTCTCCCCCGAGACCACCTCGCCCCTCGACATCCACGTGACGAACCTCGCCCCGTGGATGCCCTACCAGGCAAGCACGGAGCCCGGCTCCAGCCTGCAGCTCGCCTCCGGACAGGTGAACCTCGCGACCTTGCTGACCCTCTACGAGGACGTGCCCGCCGGGCAGACGAGCCTCGTCACGAACCAGGCCGAGCTGTGGAACACCACCGGCGGGACGCCCATCTTCGAGGCGGCCAAGGGGGACCGGCTGTACGTGAACCAGCTCAGCCAGCTCGACGCGGGCACCCTGCCGGATGGCGGTGCGCTGGCGTACAGCACCGTGGTGCGCAGCGTGGAGATGCCCGCCTTCGACTACACGCCGGACGGCATGACGCCCCTGCCCGTCACCGGCGCGCTGCAGCCGGTGCCCCAGACGGCATTCACTCTCGACTGGCGCCTGTCCGCGTATCCCGGCCATGCCTCGGCGGTCCACCCCACGGCCACGCCGTACGCGCCCACGTTCTACGTCTACCCCTCCGCGTATGGCCTCAGCCATGGGTGGGCTGTCTCTTATACA
>NZ_RAWG01000307.1 GCF_003611735.1 Corallococcus sicarius | reverse complement strand
CCCCCCATCTCGCCCCCTCCACCAGCGCACGAGTGCCAGCAGCCCCGTGATGCCCACGGTCGGCACGCTGGCGGGCGGCTTCAACCCTGGCCCTGTGTCTATCGCCTTTGTTCGCTTGGTCGACTCTCATCCTGGATGGAGGTCCGGAATTCGGCCTCAACCTTGGCGCTCCGGTGCGACTGCGTCCATGGGGTGAAGATACGGGTTTCGTGAGGAAGCAGGACTGGGACAGCCTCTCGGACTTCGGACAGGTGGTGCGCGGCCTCAAGCTGGGCTCGAACAACGCGCCCGTGGGGGTCTGGTTTGGCGCGCTGGAGTCCTACAGCCTGCTGTCCGCGCATCTTGTGCGGCGTTACTCCAACCGAAGCAACCCCGACTACCACCCAGCAGGCGGCTTCCTCACCGGCACGTTGGGGCCCTTCTACACGCAGGCCTTCGCCTCGGACGTACTGGGCGCGCGCCTCATGGGGGCGGAAGTCGCGCTGGACCTGGAGCACGTCCTCTTCGGCCAGCCCCACGAACCGGGCCGCTACACGTTGGCGCTTTCCGCCGTGCATGACTGGGGAAAGGCCGGAGGTCGGGCCTCTTCGGTGACATTGGCGCACCTGGACGGAACCGCCGTGGTGGTCGTGCGGCCGGGCTTCGAGGCCCACTTGCTTGCCGGTTGGGGTGGACGGCCCGGTGAGGGCAGCGCGTGGGGTGCGGTGGTGGGAGCGGGCGCGGATGCGGTGACACCCACGCTGGACCTGCGGCTGCGGTTGGAGGTGCGCAGGCAGCAGGGTGGCTTCCGGCAGGGCTTCTTCGGCCCGGACTACGAACTGGCTCGATTCAAGGCTGCGGGGCCGGAGGGAGTGCCACTGGCGGGGGCCCACTTCCCGGATGGGTACTCGGTCTATGGCGAGGCGGAGGTGGGCTGGGACGCGGTCCGCTACGGCGGCCTCTCCAAGCACCTGAAGCTGTCACTGAGCGCGGAAGCCTTCTCGTGGGGCCGCGTCGACGTGGATGGACGCGTGGCGCTGCAACTCTTCGCGCGCAGCCTCGAAGTGGCGGTGAAGGGCCTTGGGATGGGCATGGGACAGGCGGGGGCGCACTACCTGGGAGCCGCCGAAGCCCGCTGGCGATTCCTGGGCGGGAAACTCTACGCGTTGGGGGCAGGCGGCACGCTGCTGTTCCCCACGTCGGAAGGGACGCTGCGGCCAGGGGCGTTCGCCTCGGCGGGCCTGGGGGTGGACAGTGCGCGCTGACGCCCTCTTGCTGGCCCTGGTGATGCTGGCCACGGGATGCGCCTCCGTGTCGCAAGCGCCTGGACGCGGCCGAAGCTTGAGCTACGCGACGCGTGAGGCCTCCTCGCCCGCGTTGGCGGAAATTCCGAGCGATGAGCCCCCGCGCGCCCGGGACGTCCTCCCACGCGCCTTCTCAGGGTCCGAGCAACGCCTCCTGCGCCGCCAGCAGCCGCGTGACGACGTGACAGCCGTGGGAGACGGCAGCAGGGAAGGTGCTGTCGGAGGCCGGGCCCGGAGCGCTGCATCCACGCGGCAGGCGGTCCTCGACGCCACGGACGAAGTGAAGGGCTCCCTGCGCAGCGTCGAGGCCGCTTTCACCCAGTTGGCGGCCCGTCCTCCAGACCTTTGGGGCTTGAGCCTCACCGGCGTCTTCACGCGCTACCTCGACCAGGGCTCCAAGCAGGTGACGTGGCTTCAGGGCGCGCTTGGGAGTGCCACCGCGTTGACGAAGGTGGCTTCGGAAGTCGGCGACACGGACATGGAACGGGGCCTGCTGCGCATGACGGGGCCAAAGCTCCAGGCGGCTCAATTCGGAACCCTTCTGCTGGCCACCTGGGTGGACTTCCTGCACCTCGCGGACGCCGTGCTCCGTCACTGCCCCATGTGCAGCGCCGAGAAGCTCTTCGTGGACCTTCATCGCGTGCAGGGGCTGATGGAGCCCACGCTCACGGACCTCGCCTCACTGGCCCCGGAGCGAGTGGAGGCGGCGACGACCGCGATGCCCGAGCTGATGGGGAAGCTGACGCGTGAGTTCGACACGCTCCAGAGAGAGACCCGCGAGACCCTGAAGTTGAGCGGGCAGGTCATCGCGGCGATGCAGGCGGTGGAGATGGTCGCGATGATCTCCACGATGAAGAGGGCCTTGCCGCGCGTGCCGCCCTCGGCCCCTGTGACGCTGGGCGTGGGCCTCGTGATGAGTTCGGGCGGAGTCATGGTGGGCTCGCGGCTGGTGGTCTCTGCGGAGTGGGTGGAGATGATGCGAAGGCTCGTGCAGGCGGGAGTCATCTCCGTGCCTGCTGTCAGCGCGGCCGTCCTCATTCACGGCGGACAGGTCACGATGGCCCAAGCGCACCAGGACTTGCCCAAGGGCGTGCGCGACGCGCTGGGAGACAGCCCCGAGGTGCGCGGCATGCAGGTGACGGGCAGGGCGGGGGCGGGTATGTCGGACGCCCCGAAGCACCACGTGTTACCGCAAGAGCACCGCAAGTGGTTCGAGCAGCGCGGCTTCAAGGGCGACATGGACATTGACCAGTTCTGCATCCGGTTGGAGCAGGCCCACCACGAGGCCATTCACGGTGGGGGGAACTGGAAGTTGGGTCGCACATGGTCCGGTGAATGGAACCAATTTCTCATGCACGAGTTACTCAAAGCCGAGGCACGAGCCGGCCGGATGCTGACGCGGGATGCCGTCCTGAAGCTCGTCGCAAAGCATATGAAGGACTATAAGCTCCCAATGAACTTCGTTTCTTGGAGGGGCCCATGAGCGCCCGGCATCCGTGGGCGGGCGACGTAAGAGCCCGCCTGTATGAGCGGGTTCGCGAGCGTGGTTACGACACGCTCACCGCCTTTGCGGAGGCGCGCCCTGCCGTTCCATTACATGGGTTGGCCGACGAGCTTGGTGAAGACGATGTCGCCGCGGTGCAGGTGTTCAGCGGGCTGCTTGCAGAGGCAGAGCAGCGCAGGCAGGTCACACGTCTTGTGCGCGATGTACTCGTGCGTGAGTTGTCCGACGACTTCCCTGACGGCTGGCCGACCGTGATGGACGACGCAACCCGTATGGACGTTGCCATAGCACTCGGTCGATGGAGTGGTTACACACCGGAAACCCATCAAGAGCGCGTAGACCGGGCAAGCGATGCGCTCCTTGCCGCCCCGCCGCCGCCCGGCTGGCGTCCGCTCGGTCCTGACGACGAACTGCTCCAGACGCTCCTTCCCGACGAGGAGGCCTGAATGCAGAGGGTGGTCCCGATATTTGGCAAGGCGGGTTTCCCACGTTGTGACGTTGCCACGTTGTTCCGCGGAGCTTCACGAAGGCCAGCAGCTGATGACTGCTGGACGTTCGTGGCAGGGAACCTGGAAGGCCCGCTTGTATGCGCGCATCCGAGAACTCGGTTACGACTCGCTCACTGCCTTCGCGGAGGCGCGTCCCAGTGCATCGCCGGTAGCGCCAAACTGCGTCAGAAGAGTCCGTAAGTCAGTCCACCTGGAGGGGTCATCTGCCCCCTCTGAGTGCGGTTTCCCGACTTACCTGAAGGGGGGCAGGGGTACGACGGAAGCGGGCTGGCGCATCTCAATTCGCGGAGGAAGACCTGGAGGACAAGCTCAACCTTCCCAACGACGAATGGCGCAAGCGCCTCACTCCGGAGGAGTTCCAGGTACTGCGCCAGCACGGCACGGAGTAACCAGGCATGGGCTGTTTCCTGGGCACCCAGGCGCCGGGCGTGTCTATGTGAGTGCGGGGTGCCACAACCCGCTGTTCAAGGCCGGCACGAAGTTCGAGTCCGGTACCGGCTGGCCGTCCTTCACGCAGACGCTGTCCCCGGACTCCGTCACGGAGATCTGACGTTTCGCGCGGCATGATGCGCACGGAGGTCCGCAGCGCCCGCTGCGGCGGGCACCAGGGCCACGTCTTCCCGGACGGCCCGACGCCCACCGGCCTGCGCTAATCCGAACAACCCAGTTTCCCTGGAAGCTCATGCGAAGCCACCCGACCGATGCCTGTTGGGGCTCCTCCTGCTGGGAGGTCCGGCCCGAAGCGCCACCCCCAAGATCCGAAGCCCCCGTGAAGGCCCCCGCCCCGACGGTGAGCTGGCTCTCTCAAGACGCGCTGGCCGCGCCCTGCGAGGACCTCACCTGGGCGGGCACGCACTTCGCTGACGGCCCACGCGCCCAGCGGCCAATGCGCCATCTCTTCCACTGCCGCCTTCAGCATGAAGCCCGGAATGTGTATCACCGAGGAACGGCCCAGCACCGTCACTAGCGAGGCCTCTTGCGGCGTAGGGCAAACTGTGTGTCCGCAACAAGTTGCTTCGCTGCGGGTTCAGGCATTGCCTGAGCGATCTTTAGCGCGGACATGTCACCGCGTGTCCCTTGATGCAAGACAGCGGCGGCGACGATTCGCAAAGCTTGAAGTGAGCGACGCTCTTCGAGCCAACGGGTCATTACCGCAAGAATCTCGGGCCACGGGACATCGGCTTTGAGGAAGCGGCCGAACAGACGGTCCATCCAAACAGTTCGTTTCTCCGCCACCGTCTTGTCGAGTTCCGAAATAAAGCGATCAGGATTCCATTTGCGTTCGCTGTGCGGCTCCTTCAGAGCCTTGTCCAAAAACTCACGCCGCAGTGAGAACCAGCCGTGGTCATTGCATGTTTCCCATAAGGAGTCGATATCCATGGGGGAGAGCAGGTGAAGATAGGGAACCAGCGCCCGTACTTGCGCTTCACGGGTGAGCCCCGGGCGGCCGTGTGTATTCATGCCCACATGGATACTGAAATGCCGCAGAAGCATGGCGGGCTGAGGGCAGTCTTTGATGGCCGCTCTCGTGGCGTCCAATAGGCGTGGCGTGCAGAGGTAGAGCGCTGCTTGCACAAACCGAGAGCTGAAACGAAGGTGATGCCAATGTTTGAGAAGAAGGCGTTCAGCCTCGTCCGTTGGAAGCCGTTGAATCAACTCGGAGGTAATCCAGTCCGAATCAAACTTGGGCTCATCCGCCCAAGCCTGCTTCGCCAATGCCCCACGTCTACCGAATTCCTCATCAAGATTTTGAGTGAGCGCCGGTGACCATAAATATCGTCCGTACTGCCACCAATGGCGGCTGCCGCCCGAGGTTATCTTCTCGATCATCGCCGGAATTGCCAGCGGGTCTTCACGAATCAGTCGCGCCGCCAGAACCCTGTCCGCCAACGCGGCGGAGGGTTTTATTGTGCGGAGAACTTCTAGATCTTGCGGTTTTTTGGTCTGGGACCACAGAGAAAACGCTGCCCTACGAAGGTACTTGTCGTTTCCCTCGGATTGCCAAGCCTCAAGCAACAGGTCTCGAGCTGCCTTCGACATCGGCCGGCCATTTTCTTGAGCACGACGCCATTCGTCTGACGCTGTCATGGCGAAACCAGACGTGGAATCTGTTGCTTCAAAGCGCCGTTGTTCGGCCGCAAGTCCGCGGGCCACAAACAAGACGGCGCTTGGCTCGTCCATGCTATGAAGCATGTAGGTGATTGGCCATCGAAGGTCCTCTTGCGAAGCGCGTTGGATGAAGTATTCGATGGCGGCCCTCGGTGGCCATCGGCTAAATGCCCAGCGCACTTCGTCGCTCGCTAAGTCTTCGCGCGGCGACGGAAACCCCTCTCGCTCTGGTTCATCGGGAAGTGAGGCCCACGCATCGCAGACAGGATTAAGGTAGCGCGGAGGGTCCTCGCCGCAGCACTGCGCGAATGCCCACAAGTAGTCAGCCAGATGAGCGGAGCGGTTCTCATCAGTGCCCCAGCACGCTTCTATCGCAGGGGCCAGACTCGGATCAGCCAAGTGGCCGGCAAGACGCAAGGCGCCCACTCTCGACGGGTTGTTCAAGCTTGGCTGCCTGAGATACTTGTCCAAAGCGTCGGACAGGCGCTTGCCATAGCGGAACTTTGCGTGAGCGATTTGGATGTCTCGCCACGGTGCTCCAATGCCTGGTTCCAAATGGAAGCAGGCCTCGATTCCGCCAAACAGGTCACCATTGCGAAACCGAGCGAATGGGCTCCACGTGGTTCGATCCGGAAATTTGTGAACAATGTCCGGGACAGCGCGGGAATCCGTCTCCGCCAGAATGGCGAGCGCTTCCCACCTCAGGTGATTGTTTGAAGGGTCTCGTGTGCTTGGCTCGTCAAGCCATCGGTGGATGGCCTGGACAATCGCCTCCCCATGAGGCCCGCCGTTCTCGCCCAGCAGACGCAGTGCGTAGAAAAGCGCAAGCGGGTTTGAGGAGGCAACCCGCTGGAGGAAGCCCGCCAACGGACGTTCCCATGCGAGAACGGTACCGATCACCTCCGCGAAATACGGCTCTGTCAATATCGCATCGGCCAAGCCTGCCCCGCGATCCAGTTCAGCCGCAGCATCTGCCAGGAGCCACTCTCGAATGCGGTCGTGGCGGAACACCAACCGCGTTTCGTTTGAAGGCCCTACGATGCGAATCAGTTCCCCTTGCTGGGCTAGGCTGCTGATGAGCCGCAGGGGCTCGCCCTGCAGGCTCTTCCAACTGCTCACTTCACGCCACGTCAGCTCTACCTGACGGCTCGCAAGCATCTCACCCGCAAGCGCCCGAAGGGCTTGGCGGTACTGCGCGGCCGGATAGTCCTTGGCTCCTGCCGAGGTCCGTGAGAGCGAACGCTCCACGAAGCCACCGATGACTCGGTGCGGATCGGGCGCGGCCCCCGGATCATGGAGTGCGATGAGGAGTGGATCGTGACCCAGTGCCTTCGCGATCTCCTCGGCGGCCAAAGGGCTGAGCTCATGCCCTGTTCTTCGTGCCCGAGTGGCAACAGCGTCGCGGCCTTCGTCCTCGCTGAAGCCGCCTGCTGTGATGATGAGAGAGGCGATGAGCTTCTGGGTCTGATCGCTCAATGCGCTGAGCGTCTCCGGCCACAACGGGCAAATGAGACGCCACGGGGACAGCGCCCCAGCCTCCTGTTTGCCCGGTACACGCCGCCAACTGACGAGCTTCTCCAGCAAGAATTGAGGGCGTCCCGAACGATTGATGTCCTCGACAGCGAGCAGCAACGGGTGCGCAGGTGAACACAGCGAGAGGGCCAAGGGGCCCGTCACAGCCAAGGCGGGATGCAACTGGCGGAGCGTCGCCGTAATGGCTTGGTCGAGCGTCATCGAGGACTCGACCGCCACGTGAGGAAGAACGAGCCCGAATCCACCGCCTTCCACATGCGCGGAGAGCTTGCGATGACAGGCCACGGACTTGCCCATGCCGGAACCTGCCACCAGGAAGGTCACGTCACGAGCGAGGCTCGCGCTCAAGACCGTGTCCAGCGTCCGCGGGACCCAGGTGGAAGGGTCATCCAGTGGGCGGGAGGCCTCCAGGCTCTTCTTGGACAATTCATGAAGCAGCTCGGCCGAGAGCTGTTCCTGCTCGATGCCGAGATAGGCGCGGCGGATCCACTGGCCCGTGGGGTGGTGATCAAGGAAGTGGCTCAGCCTCGAGCGCGGCCATAGGTCAATCGCCATCGCGTGCACGCTCCCTGCCGCCACGACGTCGCGAACCAGCGCTTCGCCTGGCTCCTCGTTGGTGGTGAGAACCAACGTTGCACACAGATTCGGCGTTCGTGTTCTCTCTTGCGCGACCAGCTCCGCTGTCTTGAGGAGATCCCCCGCCGGAGCCTTCGGCTTCGTCCCTTTGCGTGGCTTCACCTTCGAAGGGTCATGGAGCCATTTTTTCTCTAAATCGCCTCGCGCGGTGATGGTGTGATGGACCGCGATCATGTGGGGCGGATTGGCGCCCTGGACGAAGCAGATTCCGTCGAGTGGCGACTTGACGGTCTTTCCCGCGACATTGACGCCAGGGTGCGCCAGCGATGCGTAGTCGGGTTCGGCTTCTCGAAGGATGGCCGTCGCCAGCCGCTCGAAGAGGCCCTCGTCCGTGATGGACGCCAAGGCCTGTTCTGTTGTCTGTGCGGTCATGTCCGTAAGCCACTCCTTCCTCAGGCGAGAGCATAAGAAAAATGGGAGGCCGGTTGAAGGTGAGGGCTGGAGCGGAGGGGCTAAGGAGGGCCGCGGACGGGAGCCGCCCGAGCTTTGTGCCAGGCCCGTTTAGGGGGCCGAGCCCCCCCATAGGGCACACTGCTGCCCAGGCCGCCCTCCCATCAGGGCGCAGCGAGAGCCTGAGCTGGGCCTGTGGGGTGTCTTGAGCGCCTCGACACCACGCTGCCTGGGGTGGCCCTCGCGGCGGGGCTCGCCTCGCACCTGCGGTGGCCAAGCCCAGGTGCTTCACAATCGCGCGCACCCCTCGTGCTCCCTTCACGCACGCCAACACCCTTAAGCCTGCCTCCACACCTCAAGCACACCAACACATCCAGGGCGAACGTCCTTTTCAGCAGCTCGACCCAGTCCAAACGGGGTGTGCGCTCCTTCCTCGGCTCCTCCACCGTCGCGCCAAAGGCGGGGCTCTCCTCCTCCAGCCCCGGCTCCGCCCCTGCTTGAGGGAGCGAAGAAGGTGTCGGTTCATTGACGTGCGTTCTGGCGCCGCCGTGGTCGCGGTCGTGAGAAGAACCCCCGCACGATCCCGAGCACGGAAGTCCCCGCCCCAGGCGGGCCTCCTCGTCCTCGGCGTCCCGAGCGTCACCGGGAACATCAAGGCGGTGCGTTCGCTCGTCGTTCCCCTGCAGGTCGCGACGGACAACGGGGCCCGGAAGGTGCTGATCCCGACGGAGAACCGACGGAGCTTCATGGAGGTCAGCGCCGAGGTGCTGGAGCGGGTGGACCCGATCTTCTACGGCGACGCAAACGCAGCTGCGTTCGAGGCGCTCGGGGTGAGGTAGAATCCCCCGCCATCCCAGGAGCGCCATGAAGGCCTACAAGTTCCGATCCGCCAGCCAGTTGTCTTTCGCTCTCGAGATCATCTTCGATCAGCGCCTTTACTGCGCGGACTGGAAGACCCTGAACGACCCGATGGAGGGCATGTTCGCCTTCTCGGTTCCCGCCGGGGCTGACAGGAACGTAGTAGACATCGCCGTTCAGGGGATCGTGAACGGGAAGACGGGGCTGCGGGTCTGTTCGCTTTCGACAACGTTCGACTGTCACCTGCTTTGGGCGCACTATGCGGGCGGGTTCGACGGCTTGGCCCTTGAGGTGGAGATTCCGGACGACGACCCGCGGGCTCGGCACGTCACCTACGGTGGTGTGTTCGCCGCCGTGAACGACATCAACAAGCTTCCCGATGACATCGCGCGTGACGTGCTATTTTCCAAGTATCGAGAATGGGAATACGAGCGGGAGGTGCGGATCCTCCAGACCGGGAACTACTTCGATCTCCCGACGCCCGTTCAACGGGTGATCGTCGGACACCGCATGCGGCCGTCGGTGCTTCGTGCGATCCAAATCATCTGCGAGAAGCAGGGAATCCCTCTCCTCCGAACGGGAATCGGCGACGAAGGGATCGACGCGGACGTGATCGAGTAGCATTCGTGTGGCTGCTTGGGGGCCGGATTGCCCTACTTCGGCCCCGTCAACGCCTCCACCGACGCCCTGATGGCCCTAACGGTCCAGGGCCCGTCCTCCAGATTGCCCCTGTTGGGCCGCATGTGCCCCCAGTGTGACCCTCCAGCGGGGAATTGAACGGGACGAGACGGAACGGAGCGGGGGAACGATCCGAAGTGAGATCAAGGCGATAGCGGGTAACAGCGCGTCCTGCCTGGGGCTTCCTATCGCATTGTCTGCGGGTTCGAATCCCGCCCACAGCACTGGTTGCACGTTCGAGGGTCGGCCGCGTCCTGGCGGGTGTCCAGGACGACCGGGGCCGGCTTCACCGACCCCGGAGGGGCCCTGTGTAGACTGGGGGTCATGTCCTCTCGCGTGGCCTCATTCGTTTTGTTGCTCGTCTTCGTGTTGCCGTGGACGGCCATCCTGGGGGCCATTGACGTCTTCGCCAGCGCCCACATGGTCCGTCAGGTCGAGGCAGCGAACTGGCCCTCCGTGCAGGGCACCATCACCCGGAGCGAGGTGGAAGCAGTTCGCTCGAAGGGCATCATGTACAGCTTCAAGGTGGGCTACACCTACTCCGTCGACGGGCAGCCCTACGAAGGCAGCAAGCACCGCTCCTCCTCATGGCGCACGAGCGACCCCGGGGACGCGGAGGAGCTGGTGGCGCGCCATCCCCTCGGGACCCATGTCCCCGTGTACTACCAGCCCGGTCAGCCCTCGGAGGCGATGTTGCAGCCGGGCCTGGGGAGTTCGGACCTGTTCCTGCTCATGGTCCTGCTGCCCTTCCACCTGGTGGCACTCTGGCTGGTCGCCATGGTGGCGCAGGGCTTCAAGCCGGAGCCGCCGCTCCTGTCCACCTTCGTCCGGGAGGACGGCAGCGAGTGCGTAACGCTGGATGCGCCGTCGCCGGCCCTCTGGATGTTCCTGGCATGGGGGAACTCCGCCCTGGTGTGCGCCGTGATGGGAGGAGCCACGGGTGCATTCATCGCGCCGCTGCCCGTAGGCGTGGGAGCCTGGGCGGTCGTCATCGCCTGCGGTGTGCTCGCCGGACTGTGGGCGCGCGCACGGCGGAAGGCCGGGAACTTCGACCTGTGCCTCCACGCCCAGACGCGAAGCCTCTCCCTGCCGCCCTTCTCCGGCCGGAAGCACCGGCTCGACGTCCGGTGGCGTGACGTGCAGTCGCTCCGCGTCGAACCCCAGGTTCGCGTGCAGAACAAGAAGCAGGTGACCCGCTACCCTCTCACGCTCGGGCTCTCCACCGCGGACGGAGAGGTGCGACAGGAATCCATCGCCGATTTCGCCCGCCAGGAACAGGCGGAGGCAATGGCAGACTGGCTGCGCACGCACCTCAAGGCTCCAGGCTGAACGAGAATCGCGCTCCGTCGTTCAGGAGGCCTTTGACGGCGCCGGGTCCGGGACGGACTGGATCTGCGCGCCGTCCTCCAGCAGGCGCTCACGCGGGTGCAGGCTCGTGATCGAGCACTGGTAGCGCAGCGTCCAATAGAACATCGACCAGGACTTGTAGGCCACCGTGGGAAAGCCCTGTAGCAGGGGGATGCCCGCGTGCATGAGCTGCGCGAGCGACTCGTTGGCGGCGCTATTCCCGAAAGCCATGCCCTCGTGCATGACGTACTGCCAGCGCCCCGCCTCCAGACACGAGTCCGCCTGGACGGCGTAGGAGAAGGCATGCGGGGCGTCCACCTCCACGCGCAGGTGCTGGTGCGCCGGGATGTGCGGCACGCCCGCGACGGCATAGGGCTTCTCGTGGTCCCAGCCCCACAGGTGCGTCTCGTCCTCGCCCGTGGGCAGCCAGCGCCAGTGCATGTGCAGACAGTCGTGGATGCAGAAGGGCGCCATCGCGATGTTGTCCAACCGCATGTCTTGCGAGGCGTTCTTGAAGAACTCGCGGATGCTCCGGGGGGCGCGCATGGGCGGCGCCACGTGGATGTTGTCGAAGTAGCCCTGGCGTTCCTGGAGCGGCTCCTGCCAGCGCTGGTAGTGGTCGCGGTCGAAGACGTCGACGTTGAAGCCCGGCCCCCCGGCGATTTGAGGCGACGCCATGAGGTAGCCCGCGCCCGCTCGCAGGTTCGTCTTGAACCGGCTGAACATCTTGTGCCACAGCGGGGGAATGTTCGGGTTGAAGAGGTTCTTCCAGGACAGCAGCCCGTCGTTGGCGTCGGACCACATGCCCGTGGCCATCTCGTGCAGCATCTCGTCCTGATCCTCCGGACGGTCACCCGGCAAGGCCTGGGCGTGGACGCCGTGGTGGTGTCCGTGCCCGGGGTCCGTGGGCGTGGTGGGGGGGATGTCGCC
>NZ_RAWG01000306.1 GCF_003611735.1 Corallococcus sicarius | reverse complement strand
CCCCCCGCATCGCGGTCATCCTCCCCTGCTTCAACGAGGCGCCCGCCATCGCCGGGACGCTGCGCGCCTTCGCCGACGCGCTGCCCGGCGCGACGCTCTACGTCTACGACAACGCCTCCACGGACGACACGGCCCGGGTGGCGCGTGACGCGGGCGCCGTGGTGCGCGGCGAGCCCCGGCGCGGCAAGGGCAATGCGCTGCGCCGCGCCTTCGCCGACGTGGAGGCCGACATCTACGTCGTGGCCGACGGCGACGGCACCTACGACGCGGGCGCCGTGGAGGAGATGATCCGCCTGCTGCGCGAGGAGTCGCTGGACATGGTGGTGGGCACGCGGGTGCACACCGAACAGGAGGCGTACCGGGCGGGCCATGTCGCCGGGAACTGGCTGTTCAACCAGGTGGTGGCCAACCTCTTCGACAAGGGGCTGTCGGACATCTTCTCCGGCTACCGCGTCCTGTCGCGGCGCTTCGTCAAGTCGTTCCCCGGCATGTCCGAGGGCTTCGAAATCGAAGCGGAGATGAGCATCCACGCCCTGCAGCTGCGCATGCCCGTCAAGGAGGTGCCCACGCGCTACTCCAAGCGCGCCGCGGGCACGCACAGCAAGCTGAACACCTGGCGCGACGGCTCGCGCATCCTCCAGCACATCCTGCGGTTGCAGCGGCTCTTGCGGCCCCGCCAGTTCTTCGGCCTCATCGCCGTCGCCGTCATCACCGCCGCGGTGCTCCTGTCCATCCCCGTCTTCCTCCAGTACTTCGAGACGGGCCAGGTGCTGCGCTTCCCCACCGCCATCCTCTGCACGGGCATGGTGCTGCTGGGCGCGCTGTCGGGGCTCGTGGGGCTGCTGCTGGAGAGCACCAGCCAGCTGGGCCTGGAGGCGAAGCGCCTGAGCTACCTGGCCGTGCCGGCGCTCCCGCCGCCGGAGCGCGCCGACACGGTGGTGCTCACGCCCGGGGCGTCGGCTCGTCCAGCTCGTCCGTGAGGCCGTGCTTCGCCAGCCGGTAGCGGAACGAGCGGAAGGACAGGCCCAGCAGCTCCGCGGCGCGCGTCTTCACCCCTTGCGCCTGCTTGAGCGCGGCCAACAGGTGACGGCGCTCGTTGTCGTCCAGGTGCCGCTCCAGGTTGAAGCCCGGCCCCAGCACCGGCTCTCCGCCCTCGCTCGTGCGGGCCGTGGGCTCCGCCTCGCCGCGCACCGAGGGCGGCAGCGTCGCGGGGCCCAGCATGTCCGAGTCCGACAGCGTCGCCGCGCGCTCTACCATGTTCTGCAGCTGGCGCACGTTGCCCGGAAAGGCGTAGCGCTCCATCAGCGTCAGCGTCTCCGGCGCGAAGCGCAGGCTGGGCCGCCCCAGCTCCTCCGCCAGCCGCGACAGGAAGAACCCCGCCAGGTGCGGGATGTCCTCCGGCCGCTCGCGCAGCGGGGGCAATTCCAGCGTGATGACGTTGAGCCGGTAGAAGAGGTCCTCGCGGAAGCGGCCCGCCTTCACCTCCGCCTCCAGCCGGCGGTTGGTGGCGGCGATGACGCGCGCGTGGAAGGGGATCTCCGCCGCGCTGCCCACGGGCTTCACCTTGCGCTCCTGCAACACGCGCAACAGCTTCACCTGCGTGGACAGGGGCATCTCCCCCACCTCGTCCAGCATCACCGTGCCCTCGCCCGCGGACAGCAAGAGCCCCTGCCGCTCGTGCGTGGCGCCGGTGAAGGAGCCGCGCATGTGGCCGAACAGCTCGCTCTCCAGCACGCCCTCGTTGAGGGCCGCGCAGTTGAAGGGCATGAAGGGCTGCGCGGCGCGGTGCCCGCTCAGGTGGATGGCGCGCGCCACCAACTCCTTGCCGGTGCCGCTCTCCCCCGTCACCAGCACCGTGCTGCGCCCCGGGGCCACCTTCTCCACCAGCTGCCACAGCGAGCGCATGCGGGGGCTGTTGCCCACCAGCAGCCCGCCCAGGCCGGGCAACAGCCGCGCCTTCAGCGTGCTGTTCTCCTGGCGCAGCGCGCGCTTCTCCAGCGCCTTGTGCACCAGCAGCCGCAGCTCCTCGTTGTCGAAGGGCTTGCAGATGTAGTCGTACGCGCCCTCGCGCATCGCCTCCACCGCGGAGGTCGGCGTGCCGAACGCGGTGATGAGCACCACCTCCGGCGGCTCCTTGCGCGAGCGCGCCGCCCGCAGCACGTCCAGGCCGCTGCCGCCGGGGCCCAGCTTCATGTCGGAGATGACCAGGTCCACCGGGTTCTTCGCCAGCACGTCGCAGGCGGCCGCCACCGCGGGCACGCTCGTCACGGCGTAGCCTTCGCGCACGAGCAATATCTCCAGGTACTCGCGCATGGACAGCTCGTCGTCCACCACCAGCACGTGGCCGCGCGGGCCGCCGTCATGGGCCGGGGGCGTCACAGCGGCAACCCCACCAGGAACTCGGTGCCTTCGGACGGGTGCGACGTCACGCGGATGGTGCCCCCGTGCCCGCGGATGATGGAGTGCGCGGTGGACAGCCCCAGCCCGGTGCCGCCGTTGCGGGTGGTGAAGAACGGCTCGAACAGGTGTCCCATCATCTCCTCCGTGATGCTGCCGGCCGAGTCCCACACGCGAATCTGCGCTTCTCCGTCCACGCGCGCCAGGGCCACCCGCACCGTCCCCTTGGGCCCCGCCGCCTGACAACCGTTGCGCACCAGGTTGATGAGCACCTGGCGGAGCTGATCCGGATCCACCGGCGCCACCAGGGCCTCTGGCGCCTGGACCTCCAGCTGCACCTCGCGCGACAGGGGGTCCACGCGCAGCATGTCCACCGTCTCCACGAGGAGTGCGTCCAGCGCGACCGGCTGGCGCTGGGGCTCCGGCGGCCGGGCGAAGCGCAGGAAGTCCTCCACCAGCCGCGCCAGCCGGTCCGACTCGCGCATGAGGATGCCGGTGAGCTTCTGCGCCACCGCGTCGTGCGTCTTGTCCTGGGCGAGCAGCTGCGCGGAGCCCCGCATGGAGGCCAACGGGTTGCGCAGCTCGTGCGCCAGCTGCGCGGACAGGGCGCCCAGGCTCGCCAGCCGGTCCGTGCGCTTCAGGTCCTCCTCCATGCGCCGCAGCTCGGTGAGGTCCTGGAAGACGATGAGCAGCGCGCCCGCCTCACCCTCCAGCGGCGACACCGACAGGCCCAGCACCCGCTTGCCGCCGGGCGTCTGCACCGGCAGCTCCCCCCGGACGAAGCGGGGCGCCATCGCGGACACGCCCGGCAGGAGCTTCTCCAGGGGCTGCCCCACGCACGCGAGGGCGTCCGTCTGGAGGATGCCGCTGCCCGCGGTGTTGAGGAAGGTGACGCGCCGCCCGATGTCGCAGGTGACGAGCCCCGACGGCATGGAGGACAGGATGAGCTGCTGCAGCCGCCCCAGCCGGCGCAGGTCCGCCTCGCTCTGCGACAGCGCGCCGCCCGCGGCGGACAGCTGGCGCGACAGGTAGCCCGACAAGACGGCGATGAGCCCCAGCGCCAGCGCGTTGCTGCCCAGCACGAAGAGCACCCGCGCGGGCGGCTCCACGACGTCGTCCAGGGGCGTGGTGAGCCGGATGATGAGCAGCAGCGCGGTGAACGCGAACGTGGAGACGGCCGCGGCGACGAGCGCGCCCCGCCAGTCCAGCACCACCGCGGCGCCAATCACGGCCAGGCTGTAGAGGAACGTGAGCGGCGACTCCGCCCCTCCGCTCAGGTACACCAGCCCGGAGGCGATGAGCACGTCGCCCACCACCTGCACCGTGGCGTCCAGACGGCCCGCGGTGCCCCGGCGCAGGCGCAGGCCCGTCACCACCGTGAGGAGGTAGGCGCCCGCGATGACCGCGAACGACAGCGAGTCCGCGCGGCTGGGCTCCTGCGCGGGCTGGGTCATCAACCGCACGACGGTCACGACGAGCGAGAGGCTCGTCGCCACGGTGCGGAACAACACCAGCCATACCAGGCGCGAGCGCAGCCCCGGGGCCACGTCTCGCGCCGGACGTCCTGCGGCGGCGTTACTTGATTGCGCCGGCAAGCGAGAAGATGGGCAGGTACATGGCGATGAGGAAGCCACCGACCACGCCACCGAGGAACACCATCAGCAGGGGTTCGATCATCGACGTGAGCGCGCCAATGGCCGCGTCCACCTCGTCGTCGTAGAAGTCGGCGATCTTGTTGAGCATGGTGTCCATGGCGCCCGTCGCTTCACCGACGCCAATCATCTGCACCACCATGGACGGGAACACCTTGGTCTCCAGCAGCGGACCCGCGATGTTCTTGCCCTCGGAGATCTTCCCGCGCACGTAGTAGATGGCCTCTTCCACCGTGCGGTTGCCGGCCGTCTTCGCCGTCACGTCCAGCGCGTCCAGGATGGGCACACCGGAGGAGATCATCGTGCCCAGCGTGCGCGTGAAGCGCGCCACCGCCACCTTGCGCAGCACGTCTCCGAACAGGGGCAGCTTGAGGAACGTCTTGTCCCAGAACTTGCGGCCCTTGGGCTGGCGGTAGGTCCAGGTGAAGCCGAAGACGAGCGCCGCGATGCCCACCACGGTGTGGAGGAAGTACGCCTGGGCGAACTTCGACATGTCCACGACGACCTGCGTGGGGCCCGGCAGCTCCGAGCCGAAGTCCGCGAACATCTTCTCGAAGACGGGCGTCACCTTGAGCAGCAGGAGCGCCGTCACGCCAATGGCCACCAGGATGACCACCGACGGGTAGGTCATGGCGCCCTTGACCTTGGACTTGAGCTTCTCGTTCTTCTCACGGTAGGCGGCGAGCCGGTTGAGGATGGTGTCGAGGATACCGCCCACCTCGCCCGCGGCGCACAGCTGGACGTAGAGCTCGTCGAAGACCTTGGGGTGCTCCTTCAGCGCGTCCGCGAAGGTGCTGCCCTGCTCCACCTTGCCCTTGATGGCGAACACCACCTTCTTGAAGGCGGGGTTGTCCATCTGGCTGGCGAGGATGTCCAGACACTGCACCAGGGGCAGGCCCGCGTCGATCATCGTCGCGAACTGCCGGGTGAAGATGAGGATGTCCTTGCCGGTGACGCCTCCGACGCCCGGCAGCGACAGCTCCATGTCGAAGGAGCTCTTCTTGCGGACCTTGGTCGGGTTGAGGCCGAGGGACTTGAGGCGCGCGTTGACCGCCTCGATGTCCATCGCCTCCATCTCGCCCTTCTTGTTCTCCCCGCTCTTGGTCTTGGCCTCCCAGAGGAACTGGGCCGTATTCTTCTTGGATGCTGTCGCCTTCTGCTGGACCGCTGGTGCTGCCATACCTGGACCTCCGGGGAGGGCGCCGAGTCTAAACCATGAAATTCACGCCGGAAAACTAACGGGCACCCGCTCCCCCGGCCGGCCGCTGGGCGCCGCCCTGGCCCGCCCCCGTGGCGAGGATGTTGCGCAGCTCTTCCGGGTCGGAGGAACGGCCGAACGCCTCGTCCTGGTTGATGAGGCGACGCGCCAGAAGGGCGGCCAGCGCCTGGTTGAACGTCTGCATGCCGTACTTCGCCTGGCCGACCTGCATGGAGGAGTAGATCTGGTGGACCTTGTCCTCGCGGATGAGGTTCCGGATGGCGGGGTTGGGCACCATGACCTCCAGCGCCAGCACGCGGCCCGGGCCGCCCGCCTTGGCCACGAGCGCCTGGCTCATCACGCCCTCCAGCACGAAGGAGAGCTGCGCGCGCACCTGCGGCTGCTGGTACGGCGGGAACACGTCCAGCACGCGGTTGATGGTCTGCACCGCGCTGTTGGTGTGCAGCGTCGCGTAGCAGATGTGGCCCGTCTCCGCGATGGTGAGCGCCGCTTCGATGGTCTCCAGGTCGCGCAACTCACCCACCAGCACCACGTCCGGGTCCTGGCGGAGGATGTACTTGAGGGCCGTCTTGAAGTTGCGCGTGTCCGCGCCCACCTCGCGCTGGTTCACAAGGCAGTTCTTGTGAGGGTGCAGGTACTCGATGGGGTCCTCGATGGTCATGATGTGCTCATGACGCTCGGTGTTGATCTTGTCGATCATCGAGGCCAGCGTGGTGGACTTGCCGGAGCCCGTGGGGCCCGTCACCAGGATGAGGCCGCGCGGCTTCTTCACCAGCTCCGCCACCACCGGCGGCAGGCCCAGCTCCTGGAACGTCAGGATCTTGAACGGAATGGTGCGGAAGGCGCCGGCCACGGCGCCGCGCTGCATGAAGATGTTCGCGCGGAAGCGTGACAGCCCCTTCACGCCGAACGACAGGTCCAGCTCGTTCTCCTCCTCGAACTTGTGCTTCTGCGCGTCCGTGAGGATGGAGTAGCAGAGCTGCTTCGTCTCCACGGGGGTGAGCGGCGCCGTCTTGAGCGGGACGAGTTCACCGTCCACGCGGAGCTGCGGCGGCGAGCCGGTGGTGATGTGGAGGTCGGAAGAGCCCTTCTCGACCATCGCCTTGAGGAGCTGGTGCAGGTTGGCCACGGATGCGTGTCCTGTCGGGGGAAGAAGTGAAGAAGTGCCTTAGAAGCGGTCCGGCGCGGTGTTGCCCACGACCTCTTCGAGCGTCGTCATGCCGTCCATGAGCTTGCGCAGCGCGCTCATGCGAAGGCTGCTCATGCCCAGCCGGATGGCCTCCTGCTTGAGCTCGGCGGCGCTGCCGCCGTTGATGACCAGCTCCTTGAGGCCGTCCCAGAAGGGCATGACCTCGTAGATGGCCACGCGGCCGCGGTAGCCGCGGTCGTTGCAGTCGCGGCAGCCGACCTTCTCGTACATCGTGAAGGTGCCCATCTTGTCCGGCGGGATGCCCGCGTCGATGAGGGCCTGCTCGTCCACCTTCTCCGCGGGGCGCTTGCACGCGGGGCACAGCCGGCGCGCCAGACGCTGGGCGAGGATGAGGTTGAGCGACGCCGTCACGAGGAACGGCTCGATGCCCATGTTCAGCAGACGGCTGACGGTGCCGGGGGCGTCGTTGGTGTGCAGCGTGGAGAGCACGAGGTGGCCGGTGAGCGCGGCCTTGACGCCGATCTCCGCCGTCTCGAAGTCGCGGATCTCACCGATCATGATGATGTCCGGGTCCTGGCGGAGGAACGAGCGCAGGCCGGCGGCGAAGTTCAGGCCGATGTCCTCATGCATCTGCACCTGGTTGATGCCGGCGAAGTTGAATTCGACCGGGTCCTCGGCGGTGCAGATGTTGGTGCCCACGTCGTTGAGGCTGGCGAGCGCGGAGTAGAGCGTCGTCGTCTTGCCGGAGCCCGTGGGGCCCGTCACCAGCACCATGCCGTAGGGCCGGTCGATGGCTTCCTTGAACCAGGCCAGGGGCGTCGCGTCGAAGCCCAGCTTGGTCATGTCGAGCTGCAGGTTGCTCTTGTCGAGCAAGCGCATCACGACCTTCTCGCCGAAGAGCGTGGGGCACACGCTCACGCGGAAGTCCATCTCCTTGCCGCCGCCAATCTTGATCTTGATGCGGCCGTCCTGCGGCAGGCGGCGCTCGGAGATGTCGAGCGAGGCCATGATCTTCAGACGGCTGGTGATGGCGTTGCGCAGCTTCATGGGCGGGCGCATCACCTCGTACATCACGCCGTCGATCCGGAAGCGGACCCGGAAGTCCTTCTCGTACGGTTCGATGTGGATGTCGGACGCGCGCTTCTTGATGGCGTCCATGAGGATGAGGTTCACCAGTTTGACGACCGGCGCGTCGTCCGCGGCCTTGGCCATCTCGTCCAGGTTCTCCTGCTCGTCCTTGGCGACCTCGATGTCGTCGCCCACGTCGCCGACGATGTCCTCCATCGAGGGGCCCTTTTCGGCGTAGTAGCGCTCGATGGCCTCGCGGATGGAGATCTCCGAGGCGACGACGGCCTCGATGTTGTAGCCGGTGAGGAACTTCAGGTCGTCCACCGCGAAGATGTTGGACGGGTCGCACATGGCCACGATGAGCGACGGGCCCGCGCGGTTGACCGGGATCACCAGGTGCTTCTCGGCCACTTCCTTGGGCACGAGCTTGATGATGTCCGGATCAATGTCGAAGTCCTTCAGGTTGATGGCGGGCACGCCGTACTGCTTCGACAG
The DNA here is from genome assembly GCF_003611735.1 of Corallococcus sicarius. Taxonomy (GTDB): domain Bacteria; phylum Myxococcota; class Myxococcia; order Myxococcales; family Myxococcaceae; genus Corallococcus; species Corallococcus sicarius. The sequence continues at coordinate 3,849 of NZ_RAWG01000306.1, read as the reverse complement.
GAAGTCGGTGAGCTTCGACTCCTCGATGGCGCCCGTCTTGATGAGGGCGGTGCCAATGCGTGCGCCGCTCTTCTGCTGCTCCTCCTGCGCCTTGCGGAGTTGCTGGACGGAGATGAGGTTCTCGCGCACCAGCAATTCACCGAGTCGACCGGACATTTCTGGGATGCCTCTTTGAGCGTGAGGAGGGGACAGCCAGACCCCCGGCCACTCAGCGGGGACCTTGTGGGGGATGGGGGGCGTGCGACAGGGGCCTGACGCCCTGGCACGGATCCTCCTGGATTAGAGGAAACCGATGCGCGGCCTGTCAAGGCGCCCTCGCGTGCCCCCTTGCTGTCCACCCCCGCCCCCGCGTGCTTCGCGTCCTTCGCGTCCTTCAGAGAGGAACGCGTCCGGCGTGGCGGAAAAGGCGGCCTACCCGTCGTCGCGGGCCACCACGGTGCGGGCGGCCTCCACGTCGCGCTTGATTTGACCCACCAGCTCCGCGGCGGAGCCGAAGCGCTGCTCGGGCCGCAGGCGCTCCAGGAACTGCACCCGCAGCTCCTGGCCATAGAGGTCGCCGGAGAAGTCCAGGAGGTGCGCCTCGATGGTGACCTCCGTGCCGCCGAAGGTGGGCTTCACGCCGATGTTGGCCGCGCCCGGCCTCCACGCGCCGCCCTCCCCTTCCGCCTTCAGGCGCGCGCGGATGGCATACACGCCGGGTGCGGGCCGCAGCTCGTTCTGGGTGTCCACGTTGGCGGTGGGAAAGCCGATGGTGCGCCCCCGCCCCGCTCCTGCCACCACGGTGCCATCCAGGTCGAACGGGCGGCCGAGCAGGCGCCTGGCCGCGCTCACGCGCCCCTCCAGGATGTACTCGCGGATGCGCGACGAGGACGCGACGACGCCGTCCACGTGCACGGGCTGCACGACGTGGACGTGGGCGCCCCGCTTCGCCGCGGCCTCGCGCAGGGTGGTGACGGTGCCCGCGCGCGCGGCGCCGTAGGTGAAGTCGCTGCCCACCACGAGGTGGCCCGCGCCCAGGACGTCCAGCAGCGCGGCCTCGAAATCCGAAGGCGTGGTGCGCGCGTACTCGCGGGTGAAGGGCTGGACCACCACGTGGGTGAGGCCGCAGGCGGCGAGCAGCTCCAGCTTGCGCGGCAGGAGGGTGATGAGCTTGGGCGCGAGTTCTGGCTGGAGCACCTTGCCCGGGTGGGGCTGGAAGGTGAGCGCGGCGGCGGGGGCATGGCGCATGGCTTCCGCGAAGAGGGCCTGGTGGCCCACATGCACGCCGTCGAAGTTGCCCAGCGCGACGGCCTGCCCCTGGAGCTGGCCGCCTGCCTCGGAGACGGACTGGAAGACCTTCATGGCCCTTCCCTATACCACCGTGCGCGCTTTTGCCCTGGCCAACCCACGCGGCTCCATGGTTAGAGGCGCCCGCTCCCGCCATGCGCCCTGCCCTGCTCCCCGAACCGGTCGGCCTCAAGTTCGTCCCCCTGGAAACGCCCCCGGACTGGGACGCGGAGTTCGGCTTCACGGGCCCGCTGGAGCTGGAGATCGGCTCCGGCGCGGGCGGACACGCGCTGGAGTACTGCCGCCGCAACCCGGGCGTGCGCTTCGTGGCCTTCGAGTGGCGCAAGAAGTACGCGCGCGACACCCAGATGCGCGGGGAGAAGCTGGGCCTGAAGAACCTGCGCGTCATCGAATCCGACGCGCGCTTCGTGGTGCCGCGCATCTTCGCCCCCGGGACGCTGGACGGCATCCACCTCCAGTTCCCGGATCCCTGGTGGAAGCGCTCGCACGCCAAGCGGGCGGTGGTGCAGCCGGACTTCGCGAAGCTGATGCTGGGGCTGCTCAAGCCCGGCGGCCGCTTCGACATGCGCACCGACGTGCAGGACCGCGGCGTGGCCATGCTCCGCATCCTGGAGGAGGCGGGCTTCCACAACCCGCTGGGCGAGGGCGTCTTCCATCCGTACGACCCCGAAGAAGTTCCCTCCACCCGCGAGCGGCGCTACCTGGCGTCCGGCGAGCCCGTCTACCGCGCCCGCCTGGTGAAGCCCGCACCGTAGACCGGTCAACGTCCGCAGGGAGGACACCCCCCGCGACCCTTGGCAGCGCCCGTCTCACCGGGTGAGAATTGCAAGACAGGTGTCCCCTGTACGCGGGGACACTTGCGATGTGGGCGACGACCGTATCCAGGGGGCGGGCAGCGCATGCCGGAGGCCGAGAGGAAGAGGACGCTGGAGGTCGCCCGGAGGAGCGGGCCCGCGAACGACTTCTCCGGCCGCACCGTGCTCATCGTGGACGATGATCCGGCCCAGGTGCGGCACGTGCGCGAGGGGCTGGCGCCGCACGGCTACGTGTTCCGCGAGGCGCTGGACGGCACGCAGGCGCTGTCCGCCATCCGCGCGGGGCGGCCGGACCTCATCGTGATGGACGTGGAGATGCCGGGGCTGGGCGGCGTGGAGGTGTGCCGCATCGTCAAGGCGAACGCCACGGAGAGCGGCTTCGGCTTCATCCCCGTCATCCTGATGACGGCCCGGCAGGCGGCGGGCAAGGTGGAGGGGCTGGAGCTGGGGGCGGACGACTACCTGGTGAAGCCCTTCGACATGCTGGAGTTGGGCGCGCGCGTGAAGTCGATGCTGCGGCTCAAGGCGCTGCAGGACGCGCTGGTGGAGAAGAACCGGGAGCTGGAGTGGGCCAACCGGGAGCTGGACCGGCGGCGTCAGGAGTTGCTGGAGCTCAGCCGCACCGACGCGCTCACCGGCCTGTTCAACCGGCGCTACTTCGAGGAGCGGCTGAACGAGGAGTTCATGCGCTCGCGCAGGTACCGCTCGCCCCTGTCGCTGGTGATGCTGGACATCGACCACTTCAAGCGCATCAACGACTCCTTCGGGCACCCCTTCGGGGACGAGGTGCTGCGCGCGGTGGCCCAGACGGCGCGCGCGACGCTGCGGGAGGTGGACCTGCTGGCCCGCTATGGCGGCGAGGAGTTCATCGCGCTCCTGCCGGAGGCCGCCCCCCAGGACGCGCTCCGGGCGTGCGAGCGGGTGCGGGAGGCCATCGAGAAGCTGGAGCTGTCCTGGCAGGGACCGGGCGGCGTGGCCCAGGCGGTGAAGCTGACGGCGTCGCTGGGGGTCGCGACGGTGCCCTCGGACGACCTGCAGGGCACGGAGGCGCTGCTGCGCGCGGCGGATGTGAGCCTCTATTCGGCCAAGGGCACGGGCCGCAACCGGGTGCACCAGCACGCGGCTTGACGCACCTCGCGCTTCCCCACGGAGGCGGATTGACCTAAACCGAGGGTCCATGCGCCCGCTCGCGATGACGACCTGGCTGCTGTTCGCCCTCTTGGCCCTGGGCGGCTGCAACCGTCTCCAGCCGGACTCCCCGGTGGGGGCCTACCAGACCTTCCACCGGCACGTGCAGCGCGGCGAGCTGTCCAAGGCCTACGCGGGGCTTTCCCAACCCACCCAGCAGGTCCTCAAGACCCGGGCCCAGCAGGTAAGCGACGCCTCGGGCGGCATGGTAAAGCCGGAGCCCCTGGCGCTGTTCTTCGCGAATGTCCCCGTGCCTCCCGATGTTCAGGAAGTCGCGCTGCTCCGCCAGGAGGGCGACGAGGCGACCGTGGTCGTGCGCTCGGCGGGAAGGTCGGGCGAGGTCCGGATGGTGAGGGAACCGTCCGGATGGAAGGTGGACTTTTCAGCATCCCCCCAGCCGTGAGCCCGGGCATGCCCGGACCCCGCGCATCAGGTAACGTACAACCGTGAACGACAGGAAGACACGGCGGGTGGTGATCCCCGCAGTCGAAGTCATCCGGCGTCCGGGCACGACGCCCGGCACTGGCCCGGTGACTCCGTCCTCGGCCTCCCCGACCCC
>NZ_RAWG01000305.1 GCF_003611735.1 Corallococcus sicarius | reverse complement strand
GGTGGAGGTGGCGGGCGTCGGGGACGCGGGTTCCTGCTTGCAGCCGGCGAGCAGCGCGCTCACCAGGAACGCCGACAGCAGCCAGCGGGCACGGGGTGCGCGCGGGGGCTTCGGCGGGACAGCGGACTGCGGGGACATGATGCCTCCAGGGGGTTTCGGCGGGACCGATTTCATTCCGCGTGCCGTGCGTGGCGCGTCTCGGAGGCGCACGGAAAGTGCGGCCCGGCGACCACGTGCCGGCGCTCCCCCATGCGCGTCCGCGGGCCCGCAGGGTGTCCGTGCGGCCACACCCAGGTGGCCTCGGACGCGTGCGGGACGCGGGATTCCGGCGCGCAGACTGGCCGTGGAACACCTCGGCGGTCAACTGGGGCCCCCACGCGCGGGGCGGGGCGGTAGAACGCACCCCATGGTGCTGCCCGTCCGATTCGTCCTCATGCGCCCGCGCAACGCGGAGAACCTGGGCGCCGCCGCGCGCGCCCTGAAGAACTGCGGCCTGTCCGACTGGGCCTGGGTGACGCCCGAGGTGGAGGACCTGGGTCCCGCGCGACGCCTCGCGGTGCATGCGGAGGACGTGCTGGAGGGCGTGAAGCGGCCGGACACGCTGGAGGCGGCGGTGTCCGACTGCGTCTGGGTGGTGGGCACCAGTTCCCGCAAGGTGGAGGGCAAGCGCCGCCTGTCGCCCCGCGCCGTGGGCGAGGAGCTGGTGGCGAGGGCCGCCCAGGGGCCGGTGGCGCTCGTCTTCGGGGATGAGCGCAGCGGGCTCACCAACGCGGAGGTGGAGCGCTGCCATGACTTGTCCGCGGTGCCCACCGCGCCGGAGCAGCCGTCCATCAACCTGGCGCAGGCGGTGCTGCTCTACGCCTACGAGGTGCGGATGGCGGTGCTCGCCGGCAGCGCGCCGCCGCCCGGGCCCCTGCCCCTGGCCGCCACGGACGCGGAGCTGGCGCGGGTGGAGGCCACGCTGGAGACGCTGCTCACCACCGGCGGCTTCCTCGTGGATGAGCAGCCCGGGCGCACGGCGGTGCGAGACTTGTTCGCACCCCTGCGCCGCTCGCGCCTGACGCGCAACGAGGCCCGGCTGTGGCTGGCCGCGCTGCACACCGTGCGGAAGCACTTCCCCGCCGGGTCCACCGAGCCCGGCGCCCCCGAGGCCGACGACTGAGCAGGCAGGAAGGCATCCCTCCCGTCCAGGCATGTCGCGCAAGCGTCCCTAGCTTCCCAGGAACCGTCACATCTCACACCCAGGATGGGAGGAACCTCGCGTGGACCACATGCCCTACGAGTCGATGGAAGTGGGAGGCACCGAGCCCGGCGCGGGCCCCTCCCGGAAGGCTCCCTCCGAAGCGACCCCCGAGGAGTCGCCCGGCCGCACGCCCAGGACGGCCGAGGCCGGAGGGGACGAGCAGGAGGGCCACCGCATGCCCTATGGCGAGCCTGGCAAGACGCCGGGATCCGCCGAGGGTGAGGATCCGGCCCGCCCGAACCGGAAGTAAGCCCGCGCGGAAGTCCGCCACGCGGGTACAGTGCCGCGCCCATGCCTCGCAAGCCCGAACGGCCGCCGAAGTCCCCTCCCCGTCCCAACCGCTGGGAGGGCAAGGAGAAGCCGGACTGGCTGTCCCGGGCGTTGGCCCGCGCGGGTGCGATGCCCCAGAAAGAGGCGGAGGCCGCCATCAAGGCGGGCCGGGTGAGCATCAACGGCCACGTGGTGAAGACGCACCTGAGCCCCGTGCCTCCGGACGCCGTGCTGAAGGTGGACGGCCTGCCGGTGCGCAAGGTCGCGCCCACGCTGGTGCTCGCCTTCCACAAGCCCGCGGGCGTGCTGTCCTCCACCGCGCGCCAGCACCGCACGGGCACCGTGTTCGAGGTCCTCCTGCCCCAGCTGCCCACGGAGCTCGCCTCGTACACGTGGCACGCGGTGGGCCGGCTGGACGTGGACACCACGGGCCTCTTGCTCTTCACCAACGACGACAAGCTGGTGGCCCACTGCACCTCCCCGGAGACGCTGCTGCCCAAGCGCTACGTGGCCACGGTGTTCAGCACCGCGGACGAGGAGCGCGTGGCCCCGCTGCGGGAGGGGATGCCCCTGGATGACGGCCCCGCCCGCCCCGCCGTCGTGCGCGTGCGCGACGAGCACACCGTGGAGGTGACGCTCACCGAAGGGCGCCACCACCAGGTGAAGCGGATGCTGGGCGCCGTGGGCCTGCCCGCCCGTGCGCTCCACCGGGAGGCCGTCGGCGAAATCACCGTGGGCGACCTGCCCGAGGGCGGCTTCCGGCTGCTCACCGACGCGGAGGTCCGCGAGAAGCTGCACTACACCGGCCGGGCGCCCGCCACCGCCGCGTCCCCCACGGCTCCGGAGACCGAGGACGCCTGAGGGACGTGCGGACCCGCCCGGGTTCCAGTCCGGAGCCTACGGGGCGGACTTCCCGGTGTAGCGCCCGAGCGTGGAACGGATAGGGTGCGGCCCATGGCGGACTTCGACCTGGTGGTCATCGGCTCCGGACCGGCCGGAGAATGGGGCGCGGTGCAGGCCTCGCTCGCGGGCAAGCGCGTGGCGGTGGTGGAGCGCGAGCCGGTGCTCGGTGGCACCGCGGCCAACACCGGCACCCTCCCCTCCAAGACGCTCCGGGAGACGGCGCTGCACCTGTCCGGCTTCAAGGCGCGCGGCCTCTACAGCGTGGACGCCACGCTGCGACACGAGGCCACGGTCTCCGACTTCCTCTTCCGCGAGCGCCGCGTGAAGCAGATGGAGCGCGAGCGCATCCACCGCAACCTCCAGCGCCACGGCGTGACGGTGCTCCAGGGCTCCGGCTCCTTCCTGGACGCGCACACCGTGCAGGTGACCCACGCGGGCACCGTGGTGGCGACGCTCGCCGCCTCCACCGCCCTCATCGCCACGGGCTCGGCGCCCTACCGCCCGCCGCTGTACCCCTTCGGCGACCCGCGCGTGCACGACTCGGATGAGATCCTCGACATCACCACCCTGCCCCGCACGCTGGTGGTGGTGGGCGGTGGCGTCATCGGCTGCGAGTACGCGTGCATGTTCGCCGCGCTCGGCATCCCGGTGACGCTCGTGGAGGTGAAGAACGAGCTGTTGTCCTTCCTGGACGCGGAGGTGGGCCAGCTGCTGCGCGACTGCATGGAGTCGCTGGGCGTCCGGCTGCGCCTGGGCCAGGTGGTGGAGACCGCGCACGTCCCCGAGTCCCACGATGAGCCCATCCGCCTGAAGCTGACGCTGGGCGAGGTGCTGGAGGCGGACCAGGTGCTGGTGGCCTCCGGCCGCACCGCCAACACCGCGGGCCTGGGCATCGAGGCGCTGGGCGTGAAGCAGGGCAAGCGCGGGCAGATTGAAGTGGGGCTCGCGTACCAGACGTCCGTGCCGCACATCTACGCGGTGGGGGACGTCATCGGCTTCCCGGCGCTGGCCTCCACGTCCATGGAGCAGGCCCGCATCGCGGTGGAGCACGCCTTCGGGTCCGGCAAGCGCACCCTCACGCCCATCCTGCCCTACGGCATCTACACCATCCCGGAGGTGTCCATGGCGGGCGACACCGAGGAGACCCTGCGCGCGCGCGGCGTCCCCTACGTCGTCGGCCGGGCCACCTTCGACAACAATCCGCGCGGGCAGATCATCGGCGAGCAGCAGGGCCTCTTGAAGCTGCTCTTCCACCGCGACGACCTGAAGCTGCTGGGCGTCCACGTGCTGGGCGAACAGGCCTCGGAGTTGGTGCACGTGGGGCTCACCGCGCTGCTCACCGGGTCCACCGCGCAGCTGTTCGTAGAAACGTGCTTCAACTACCCGACGCTGTCGGAGGCCTACAAGGCCGCCACCTACGACGCGTTGGACCAGGTGCGCATCAGCAGCGCCTGATCCACTGCCGCCGCGCGCTTCAGCGCGTCGTCTTGAGGCTGCCCACCGTGAAGCCCGCCTCGCTTCGGGCCACCCGGTTCACCCCGTCCGCGGACACCCGCGCGAGCGGGGGCGCCTCGGTGGGAAGCCGCAGGGACTCGCGGGCCGCCCCGGCGGAGCCACCCCGGCCCGGGGCGCCCTGCAACAGCGAGCGGATCCGCTCCCAGCGCACCTTCTCCTCCGCCATGAGCTGCACCAGCTCCTGGCGCGCGGAGGCGTCCGGCAGATCCGACGCCGCTGACGCCACCTTGTCCATGAAGGGCAGCAGGTATCCGAAGTCCCGGTCGAAGCTGATGGGGTTCGCCATGGGGGGCACCTTATCCGTGGTAGACGCGCGACGCGACGATGAGGCCACCCCGGATGTCCAACACCTCCGCCACCGGCAGGGGCGCTTCGTTGGGGGCGTGGCGCAGGTACTCCATGAACACCCGGTCCCCATCCGCCGTGAGGGCCGTCTCCTCGTACCGCAGGCCCGGCAGCCGGGCGATGGCGTCCTTCCACCACCGCTCCAGGGCCGGCCGGCCCACCAGGCGCCCCCCCGTCTCAGGATGCAGCACGCGAATCTTGGGCGAGGTATGCGTTGCATCCTCCGCGTACAGGGCCACCAGGGCCGTGACGTCGTGGGCGTTGAAGGCGCGCAGCCAGGCGCGGGCCAGGGAGAAGTTTTCGCTCGCACTCATTGTTATGAAGCCTCAGGCGGAAATGGCGAGCGGAACGTAGGCGGATGTACGCCCCGCGCCATGCGGATTTGTCTGGTAACTGAGACCTGTGGGAAGTAAGGGCCCCGCCTGCTCTGTTCCCTCAGGCAATTTTTTCAATAGAAGAAGGACCGGATCGTGGCCACCAGCGCAACCATCGAGAAGATTCGTAACATCGGTATCTCTGCCCACATCGACTCGGGCAAGACGACGCTCTCCGAGCGCATCCTGTTCTACACGGGCAAGATCCACGAGATCCACGAGGTCCGCGGCAAGGACGGCGTGGGCGCGATCATGGACTCGATGGACCTGGAGCGTGAGAAGGGCATCACCATCCAGTCCGCCGCCACGTACGCGATGTGGGGCGACTACAACATCAACCTCATCGACACGCCGGGACACGTGGACTTCACCATCGAGGTGGAGCGCGCGCTCCGCGTCCTCGACGGTGCCATCCTGGTGCTCTGCTCGGTGTCGGGCGTGCAGTCGCAGTCCATCACGGTGGACCGCCAGATGAAGCGCTACAAGGTTCCGCGCATCGCGTTCATCAACAAGATGGACCGCGCTGGCGCGAACTACGACCGCGTTGCCCTGCAACTGAAGGAGAAGCTGGGCCACCACGCGGTGCGCCTCCAGTACCCCATCGGCGCGGAGGACCGCTTCCAGGGCCTCATCGACCTGCTGTCGATGAAGGCGTACTACTTCGACGGCGAGAACGGCGAGCACATCCGTGAGGAGGCCATCCCCGCGGACATGAAGGACGAGGCCGAGCTGCGCCGCTCGGAGATGATCGAAGGCGTCGCCAACGTCGACGACGCGCTGGGCGAGGCGTTCCTCATGGACCCGGACTCCATCACGGAGAAGCAGCTGCGTGAGGCCGTCCGCCGCGCCACCATCGCGCTGAAGATGACGCCGGTGATGTGCGGCTCCGCGTACAAGAACAAGGGCGTGCAGCTCTTGCTCGACGCGGTGTGCAGCTACCTGCCGAACCCCAAGGAAGCGACCAACGAGGCCCTCGACCAGAAGAACAACGAGGCCAAGATCATCCTGGAGTCGGATCCGGAGAAGCCCTTCGTCGGCCTCGCGTTCAAGCTGGAGGACGGCCGGTACGGGCAGCTCACGTACATGCGCATCTACCAGGGCCGCGTCACCAAGGGCGACTTCATCGTCAACCAGGTGAACCAGAAGAAGGTCAAGGTGCCGCGCATCGTGCGCATGCACTCCAGCCAGATGAACGACGTCAGCGAGGCCACCGCGGGCGACATCGTCGCGCTGTTCGGCATCGAGTGCGCGTCGGGCGACACGTTCACCGACGGCACCGTGAACTACACGATGACGTCCATGTTCGTCCCGGACGCCGTCATCTCGCTGGCCGTGGAGCCGAAGGACCGCGCCAAGTCGACCAACTTCTCCAAGGCGCTCAACCGCTTCAACAAGGAAGACCCCACCTTCCGCGTGTCGCGCGACGAGGAGTCCGGGCAGACCATCATCCGCGGCATGGGTGAGCTCCACCTGGAAATCTACATCGAGCGCATGAAGCGCGAGTACGACTGCGAAGTGAAGGCCGGCAAGCCGCAGGTGGCGTACCGCGAGACCATCAGCCAGAAGGGCGAGTTCGCCTACACGCACAAGAAGCAGACCGGTGGTTCCGGTCAGTTCGCGCGCGTGTGCGGCTACGTGGAGCCCCTGCCCTCGGACGCCGTGCAGCAGTACGAGTTCGTGGACGACATCGTCGGTGGCTCCATCCCGCGCGAGTTCATCCCCGCGTGCGACAAGGGCTTCGCCGAGGCCGTGAAGAAGGGCAGCCTCATCGGCTTCCCCGTGGTGGGCCTGCGCGTGGTCATCAACGACGGCGCCTTCCACGCGGTCGACTCGTCTGAAAACGCGTTCAAGACGGCCGCCATCATGGGCTTCCGCGAGGGCTACTCCGCCGCGAAGCCCATCATCCTGGAGCCCGTCATGAAGGTGGAGGTCAGCGCGCCGGAGGAGTTCCAGGGCTCCGTCGTCGGTCAGCTGAACCAGCGCCGCGGCACCATCCTCAACACGGAGACGGCCGAGGGCTACCTCACGGCCGTGGCCGAGGTGCCGCTCAACACGATGTTCGGCTACTCCACCGACCTGCGCTCCGCGACCCAGGGCAAGGGCGAGTTCACGATGGAGTTCGCCCGGTACTCGCAGGTGCCGAAGAACGAGGCCGAGGCACTGATGGCGACGTACAAGGAGAAGCAGGCCGCGGACCAGGCCGCCCGCAAGTAGTCCGGGCTTCCCTGACGCCGCTCTGGCAGTAGGAAGGGCGCTCCCCGCTTGAGTGGGGGGCGCCCTTTCGCTTTCGCATCCCCCTTCAAGGAGTCTCCTTCCGTGACGCTGCTCCGTGCCGCCAACGTCCAGCTCGCCTTCGGCAGCCGCACCGTCTTCGAGGGCCTCACCTTCACCATCGAAGAGGGTGAGCGCGTGGGCCTCGTGGGCGTCAATGGCTCCGGCAAGTCCTCGCTGATGAAGATACTGGCCGGCGCCTCCAAGCCGGACCTGGGCGAGTTGCAACTGCGCCGGGGCGCCCGCGTCACCTACCTGCCCCAGGAGCCAGAGTTCGCGGAGGGCGCCACGGTGCAGAGCGAGCTGGCCGTGTCCCAGGCCCCGCTCAAGGCGGCCCTGGACGCGCACACGGAGCTGTCGCGCAAGCTGGAGGCGGACCCCGCCCACGCCACCGAGAAGATGCTGGAGCAGCTGTCCGTGCTCAGCGACCGCATTGAACAGGCGGGCGGCTGGGACACGGAGCACCACGCGAAGATGCTGCTCGACAGGTTGGGCGTGAAGGACTGGGACCGGCCGGTGTCGCAGCTGTCCGGCGGCCTGCGCAAGCGCGTGGCCATTGCGCGCGCGCTGCTCACGCGCCCGGACCTGCTGCTCCTGGACGAGCCCACCAACCACCTGGACGCGGACACGGTGGACTGGCTGGAGGACGAGCTGGACAAGCTGCCCGGCGCCCTGCTGCTCGTGACGCACGACCGCTACTTCCTGGACGACCTGGTGGACCGCATCGTCGAAATCCAGCCCGGCGGCGGGCTCGTCTCCTATCCCGGCAACTACGCGGCCTACGTGGAGCAGAAGCTCGTCGCCCAGGAGAACGCGGAGACGGCGGAGCACAAGCGCGGGCGCTGGATTGCCCAGGAGGTGGCCTGGCTGCGCAAGGGCCCCGAGGCGCGACGCACCAAGAGCAAGGCGCGCATCGAGCGGGCGCAGAAGCTCCTGGCGGAGAAGGGCTTCCAGCGTCCCAAGGTGGCGGACCTGCGCGTGGTGGCGGCGCCCCGGCTGGGCCACACCGTCATCGAGGCCGAAGGGCTGAAGAAGTCCTTTGGCGAGCGCAAGGTGCTGGACGGCGTGGACTTCCGGCTCCAGCGCGGCGAGCGCGTGGGCTTCCTCGGGCCCAACGGCGTGGGCAAGACGACCTTCCTGCGCGTGATGCTGGGCGAAATCCCGGCGGACGAGGGGAAGCTCGTCATCGGGAAGAACACCAAGGTCGCCTACTACGATCAGCAGCGCGCCCAGCTGGACCCCGAACAGACGGTGTACGACGCGGCCTCCAACGGCGAGGACCACGTGGAGCTGGCGGACCGCCGGGTGGCCCTGCGCGACTACCTGGAGGACCTGCTCTTCCCGGTGCCCATGCAACGCATGAAGGTGGGCGCGCTGTCCGGCGGCGAGCGCAACCGGCTGCTCCTGGCGCGCCTGTTCCTGGAGGGCGCCAACGTGCTGGTGCTGGACGAGCCCACCAACGACCTGGACATCGTCACCCTCAACATCCTGGAGCGGCTGCTCCTGGACTTCGCCGGCAGCACGCTGCTCGTCACGCACGACCGCTACTTCCTCGACAAGGTGGCCACCGCCATCCTCAGCTTCGACGGCAACGGCAAGGTCACCCGCTACGAGGGCAACTACGACATGTACAAGCGGCTGCGCGAGCAGTCCCAGGCCGCCGCCCTCAAGGCCACCCAGCAGAAGAAGAAGGACGACGCCCGGAAGGACGAACCGCCCCGCCAGGAGCCCGTCGCCAAGGCCGCGCCGAAGAAGACGGTGAAGCTCTCCTACAAGGACCAGCGTGAGCTGGACGGCATGGAGGCCACCATCGAGACCGCCGAGAAGCGCAAGGCGGGCCTGGAGGCCCAGCTCGCCGACCCGAACGTCTACAGCAACGGGGCCAAGGCGGCCGAACTCCAGCAGACGCTGGAAGCCGCCAGCGCTGAAGTGGACCGGCTCTATGCAAGATGGCAGGAATTGCAGGACCTGGCGGCCGGCCCGGCCTGACGCATTGCCTTGGAAACCGCGAATCGTTGCGCCTGGGAACGATTTCTTGCCGTTCCGCTGCATGATTTTTGAGCATGAGGACTCCGACTAGAGTCGCGCCTCGCGTCCTTTGTCTCAGGAGCTGTCCCGTGTTCCGTCCGGCCCCCGTGCTCGCCGCCGCTGCCGCAGCGCTCTTCACCCTGCCCCTCCCCGCCCACGCCCTGGAGAGCGGTCCCAAAGAGCCGCTGCCCGTGTTCGACCTGCAGCGGTTGAAGCTGGACGCGTCCGCGCTGGGCTCGCTGGTGGTGGGGACGGGACGGACGCTGGCGCCGGGCCAGCTGCGGGTGGGATTGAACTACCACTACGAGCACCTGCCCCTGCACTTCCAGACGCGCTGGGAGCCGGGGGATGGCACGGGCCTCGTCGAGAACAAGATGACCGCGCACCTGACGCTGGGCTACGGCGTGCTGTCGTGGCTGGACGTGGGGGCGGAGCTGCCCTTCATCCTGACGCAGGGGGGAAAGCCCACGCTGCGGTACGCGCCGCCCCGCACGGGAGGGCTCGCCACGCCCTGGCTGAGCGCGCGCGCGGCCCTGCTGCGCCAGACGAAGGGCGCGCCGCTCAACGTGGCAGTGGAGCTGACGGCGGGCCTGCCCGTGGGCAGCAGCACGGCGCAGGCGCGCGAGGCCTACGCGTGGCAGCCGCGTCTGCAATTGGGCTACGTGGGTGATGGCTTCCAGGTGGGCGGCGAGGCGGGCGTGTTCCTGCGCAAGCGCCACGACCTGCAGTCGGTGTCCTATGATCCGGCCGACGTGGTGGGCAATGAGCTGCGATTGGGCGCCACGGTGACGTCGCTGGGGGGCGACGTGACGCGCGGCGAGGTGAGCGTGCTGGCGGGCGTGCCGCTCAACGGGGGCCGCGTGGGGGCGGAGCTGCTCATCGCCATCCGCCGCCATGCCCTGTCCAGCCTGGACCTGTATGTGATGGGCGGCCCGGGCGTGGGGGCGGGCTTCGACACGCCCACCTTCCGCTTCGTCGCGGGCCTGTCCTGGGCCACCAGCAAGGTGGACTGAAGAAAGCGCCCGCCGGCTACTTCGGCATGAAGCCGAAGGCCTTCACCATCGCGATGGCGATGCCCAGCAGGCTCTCGCCCGCGATGAAGCCGGAGCTGACGGGCAGCACCGCATCCTCGGCCAGCTTCGGCTTCGTCCGGCGCAGCAGCGCGGCCAGCGCCGCGCCCACGAAGAGGCTGATGGAGCTGGAGCCGGGGATGACGATGGCCAGCCCCAGGCCGGGCGCGGAGGGGATGAAGGCCTTCGCCTTCGCCGGGGCCCAGCGATCCAGCAGCACCAGCGCCACGCCCAGGGCCGTTCCGCACAGGGCGCCCACGCGCGCGGTGGGGTGCAGCGCGGCCACGCCGGTGGCGAGCATCTTGGACACGCCCGCCCACACCATGGCCGCGGGCGCGGGGAACTGCTCCGAGCCCAGCACGTCCGCGGTCGGCACCAGCAGGTTGAAGACGGGCACGATGACGACGGAGCCCGCCACCACGCCGAACAGCTGCGCGAAGAACTGCTGACGCGGCGCCGCGCCCAGCAGCCACCCGGACTTCAGGTCCGTGAGCAGGTCCGCGGAGTGCAGCCCCACGCCGCCCGTGGCGTTGGCGCTCATGATGTTGGCGGGGAGGTTGCCCGGGGCGAGCGCGCCGAAGATGAGCTGGGTGACGGGGCCCAGCGCCTTGGTGGGCGTGGTGTCCGTCTCCCCCGTCACGCGCGACGCGATGACGCCCATCACCACCGCCAGCGGCAGCGCGAGCACGCCGGCCCACCACGGAATCTGGAACAGGTACGCCATCAGGAAGACGGCCACCGGGCCCAGCAGCACGAAGCCCAGGGGGAACCAGGCCGGGGGACACTCGATGTCCGCCAGCGGATCCTCGCTCGTGCCCTCCTTCGGCTTGCGGCCCACGAGCCCGCCCAACGCGGAGAAGGAGCGCACCACGCTCTTCCACTGGAAGGCGAACGACAGGAGGCCCGACGACACCAGCACCGCGGCGCCCGTCCACAGCGCCCAGGTGTTGATGGCCTTGTACGTCACGTCCGGGATGACGCCCCGGGAGACCATCTCCGGCGCGAGGAAGCCGTAGGTGAGGAAGGCGCCCAGCAGCATGGACCAGCCGGTGCGGAAGCTCACCAGCGCGCCCGCGCCGATGAGCAGCAGGCTGAAGTCGAACGACAGCGACCACTTGCCGGCCTCGCGGCCCTGGATGGTGAACGGCAGGCTCATCTTCTCCGGCAGGTTCTTCAGCCAGGTGAAGCGCGCGTCGCGCACCAGCACCAGCAGCGCGCCCACGAGCCCCGCGACGCCCAGCAGGCGCGACTTGCTGCGCGCCACCGCCCCGTGGCCGTGCAGGGCGCGGATGGTCTCCGCGGTGGCGGTGCCGGTGGGGAACGGGAGCGCTTCGATGTTGATGAGCTGGCGTTTGATGGGGATGGCCGCGAAGACGCCCAGCGCGGAGATGACGCCAAACCACACCATCAGCCAGCCGGACGACGGCAGCGTGCCGGTGAGCATCAGGAGCGCGGGCACCGCGGCCATGTTGCCGCCGCCCGTCATGTAGCCCGCCGCGGACGCGACGGAGCCCATGGCGTTGTTCTCCAGGTCGGTGAACTCCTTCGTCAACACCTTGAGCGAGCGCAGCGTGCCGAACACCGCGAAGCCCAGGATGCACGCGGTGATGGTGACGCCCAGGCTCCAGCCCGTCTTGAGGACGACGTAGAGGTTGGACAGGCACATCACCGCGCCAATGAGCATCCCGGCGATGATGGCGCGCACGGTGAGCTGCCGCGCGCCGCCCTGGTAGACGTGCTCCTTCCAGTACCGCTCCGGATCCATCGCCGCGGAGGCGCCGGGCTTGTCCGGGACGGCGGCAGGGTCGGGCGCGGGGACGCGGAG
>NZ_RAWG01000304.1 GCF_003611735.1 Corallococcus sicarius | reverse complement strand
ACCCAGACCGACAGCTAAGGCCCCCAAATCTAGTCTAAGTGAACACTAGAAAGGATGTGGCAGGTCATTGACAACCAGGAGGTTGGCTTAGAAGCAGCCATCCTTTAAAGAAAGCGTAATAGCTCACCGGTTCGGAGCGCGTGGTGGACGCGGTGGACCTGGAGGCTCGGGTCGCGGCTCGGGTCGCCGCCCTGCTGCTGGAGGAGGCGGGGCCCCGTGAGCGCCCCGGCCCCTACGTGAACGGCGTCCACGCCGCGGTGGAGGCCATCGAGCGCATCGCGCTCAGTGCTTGAAGCCCTGGTGGCCCGCGGCCGGCTCGATGCCGTGCGCCATGACGAAGTGGTAGAGCACCTGGGGGTCGTCCTTCGGGCCGCCCATCAGCTCCACCAGGAAGTGGCCCTGCTGGGGGTCGGCGTCCGGATCCGGGGAGATGGTGACCTCGGAGACGTCGCGGCCCACCATCACGAGCTCGCCCACCAGGGACTTGCCCTTGATGAGCTGGAGGACGTGCTGGCGCTCCTCCTCCATCAGCATCCAGTGGAAGTCGTCATGGTCGAACAGCGTCATGTCGGCGGAGCCACACCGCAGGATGCAGTTGGTGTGCTCCTGGATCCAGCGCCAGAAGGCATCGAAGTTCAGGGTGCGGGCCGGTGGGGAGAGCAGATCCATCGGGTGACCTCTTCAAGAAGGGGTGGACGCCCGGGTGACGGTAAGCGCGGGGTCGCGTGTGCGTGCTGCCTAGCATGGCCGGGCCTCGTGGGGCCGGCTCCTTTTCGGGGGGCGTCGCGGAGGGGGCCTGTCGGCCAGGGGTACGCGAATCCACGATATCGGACGCTTGTTGCGGTCCTCAGGAAGAGGGCGACATTCGTAGGGGTTGAGGCCGCCTGGAGGGAGGATGCCCAAGCTCGTGGATGGACGCCGTTTGGAGACCCGCACAGGACGCGCGATGAGCCTGCGCGCCTTCTTCACCACCGTGATGGGCGGCCTGGTCCTGCTCACCGTGGTCTGCGCGACGTTGCTCGTGGTGTTGACCAGTGCGCTGGAGCGCATGGCGTCCATCCTGAGCGAGTCCGTGGAAGGGGTGCGGCAGGCGGAGGAATTGGAGGTGGACCTGCTCGTCCACTCCCGCCTCATCGCGGCGCCGCTCACGCCCATGCTCACGCCCATGGTGGTGGACCCCTCGCGGGGGCGCACGCCGTCCGAGATTGAATCCGACCTGCACGTCCAATTGGAGTCGCTGCACAAGAGCGCCTCCTCCGACGAGGAGCGCCAGGTGCTGGTGGAGGTGGAGCGCCAGGTGGCGTTCTACCTGGGCGCGCAGCGCGCGGCGGCCGGCCGGATGAGCAGCGGCGACATGTATGACGCGGAGGTGGTGCGCACGCTGGATGCGGCGCTGCGTTCGCTGGAGCGCCTCATCCAGATCAACGTGGACCAGGCCCAGTCCGCCCGCCTGCGCGCGGCGGGCTGGAGCGAGACGGCCAACGTGCTGGGGCTGGCGCTGGGGCTGCTGCTCCTGGCGACGCTGGGGCTGGTGGTCTTCTGGCTGCGCCGCTTCGCGCTGCGCCCGGTGAGGCACCTCCAGCACGCGATGCGGGACTTCGGCGCGGGGCGCAACCGGGGCGCGCGCGCGCCGGAGGAGGGGCCGTTGGAGCTGCGCGACATGGCCCACACCTTCAACGAGATGGCGGAGAGCCTGGCCCACCAGCAGGAGCAGCAGCTGGCGTTCCTGGCGGGCGTGGCGCACGACCTGCGCAACCCCCTGTCCGCGCTGAAGCTGTCCACGTCGCTGGCGTCCTCCGGGCGCGCGGACGTCACCCCGGAGCGCATGCAGCGCACGCTGGCGCTGGTGCGCCGGCAGGTGGAGCGGCTGGACCGGATGGTGGGGGACCTGCTGGATGCCACGCGCATCGAGGCGGGGAAGCTGGAACTGCAGCCGGAGGTGCGCGACACGCGCGAGCTGGCGCGCTCCGTGGTGGAGCTGTACCAGTCCAACGACTCCGGCCACCGGCTGGAGCTGGTGGTGCCCGACAATGAGGTGCTCGTGCGGGCGGACCCCGCGCGGGTGGAGCAGGTGCTGACCAACCTGGTGAGCAACGCGCTCAAATACTCCCCCTCGGGCAGCCGCGTGGAGGTGTCCGTCCAGGGGGAGGGGGACCACGCGGTGGTGGCGGTGTCGGACCAGGGCATCGGCATGTCCCCGGAGGAGCTCAAGGGGCTCTTCGTCCCGTTCCAGCGCGCGGGCAACGCGAAGCAGCGCGCCCCCGGCGTGGGGCTGGGGCTGTCGGTGTCGCGCCGGATCGTCGAAGCGCACGGCGGCCGCATCGAGGTGGAGAGCCAGCCCGGCCAGGGCTCGGTGTTCCGCGTCCACCTGGCCCGGGTGTCCGCCGGCCCGCCCGGCCTGCCGGGCCCCTCCGACGAGGAGGAGGCCGCCGGTGCCGTGCACTGAAGGGAAGGCGCGGCCGGAATGCGGGGGCCAACCGTTGCCTGCCGCGCGTCGGCACGGTGCCAGGGTCCGCGAAGGGATGCGCCCGGGCACGGCAGGGCGTACCTTGCGGCACCTACGTCAGGAGAAGGCTGGATGATGAAGAATTCGCGCCGGGCCGTGCCGCTCGCCGCCCTGCTGGTGCTGGGAGGCTGTGCGGGGCGCACGCAGTCCGCGCCCCCGGCCGCCGCCGCCGAGCCCGTGCAGGCGCCGCCCGCTGTCGTCCAGTCCACGGAAGGGGGCTTCAGCGTGGCCTTCTCCGGCCCCGTGACGCAGGAGAAACGCGTGCAGCCCACGGACGTGGGCGAGGTGACGCTGCACACGTTCATCTCCGCGCGCGCGGAGGACGACACCGCCTACTACGTCTCCTACACGGACTTCCCGCCCGCGGCCGTGGCCCAGGTGGACCCGCGCTCCGTGGTGGACCGCGCCAGCCAGGGCGCGCTGGAGGCCCTGGGCGCCACGGCCATCTCCGCGAAGCCGCTCCAGATGGAGGGCGGCTTCCCGGGCCAGGAGGTGGGGGGCCTGTCCGGCCCGCGCCGCCTGCGCGGACGCTTCTTCATGGTGGGGCCGCGCCTGTACCAGCAGCTGCTGCTCCACCCGGAGGGCCGGCCGCCCCAGGATGCGGACCGCTTCTTCGACTCGTTCCACCTGGACCCGACCGTGGCGAGCAGGCTGGGCCACGAGACGCGCGGCACCTGAGAGCAGCGCCGGGGCGCCTGAGCCGTGGCGTTCAGTGCAGGGCGTGCACGAACCGGCGCACGCACGCGACCAGCACGTCGCGGTCGAAGGGCTTCTGGAGCACCTCGCGGATGGCCGGGTGCTTCTCCTCGCTGGCGCTGATGACCACGACGGGCATGTCCGCCAGCGCGGGCCGCTGGTGCAGGATGCCCAAGAGCAGCCAGCCGTCCTTGCGCGGCGTCCACATGTCCAGCAGGGCCAGCGCCGGTGGCGGGTGGGTCTCCAGCCAGGCGAGCGCCTCCGTCCCGTTCGCGGTGGCGACGACGGTGAAGCCCTCCGCTGACAGGATCTCCACGAGCGCCTCGCGCAGGTCGCTGTCGTCCTCGACGATGAGCAGGGTCGGTGGGGGGCGGCTCATGGAGCCTGACCCCATAGGCCGCCTGCGTCCGGGTGGACAGGGAACATCTGCCGGGTCCGACCGGCACGAGGGCGGTGTCCCCAAGTCCTAGGCGGACTCGTCGAACATGACCCGGAGCACGCGCCAGGCGAGCTTCACCTGGGGGCCGGTGCGGCACGCCAGGTAGTCGCAGATCTCCGCCACGCCGTCGGAGCGCTCCAGGTCGAAGGAGTGGAAGAGGGTCTTGAGGGACACGTCCAGCCCCACGGACAGCTTGCCCAGCGTGTCGAGTGACGGAGAGAAGCCACCGCGCTCGATGCGGCGGATGGCATCCACGGAGAGGTCGCTGCGCTCGGCGAGCTCTTCCTGCGTCAGGTCACGGCTGGTGCGCATGCGGCGCACGTGGTCGCCGAATCGTCGGTGGAGCTTGGTCCACGTTGTGAGTCTGTTCTTCGCCATATTCGCTGCAGACAATTTGGGGACAGCTCTCGCGGTGGGAAGGGAACGTGTTCGCATCCGGACCCTGCATTTGTAGGGGGGCCAGGGATGCTGCTTTTCCCGGGATGCGGCGCGCCCTGGAGCGTGTGGTGTTGGACGAAAGCATTGTCCGCAGGGACAGCCCGGGCGGCCCGCGGGGCGGCCAGGCACGGGGTAGGGAACATGCGCAGGCCCCCGCTTTCGTCTACGCTTTCGGGCCACATGACGGTTCCCGATGTCTCGCGGGGGCTCTGGCGGGTGCGGCTGCTCGCAGTGCTCGCGGGTGCCCTGCTCCCTGGGTGCGAGTCCCGCACACCTCCTCACCGGTTTCCCCTGACGACGTCCCCGGCACGGTCCGCGACGGAGGACGCCGCGCGCCCGGCGCCGCCCACGCCTCCGGTGCTGTCGGAAACGCCCCCCGAGGCTCCACGGCCCGTGGAGGTCGCGAAGGGGGGCGTGCCCGCGCCTGCGCCTTCGCGCCTCCCGACCCGCGTGCTGCCGCCCACGGGGGAGCGTGCCGGCCTCCTGCATGCGCTGGGGGAGCGGCTGAAGGCGCCGGGGGCTCCGGTGGAGGACCCGTGCCTCGAACCCCAGGGCACCGGGTGCGCGCGCTCCGCGCTGACGCCGTTCTACGCCGCGTTGGATGGGCTCGTGGACGGCGCGGTGAAGGGGCCCGTCGTCGTCGCCGCGTTCGGCAACTCGCTCATCGCGGGGGACCGCATCGTGGACGTGGTGCGCGAGGAGCTGGTGGCGGGCTTCGGCGGCGCGGGCCGGGGCGTGCTCCTGGTGGACCGCATGGCGCCGTATGGCGGAAGGGCGCGCACGGCCGCGGTGAGCCAGGGCTGGGAGCCGCGCACGCTGGGAGAGCTGCGCGCGCCGCCGCACCCCTTCGGCATCACCGGCGTGTACCACGTGGCCACGGAGGCCCGGGCGCGCGGTCGCTTCAAGCTGGAGGGCGAGCCGCGCGGGACGCTGTGGTGGAAGGACGTGGCGGGCGCGGGCCGGCTCGCCGTGTCGGTGGACGGGGTGATGCTGGCGCGCACGGAGCCCCAGGGGAACGGGGCCAGCCGCGCCACGGCCTTCGACGTGCCTCCGGGCGCGAAGTGGCTGGAGGTCAAGGCGGAGGGGAGAGGCGCCATCGTGCAGGGCGTGGTGCTCCAGCAGGACAGGCCCGGCGTCGTGCTGGACATGCTGGGCGTGCCGTCCGCGGATGCCACGCTGTATGCCCGGCTGGAGGAGGACGCGCTGAAGGCGCAGCTCCAGCAGCGCGACCCGAAGCTGCTCGTGTTCTTCCTGGGCGGCAACGAGTCCAAGCGCCTGGAGTGGAAGCGCACCGACGTGGCGACGGTGCGACGTGACCTGACCGCGCTCCTGCGCCGCACCCGGGCCGTCGCGCCCGGCAGCGCGTGCCTGGTGGTGGGGCCGATGGACGCGGTGCAGGACTCGCGTGCGAAGGGCAAGCCCCTGGCGCAGCGCCCGTTCCTGGAGGCCGCCATCAGCGCCGAGCGCGAGGTGGCGCTCGCCGAGGGCTGCGGCTTCTTCAACCTGTTCACCGCGATGGGCGGAGCGGGTTCGCTCGTGCGCTTCCATCAGGCGGGGTTCATGCACGACGACCTGGTGCACCCGCGTGGACAGGGGCTGGACCTGCTGGGCCAACTGGTCGCGGACGCGCTGGTGAACGGGTGGGCGGACCAGGGCACGGGGCCGGCTGCGGCGCTCGCGTCGTCACGCGAGGAGGCTCCGGCGAAGGCGCCCGGTGACGGCGCGCAGCGGACCGCGGAGGGCGTGCGATGAGGCGCGCCTTCGTCGCGCTGTGGTTGTTCATCGGCGCGCCCGCGCTCGCGGTGCCCCAGGCGCCCGTCGCGCAAGCCGTGGCCGAGCCGAAGGCGGGCGAAGTCGTCACGCCCGTGTCGCCGGAGTCCAGCGCGAAGGTCGCGTCGCCGGAGCCCGGCGCCAAGGCCGCGTCGGAGTTCCCGCCGGAGGTGGAGCGCGCGCTGGATGCGCTGGTGCGCGCGGACCTGAAGCAGGGACCCACCGCGGGCCTGTCGGTGGGCGTGATGCGGGGCGGCCAGCGCTGGATGCGCGGCTATGGCTTCCGCGACCTGGCGAAGAAGCTGCCGGCCACGGTGCGCACCACGTACCGCATGGCCTCCATCACCAAGTCCTTCACCGCGGTGGCGGTGATGCAGCTCGCGCAGGCGGGCAAGCTGGACCTGGACGCGGACATCCACACGCTGGTCCCCGAGTACCCGGCGAAGCAGTGGCCCGTCACCGTGCGGCAGCTGCTGGGCCACCTGGGCGGCGTACCCACCTACGACAGCCCCAGCGCGGGCAACAACACGAAGTCGGTGAGCTCGCGCGAGGCGATTGCCCTGTTCGCGGACCGTCCGCTCGTGGCGGAGCCGGGCACGCGCTACGTCTATACGACCTGGGGCTTCAACCTGCTGGGCGCGGCGGTGGAGACGGCGTCCGGCCAGTCCTACCGCGAGTACCTGCGCGACCACGTCTTCGGGCCCGCGAACATGACCCACGCGGACCTGGACGAGGTGCGCACGCGCGACGCGCATCACGCGGTGGGCTACCGCGTGCAGGGCACCGCGCTGAAGCCGTCGCGCTTCCTGGACGTGACGAGCCGCTTCGCCGGCGGCGGCACGCGCGCGACGGTGGAGGACCTGCTGGGCTTCGCGCGCGCGATGCTGGACGACACGCTGGTGACGCGCGAGACGATGGGGCGCATGCAGGCGTCGATGGTGACGCGCGACGGGCGCATCACCGACTACGGCATGGGCTTCGCGACCTATCCGCTCCGGGGCCACTACATCGTGGCGCACGCGGGCGGGCAGCCGGAGACGACGACGCTGCTGGTGGTGCTGCCGGCGGAGGACACCGCCATCGCGCTCGCCACCAACGTGGAGGACGAAGCGAAGCGGCTGCGCCGGCTGTCCGTGCGCCTGATGGAGACGGTGCTGGACGAGGGCGCGCCGGCCCGGTCGGGCCACCTCACCGACCCCGTGGACGCGGTGGAGTACGAGGGGCTGGGGCGGATGGCGAGCTACGGGCTCGCGTACCACGACTGGGCCACGCGCGGGCCGGGCCGCCTGCCGCCGGAGCAGGACCTGGCGGGCGCGTTCACGAAGGTGACGGCCCTCTTCGACCGCGCGGCCATCGCGAGGGACCCGCGAGGCGCGATGGAGCGGATCCGCGGCGCGCACGAGCCCCGGGCCGAGTCCCTCTTCATCCGCGTGGGCGCGCACATGGCCGCCACGGTGGAGCGGGTGCTGGGCACCGAGCGGCTGCGCACATACCGCACGCAGGGCGCGGCGGGCTTCTTCGCGGACTACCTGGCCGCGTGCGAGTCCGTGAAGTGTCCGGAGGCGGAGCGCTTCAACCCGGGGCTGCGGGACGACGTGGCCCGCTTCGTCGCCGGATGGAAGCGCGCGGAGGTGCCGGCGCTGCGGCGCTCGCGGCTGGACGACGCGAAGGACCCCGAGCGACTGTGGCCCGCGCTGAAGGAGGCGGCGGCGCGCGCGCCGACGGTGCGGCCGGACTACACGGAGGAGCTGCTGTCGCTGGCGGACCGGGCGAAGCGCAAGCCGGAGGTCCGGATGCGCTGGCTGGAGCGCGCGACGCAGCTGCATCCGGAGTCGATGGACGCGCACCTGGCGCAGGCGGTGGGGTTGCTGGAGGCGGACCGCGAAGCCGAAGCCATCCCGCACGTGCGCGAGGCGTTCGAGACGCCGGAGGGGACGCTGGTGCTGTCGCCCGCGGGCTTCATCCGGAGGCTGCTGGACACGCGCTCCCCGAAGGTCGCGCGGGGGCTGCTGCGCGCGGCGGTGACGCTGCATCCGGACGCGCCGGAGCTGTGGGACGCGCTGGCGAAGCGGGAGCGGGCCCTGGGGGACCCGGGCGCGGCGAAGGTGGCGCAGGGCCGCGCGAAGAAAGCCCGGCAGGTCCGCGCGGCGCAGGAGGCCCGGGCCCCGCGCACCCCGGAAGTCGTGGCACCCGCGGGGAGCACGCCCGCGCCGGACAAGGTCCCCCACGGGAGCACGTCCCCGACGGTGCCGGTGGATCCGGAAGCGTCGCCAGAGCCGTGAGGCCGGAGCCCTGAAGCGCGGTCCTGCCTTCGCTGACAGCGCTGGAGCGCCCGGGCCGTGCGAGGATGCGCGGCGATGACGCCTTCCTGTCCTTCCTGTCAGACCCCCTTCGTTCCCGGTGCGCAGACGTGCGGCGCGTGTGGTGCCGCGCTGCTCGTCGCCCCGACGCCCGGGAGCGCCGAGCCCGTCTGCGCGGTGCACCCGCAGTGGCGGAGCGTGGGCACGTGTCCCCGGTGCGGTGCCTTCGCCTGCGCCAGCTGTCTGCGCCCGGGCCCCGAGGGCGGGGTGTGCGCGGCCTGCCTCGAGCGGGAGCCCCTGGGCCTCCTGCCGTGGGACAAGCGCGAGGAACTGGGGACGCTCAAGGCCTTCTGGAAGACGTGCGTGGGCATGTTGATGCAGCCCACCCAGACGCTCCGGGGCATCAACCCCGACGCAGCGGTGGGCAGCTCGCTGGGCTTCGTGTTCCTGTCCGCGGTGGCGGGCTTCCTGACCACGGGCATCGTCTACACGGCGCTCATCGGCGTCATCATGGGGTTCATGCCCGAAGTGGCGGAGGCCACGGAAGGGGCGCCTGACCCGCAGAGCGTGACGCTGTGGATGACCGTGGGCATGGGGGTGTGGACGGTGCTGATGCCCTTCGTCAGCACGGGCATGACGCTGGTCCACGCGGGCCTGGATCACCTCATCCTGCGCATGGGCGGGGTGGAGAAGGGCTTCTCGGTGACGCTGCGCGCGCACGCGCTCTCCCAGGCGCCCTACATCGTCGGGTTGATTCCCTTCGTCGCGGTGTATGCCGCGCCCTTCTGGGCCATGGGGCTGCGCGTGGTGACGTACCGCTCGCTGCACCGCACCTCGTGGGGTGCGGCGGGGGCGGGCGCGCTGGTGGTGCCGGTGCTCTCCTGCTGCCTCTGTGGCGGCGGCTACGCGGGCATCATGTACTTCGCCTTCAAGGGCGCGTACGGCGGGGGCTGAAGCGTCCGCGCTACCGCTGCCCGGAGGCGGCGGTGGCGCCCCGGGGCACGCGGGGCCCCGGCGCGGGCCAGAAGCGCGCGCCCCGGAAGCCGTCGAAGGAGGCCGCCAGCCGCCGGGTGCCCACGTCGTAGACGCGCGCCTGCGCCGCGCCCGCGAGGAGCAGCAGGTCTCCGCGCGCCAGCGCACGCACGGAGCTGCGCGCGGGCAGCGTGAGGCCCTGGGGCTCGGCCAGGTGGCCGTCGTCCACCTCCCAGCGCACCGGCATCATGAGCGAGGTCTGCTCTCCCGTCGTCTGCCACGCGAAGAGCGGGCCGCTCCGGGACTCCACGCGCGCCCAGCCGCCGAACAGCTCATGTCCCCGGTGGGGCACCACGGCGTCGAGCCGCGCGGCATCCTGGCTGCCCTCGTCCAGCGCCTGCGCCGCCAGCGCATCCGGATCCGCGGACACCGTGGACGACACCAGCAGCTCCGCCGTGGTGAGCGCGAACACGGCGTCCGTGTCGCCGCGCGTGGCCACCGTCTCGATGCGCTTCCACGTGCCCGCCTCCCACCGGAACGCGTGCGCGAGCCCCGCGCCTTCCTCCGCCTCCGGGATGGGGATGCGGCGGCCGTCGAAGAGGAAGTACTCCTTCGCGCCCTCCACGCGCCGCACCAGGTCCCCGGTGTGCGCGACGAGCGCCACCAGCCGGCCCGCCGCGTCGAAGCCCACCGCGCCCGTCAGCCCCTCGTCGGGCAGCAGCTGCGCGGAGGCCTGCCCGGAGCCCAGGTCCACCGTCCACACGCGTCCGGGCCCCCGAGCGCTGCCCCCCGTGTCCCGCACGGCCGCGTGCAGCCCATCCGCGCTCCACGCGAGCTGGAGCCCGTCACACGCCGCATCCACCGTGACAAGGGCCCTGCGTCCGCCGTCGGACTCCAGGCGCGACCACGTGCAGCCCGACGGCGCCGCGTCCTGGAGCACCGAGAGCGAGAACGGCGCCACCTTCACCGGCGCTGGCACCCCCGGAGCTTCAGCAGGGGGCCCGGACGGCTCCGGGGGCTTCTGGCAGGCGCTCATGAGGAGCACGGCGCTGATGAGGCACGAGGTGCGGACCATGGTTGCGACCTTCCCGGAAAAAAGTGTCTTCCCTGGAATATAGCAGAGCGCCGGACGAATCCTTCAATGCTTGTTCAAAGTTGTCTTAGCGCGTCAGTCATTAAAGAACAGTAAATCGAGATAGGCCTATTGACGGTGGAGAGGGTCTGGCCGTATCCAGAACAGACATCCCTCCCGCCTTCCCAGGCGCTCGGATGACACGCGAGCGTCCGCCAGAGGTGTCACATGGTGACTGTCGAGCTGGATATCTTCTCGGGGCGTCCCAATCCGCGGTGGACGTTGTCGGAGCGGGAGGCGCGGCAGCTCACCGAGCGCATCCGCGCGGACCCGTCGCAGTTGTTGCCCCTGGACGCGTCGACAGGAGGCCTGGGCTACCGGGGCTTCATCGTGCGCGCCGAGGACACCGGCATGGCGGACGACTGGAAGCGTCTGGGATTGCCGCCGGTGGTGCGGCTGGGCGGCGCGTTCCAGCCGGAGTCGGCGGAGAGTTCGCGGTTCCTCCTGCACACGGCGGAGAGCGCGCGGCTGGACCTGCGGGACCCGGGGCCGGTGCTGGCGGAGGCCGAGTCGGTCATCGTCCAGTCCAGCGACGTGCAGGGTGTGATGACGATCTGCTATCCGGCGGCGCTGACCAGCGACACGGACTTCACCTTCTGGAACGGCGCGTCCTACCAGCCGTACAACAACTGCTACAACTTCGCGAGCAACCTGCGGACCAACACCTTCGCGCAGCCGGGCCGGGCGGCGGGGGCCATGTACACGGGCATTGACTGTGCGAGGGTGGGCGCGGCGGCGGTGCGGGACGGGTGGCTGACGACGTGCCGGACGGACACCAATTACAATGTCTGCCTCGTCATCTGGCCGGGCTATGACTATCACTGGTATCGCTTCTGCGCGAACAACCGCTGGTGTCACAAGCCGGGCGGGACGGCGGCGCGCAACACGGACAACAGCGGTCTGCTCATCACCAACCCGGAGACGTGCAACCGGGGCGGCTACACGGTGTTCTGCGGCTACTACCGTGGTTACAACGTGACGGTGTCGTGAAGCGGGCACCGCGCGTCTGGCGACTGGCGTGGGGCCTGGGACTCCTGGGAGCCTGGGCCTGCACCACGGGCAGCGCTCCCGCTGACACGGCGCGTGTGGAGGAGCGGCCCATGGCGGCGCGAGCGCAGGCGAGCGTGGATGTCTTCAGCGGACGCGAGCCCCCCACCTGGTCACTGGCGCCGGACGAGTCGCGCGCGCTGCGCGAGGCGGTGGAGGCCCTGCCGGTGGGGACGCGGTCCCGGCCCGACGTGGGGCTGGGCTACCGGGGCTTCACGGTGACGTGGGAGGACGGGGCGCAGGCGACGGTCTACCGCGACGTCGTGGAGTACGTGGTGGGCGGGCGCACGCAGGTGCGTGAGGACGCGTCCCGGGCGGTGGAGGAGCGGTTGTTGTTGGGGTCCAGGGCGCACCTGGATCCAGAGTTGTTCACGGCGGTGGCGTCGCAGGTGCAGGCAGCGCAACCCTGATTTTCCAAGCGAAGGAGCGTGTCATGTCGGGAGACTCGAACCGCCGTCACTTCCTCAAGGCGATGGGTTTGACGGCCGTCGCGGCCGTGGTGCCCGCGGGGCTGGGCGTCGCCAGCGTGGCGGGAGCCTCCGCTCCGGCGGCGGCGGGGG
>NZ_RAWG01000303.1 GCF_003611735.1 Corallococcus sicarius | reverse complement strand
CACCGGAATCGGTGCTCGACATGCCCGGAATGCCTGCTCGGCATCCCCGGAACGGCTGCTCACCTTGCTCCGGAATCGCTGCTCACCTTGGCCCGGAATCGGTGCTCGGCTTGCCCCGGAACACGCAGCACCCGGCACAAAGTCTTTCGGAAGCGCTCATCCACTTTGGTGGGGCCATTGAAGGCTCGTCGGTCCACCAGTCCCTCGCGCCCGTGCTCCTGGTAACGACGGACCGCGCAAACCACCGTGGACGTGGCGCACAGCAGCTCGCGCGCCGCCTGGCCTCGTGACTGCCCACTCGCGACCTTGGCGACCGCCAAGCATCGCCGCAGGGTGAGCGGGCAGCCGGTCCTCTCTCCCCAGCGAATCAGCCGCCTGCGGTCACGACAGCCCAGGCGCAGCTGTTGCCCTCCCTGAGGCAGGGCTCGCTTCTTCCTCCGGTTCTTGCGCACACAAGGCCGAACGGGGCGAGTCCCTGCCCCTTCCCCGCGCTGCTGGCGCCCGCCTACCCTCCAGGCTGATCGAGAATCGCGCTCCGTCGTTTAGCTACTTAACCAGCACCACCCATGTGAGCCCTCCACAGGTCCACTCCGACCCACCCAGTCTTCATCCACCCAGCAGACAAGCAGTAACGCAGTTCCGCACGAGCACAGAGCATGCCAAACACATCGCACCTTACCAAGGACACGTGCTGGCGGCATGCAGGTGGCGCACCCACCCCTAATTCGAGTACAACAGGCGCATGGCAAGAAAAAAAGACCAGACAACAGCACAGACAATAAGCACCGACCCCGCAGAACAAGACGACGGGCAACAGACAAGCCCGGACTCGCCCAGCCTATTTGCAGACATCAAAAAGTCACTCGCCACCAAACACAAAAACAGAGACCTACTAATAAGCATACCCATTTGGGGCTGGACAGGCGACGGGAAAACAGTCGCTCTCCTAGCATCACACTACTCTCTGGATGTACTCAAACACGGGCTAAGTCTCGCCCTGATAAACAACACATACGCCTTGCAGAAAATGGAGGCCGAAAGCGAAGCATATCGCGGGCTCAATCTCGTCGCCGCCGCGGCAACGACGAAAAACCGAATTACCCCGCTCATCGAACGCTTCATAGAAGGTGGCGAATGGCCCCCAGGGACAGATGAAGGGTCGCCATACCTCTTTGACCTACGCACAATTTTCGGAACAGTTGGCTACCTACTCATGCCAGACCTTCGCGGAGGCAGCTATCGAGAGGGCGATGAGCAGGCGCGAGAAGTGTTAAGAACCGCACACGCGTGTATCATCCTGGTCCGCCCGGAACAGTTCATAGCCGAAACAAGCGACGGCAAGAGATATCGCGATGCAGTAATTGGGCAAATCCAGGACTCAGCAGCTCTAAAAATACCAACAGCAGTAATGATAACACAAGCAGACAAATACCCCGACACGGGATCAGCGGCAGACACAACGCACAACCACCTCACGATCCTTCTCGAACAACACGACGACTTCCCCAACAGCATCTCAAGGGTTTCGGTTGTTGGCAAGAAAATCGAGAATGGTCAACTACCCCCCATAACAGAAAGAGTTGCCGACAGCCTACTCAGGCCGGTCGCTTGGATTTTATGGCAGGCACTGCAACGCCCCAAAAACGCTATACACTCAATAGTGCCTTCAATTTCTCTTCAACCCACTGAAGTCACAAGCGCAACAGAGGCACGCGCAACTGCTCCCGAGCTGAGGGCTATTAGCGAGAAAAGCAACGCCCCAGGCATCGTCATAGCCGCAGCCTCAACTGCCCCTCGCACTGCCTCATTTATTTTCCTAGACAACGACGGCTTCATCTTCGAAACAGAACTATCGACATCATCCAACCAAGATTCGCGGTTTTCGAAGTCGGGACAACTGACTGACTTCGACATTGACACAACAAACACTCAACTCCAGGCGACCGTCGACTCTGGAAACATAACCCTGGGACAGCGAGTGAACGCAAATTGGATTTGGCATGGTCCCAGCGGCAGCCAAATACAGAAGACTTCTCTCCCAGCAATGCTGAGCGCCTGGGCATCCATCGGCCCAGGCCACATTGTCGGCGTGGATGCCTCTGGCTCAGGCCGTCTTGGTTCGTTCAGGCTCTCGAACGGAAAGTGGCAGCTAATTGATCACGTCGGCGGCTTTCTTGAGCAAACTCCAATATTAACACTCGGATACCTACCAAGAAGCATGCTCGTCATCGCCATGAATGGCAAAGAATCCGAAGGTGTACTCCTACGAAGTGACGGCTCTTTTGGCGATCGCGTAACATCTCCCGTGTCGCTTCAGTACGACAGCGCACCTACGCACCTTAATGAAGTAGGAATGGCTGCATCCATAACAACGACCAACACTCTTAATGCCACAGCAACGGAAAAGACCTTGTCGATACCGAAGGCTGCGGATGGATTCGACTCGCTAGCTGTAGCGAAGTCATCTCCTATTTTCTCGGCGGTTCTCAAAAACATGCAGCTAGCAACGGCAAAATTCGTCTCAGGCAACTGGGCGGTCACTGAGGCCAAGTATTCACCCCAGCTAGAAGAAATGCCTGTCTCGATGCAGTGGAGTCCGGATGGGCGACTACTTGTAGCGACATTCGGTGGGGGTCGGTGGACTAGTTATCGCCCATTCGGGCTAGGAGCTTAGCAATGGATGCTCAGAGTTTTCTCCAAACCGTTTTGCCTGCCGGCGAATGGTCAAACATAAACGTCGTCAGTGCCGACGGATTGATGAGCGGTCGAGACTGGGCAATCCTCGCCACCGCAGACTGGCAGCGCCGCGGAGAAGTTGCAGCCTTCATCAAATTCATCCGCGCAGCTGGGCCAACAGCAGGCAAAGACACGCACATTGTCACAAACGCCGAGCGACTAAGGCAAATTGAGGCTCGCCTCCAAAAAGTAAGACAGTCGCGAAATATCCCCGTCGTCCCAATCTTAGAAATCAGAATGATCCTAGACAAGGGCCTGCTTCTCGCAATGGAGCGAGTCCAAATCGTGCAAACGCTTATTGACAGTGGGAAGGCAGGCCGTGACTTGGCCACCAAACTTCTCATCCAACTGAACCCTGACAAAATTCAGTCACCACAAATATGGCACCACTTCGACGTATGTGCGCGCAACATTGGAATCACCAGAGACGGCCGCCCCGTCTTCATTGACATCGAAAGCATTTACTTCGAGACCGACGGCAACATCGCAGTGACAGTCCCTGTCTTCAAGCCATGGCGACTGCCCCAGGCGCTGAAAAACGAGGTTCTTGGCGGCACCAGAGCCGAGGGCATCATAATTCAGATGTCTGCGCAACTCGCCAACCAAAAACTCAAATCTGAAATTATTCTTGCCGCCGCCGAATGCTGTCTTGGCGCGATACCACACCCAATCGATCCCCTTGACTGGCTAGCATCCTTCAGCGGCAACAAGCAAGCATTGACCTTCTTGGAGGCTCTCAGCCTTCTTTCCAAAGGCAAAGAAGTCGACCTCGACGGACTCGCGGCCATGATTCAAGCGATTGTCCCTAGCGCAGATCCAATACGAGCGCCCAGCCACCCCGTCGACCCCAGCCCACCTAATCCAACCAGCGACGCGGCTCCAATCAGTTCGACACCTAGCCCTGCTGCCTCTGACTGGGAGGCTCTTCACGAAACACTCACAGGCCAAGCGCGCGCACTAAGACGCGCCGAACTCACCAAGGACGAGATAACAAAATACAGAGAACAGCTCGAACAAATAACGGCCCAGTTTCCCGAAGCGCTTCCCGTCTGGAATGAGCTACTCTTGGTGGCCATCTCCTACGAACTTGACCGCGATAGAGCATTTTTAGTTGTCAACAGGGCCCTGGACATCCATGGCGACGACAAAGGTCTGAAGCAATGGAAGCAAATCCTCTCTACATGGAAGGCCACCTAATGGAAAACGACCTCCTATCCGCTCCTACGGAATCATTCGTAACCGTTTGGACCAAGGGCTTTAGAGTTTCGGAAGATAGCGATGAGTTCCAGAGGGTAGTCCCCCCAAAGGACGACTTCTTGCTTTCCTTAGAATCGGAGCTTCAGAAATCTAAAGTTTGGCCCTCTGTGCTTGAGCCTCTCTACGGACTTGCTGAGCATGAGCTCTCCACACAGCGCTGTATGCTCGTGCGCTCCGACGAGATTGGAGTTTTCGCTGTGAGCCGATCAGAAGACAAACACAGCCGGCCGAATTTGGTCGTCGTGCTTGTTGCAGCTCGGATTGACTGGCGTGACCAGGACCTCGGCAACCTCGTAGCGAGGCTGTCGAATCTTGCTGGCCGCCTATCGAAACACTTCTCGGCAACTTTTCGACGCAACCCGACGGAAGTACAGGCGCAACTGAGAGCAGCAAACTTTCTTTCCGACCGGAAGTACAACATTTCCGAAGAGCCTCCCAGTGCGATTATTGACTGGGGAGCAATAATAAACACAGTCAGAAAATGGCGCGGCATTCAAGGGGTATCTACACTCAAGTTAGCTACACTGGGTGCGAATATTGTCCTTGGCACGCGCGGCGAAGCGGAGCGCCTAGCATCCAGGATAGATGGGTATATCGACATGCGCACACTTCAAATCGTGCCATTGAATCCATCGCTGACGCCGTGGGCAAAGCCAGACGAGATTCCAGTCGGTGGACACACATCTTCCTTGCAGGAGACGCCCCCCTCATTGCCGGTGACATCAAAGAGCGAGGACCAACTTGCTTCAATTGAACAAAGCCTAAAGGAGATCAGCGGTTCGGTCTCGCGAATCGCGGATGTTTTTCTTGGGATCTCCGAGGGGCTACTGAAAATATTCTCTGGCGGGACTCGCCGCGACAGGTGAGGCCAGTACTAACTGGGATTCCTCTTTATCTCCTCATGATAATGGGCACGCGAACTCACAGGCGCGTTAGCCAAGCAAGAGCTGCGGCGACTAAATTCAGGCGCCGGCAATAACTGAGACCCAATCAAAATGAAGAGGAAGGACGAGACTCGCGCTTCAAGAAAGCTGATTACAGCTTGTGCTATTGGGCGCGGGGCTGGAACTCCAGCGCGTCGCGCAGCACCGGGTAGGTGTCCTCGGACGCGGTGCAGCCCATGAAGGTGTCCAGGTGGCCGTAGTCCCGCAGGATGCGCCGCTGGTAGTAGCGGGCCCCGTTCGCCTCGCGCAGCCACGCGAAGGTGCGCTCCGTGGACGTGGGCAGGTAGGTGCGGTTCTGCTCGCTGGAGATGAACGTGATGGGGCGCTTGAAGGGCGCCGGGTCCAGGTAGTCCGGCGGCCGGGCCTGCCCGTAGCGCTGGAGGTTGCCCTCGCGGCCGTGGTCGTAGCGCACCGCGTGTCCGACCCGCGCCATCTGCGCCAGGTGGCGGAACGTCATCAGGTTGCAGCGGCCGAACTGCTCCTCCAGCCGAGCGTGCGTCTCCCGGTTGAGGCTCGAGTGCCGGTACAGCCGCCCGTACATGAACGACAGCCGGTGGCACACGGGGCTGTCACACTCCATGCGCAGGAAGCTGGAGACCTTGCTGAAGGCCAACTGGAACAGCGGCGTGTTGGACGCCTCGTCCGGCGTGAGCGAGTCCAGCCCCAGGTCCAGCAGCTCCGGCACCCGCAGCATCGACTTGAAGCGCGTGGCCCTGGGCACGTCGTGGTGCAGCGCCACCTGCGAGGCCACCACGCTGCGCACGTCCGGCAGGTGCCCGGCCGCGAGCGACATGAAGAACGCCGCTGAACCCGCGCAGTGCACCACCGCCTGCACCGAGTCCGCGCCCGTGATTTCACGCACGCGCCGCACCGCCGCCGGCATGTCGTGGTCCGCCGCGTCGTCCAGCGAGGACTGGCGCAGGGGCAGCTGCACGCTGGCGCGCCAGTCCAGGAGCCACGTGTCGTAGCCGTGGCGCACCAGGTACTGGACGAAGTTCTCCTTCAGCGTGGGCAGCATGAACATGCCGCTCCACACGCCCGCGCCGTGCACCAGCAGCACCGGCCCCTTCGTGCCGCCCGGGTAGCGCGTGAGCCGCAGCGGGAGGCCGTCCCCCGCCAGGAAGTCGTACCGCTCAGAAACCATGGGCCACCGCCTCCGCGATGCGCTCGGACACCGCGCTGATGGTCATCACCGGATGGAAACCAATCGACGTGGGGATGACGGAGCCATCCGCCACGAACAGGCCGGGGTAGTTGAACACCTCGCCCTGCGTGGACACGACGCCGCGCTCGGGCGACTCCGCCACGTGCGCCCCGCCCAGCGAGTGCACCGTGAAGGGCCGGCGGAACAGCTCCCACGTGACGAGCGGCGCGAAGGTCCCGCCGTACTGCGACGCCAGCTCCCGCATGGCGCCCATCATCCGCGCCACCAGCTCCGCGTTCTCGCCCGCGTAGTCCCACTCCACGTCCAGCCGGTCCCCCTTGAGCCCCATGCGCCCGTTGGCGTTGTCCTGGCCGATGCCGAACAGGTTGCTCGTGCGTGAGGGGTCCACCGCATTGCTCAAGGGCTTGTTGAACAGCCCCTTGGCGAAGGCCGCGTGTACGAGCGGCCCCAGCTTCGTCCACAGCGGCGCGGCGAGGCCCCCCAGCGGGCCCAGCTTCGGCTGCCCCATGCCCGCGAGCACCGTCGTGGCGGGCTTGTTGAAGGTGGCCGTCACCATCGTGAAGCGCGGGGCACGGTCGAAGAACTTCATCACCGTGGCCACGTCCGGGCCCACCCACGGGAGGATCTCCTCGCGGCTGCCCTGCAGCGAGCCCAGGAAGTCGCCGTTGCCGGAGTACCCGTGCCCCAGCCGGTCGCTCAAGAGCGGCAGCGTGCGCGCCCGGTCGCGGCTTCGCAGCAAGATCTCCACCGTGCCCAGCGCCCCCGCGGACAGCACCACCCGAGCGCCCTCCACGGACGCCTTCGCGCCGGTGGCGAGGTCGCGGTAGTGCACCCGGTAGCCGCCCGCGACGCGCTGCACGTGGGACACCGACAGGCCCGGCCACACCGTGGCGCCCAGCGCCTCCGCGCGCGCCAGGTAGGTGAGGTCCAGCGTGTTCTTCGCGCCGTGCTGGCAGCCGAACTCGCACTCCGCGCAGAGCTGACACACCTTGCGGCCCGGCCCCGAGGGCTTCGTCCAGGACACGGCTTCCGTGGGATCAAAAGTCGGCCGGCCCATGCGCCCGGCGGCCTGCTGGAACAGGTCTCGCTTGCGCAGGGGGATGGACGCGGGGAACGGAGAGACGTCCAGTTCGCGCGCGACCTTGTCGTAGTACGGCTCCAGGGCCTCGCGGGTGAAGCCCTTCGGCCAGCGCGGATGGTCGAAGACGATGGGGTCCGGCCGCACGTGCACGTTGGCGTAGATGAGCGAGCCGCCGCCCACGCCGCTCGCCGTCACCGTGCCGATGCCGGACAGGAAGCGCACGTCGAAGAGGCCCCGCGCCTGGGGCCGGGACGGCTCGCGCCAGAGCAGCTCATCCGCGCGCGTGACATCGCGGGGGAACTGGCCGGGGGCATAGCGCCGGCCCCGCTCCAGCACCGCCACGGATTTGCCCGCCTGCGCGAGCCTGAGCGCGGTGATGGAACCCCCGAAGCCGGAGCCCACCACCACCACGTCGTAACGCGTCGCCATCCCCACGATGTGCCGTCCTCCCTAGTCGAACTTCGCGCGCGCGAAGACGTCCCAGAGCGTCCCCATGAACATGCCGCCAAACCGTCGGATCGCGTCCGCCCGCTTCAGCGGGGACGCCGTGCCCGTCACCGTGAACGTGGTGAGCTGCTGGAGGAAGTCCGGCAGGTGCAGGCGGATGATGCCGCTGGACACCACGGGCGCGGTGCGCTCGGTGCCCCGGCGCACCACCGTGAAGAGCGTGGACGTGTCGCTCCACACGTCGAAGCCCGCGTCGTCGCGGACCTCCTTGTAGCCATCCAGCAGGTACGGCTGGCCGTCCATGCCGGTGAAGGGCAGCAGGTACAGCATGCGCCGCTGGTAGAAGCGCTCCGCGTCCACGAAGAGGTTGAACACGCCGTTCTCCACCGCCGAACCACCGGGCGGCGTGAGGCCGTGCACGTGGACGGTGCCCTGCGCGATGCCGCCGTGCGACTCCTGCGCGAGGAAGCGGTCCAGGTTGGGCAGCGTGATGGTGACGACGAAGTCCGCCACGTGGCCCGCGCGCTGGGCCGCGCGCTCCGCCCCGGCGAAGTCGTCCGAGGGCAGGTACGCCGGCTGGACGAAGCCCTTCATCCGCTCCGTGAAGCGCAGCCCCACCACCGGCGTGGGCGAGGCCACCGTGCCCCCGGGCGGAACCACCACCGTGCCCAGCGGATCCGTCCCCGGTACCACGGGCATGTGCGGCGTCTCCACCTCCACCGGCATCCGCATCGTCGTCTGCGCGAACCCCCGGGGCGCCGCGCGCGTCGGCTTCGCGGGAGCCCGCTCCGGGGCCACCCAGCCCGGGGCGTCCTGCACCTTGCGGATGACCTGCTCCACGTTGCGCTCGGCCACGGCCGCGATGCTGGAGGACGGATTCACCCCGATGCCCACCGGCAGCGCCGCGCCGTCGAACACGTACAGACCGGGGTAGCCGTGCACCTCCCCTTCCGGGTTGAGGACGCCATACGCGGCCTCCTCCGCCATCGCGCAGCCGCCCAGGTTGTGCACGGACACCGGCAGGTGCAGCCGCTCCCACAGCGGGTTGTAGGCCGCGCGCGTGCCCAACGCCCGGGCCACGTCCTCGCAGAGCTGCTCCTGCGTGCGGTACAGCGGCAGGTTCGCGGGCACGTCCCACTGCACCTGCAACTCGCGCGTGACGGGCGACAGCGACAGCCGGCCGTTCGCCTTGTCGCGGCCCATGGCCAGGAACACCGCCTGGAAGCGGCCACGCTCGTTCTCGATGGCGGCCAGCTCCCTGGAGCGCAGGCGCAGCGCCTTCACCAGCTCCCGCTGGAGCAGGTCCGCCGGGAGGCTGAGCGCGCGGTCCGGATCCAACGCGAGCATCAGCCCCGCCGCCTGCGCCGGGTGGCCCCCCTCCTGGAAGAGGAACCAGGTCTTGTCCTTCCCCGTCCCCTCCTCCACCACCATGCCGGTGGTGATGGTGGGGCCCACGGAAGGGTCCCACGGCTCCTTCGTGTCGAACGCGAACGCGAGGAAGTCCCCGTTGGCCGAGTAGTGCGAGCCCAGCCGCGCGCTCAACTCCGGCAGCGTGCCCAGGACGTCACGGTTGCGCAGCAGCAGCTCCGTGGTGTTCACCGCGCCCGCGCAGAGGAAGACGCGGCGCGCGTCCACGGTGCGTTGCATGCCGGCGGCCGCGTGGTCGGTGAACGTGACGCGGTAGCCCGGCGACAGCGGCTCGATGCGCGTCACCTCCGCCTGCGTGGTGACCTCCGCGCCCTGCTGTTCGGCGACGGCCAGGTAGTTCAGGTCCAGCGTGTTCTTCGCGCGGACGTTGCAGCCGATGTCGCACTCGCCGCAGTAGTTGCAGCCCTCCTGCGCCACGCCGAACTTGTTGGGCAGCGACTCGCCCGCGGGGGCGAAGCGCACGGCGAGGTTCGGGTGGAAGAACTGCGCCTCGCGGCCCAGCTTCTTCGCCACCTCCTGCATCCGCTTCGTCTTCGTCGGCAGGCCGCGCGCGGAGGCGGTGATGGGCTGCACGTCCAGCATGTGCGCGACCAGGTCGTAGTACGGATCCAACGCCGGGCGGCTGTAGCCCTCCGGCCACCCCGACGCGAACACCTCCGCCGGAGGACGCAGGTGCACGTTGGCGTAGATGAGCGAGCCGCCGCCGTACCCCGCGGACTGCACGATGCTCATCCCCTTGAGCAGCTTGATGTCGAAGAGCCCCTGCCGGTGCTGCCACAGCCAGCCGTTGCGGGGGTCCTCGAAGTCGCGAGGGAAGCTGCCCTTCGGGTAGCGCAGGCCGCGCTCGAGCACGCGCACCGACAGCCCCGCCTGCGCGAGCCGACAGGCCGCCACTGCGCCGCCAAACCCGGTGCCGATGACCAGGGCGTCGTATGCCGGTGCCATGTTCCCCCTCCGGGTGAGGTCCCCGGAAGCAGGGACCCAGAGCACGACCCGGGAGCGTCCGGAAAAGGACGCCCCGATCCTACAACGGGACGGCGACTTTTCCTTGAGGCCCACCCACCCCGCAGGGCGCTCTTTTCAGCGGTTGATCCGCGCATTCCAGGAACAGCGCGGATCCGCATTCCGCCGTGGCCAGCGTCAGCAAGCAGACGGCCGGGCTTGGGGCAGGTGGCCGGGGCGTGCGACGTTCCCCCGGGCCCACGCTATTCTCGCTGGATAGCCAGATTTCCAATGAAGACTCGAAAGATTCCAGACACCGGGTCGCACCGCGCTGTGACGCAGCAGGAGATGCCGGCCCTGGCGCCGGTGGATCCGCTGGTGTCGACGCAGTTGGGCGAGTTCGTCATCCAGGAGCGCATCGGCTCCGGAGGCATGGGCGTGGTGTACCGCGCGGTGCATCCGCTCATTGGCAAGCAGGCGGCCATCAAGGTGCTGCGGGCGGAGCTGATGTCGCCGGAGCAGGCGCAGCGGCTGCTGGTGGAGGCCCGCGCGGTGAATGCCATCCGGCACCCGGGCATCCTGGACATCTTCAACTTCGGCACGCTGCCGGATGGGCGTCCGTATGTGGTGATGGAGCTGCTCCAGGGTCGGCCGCTGGCGGACGTGCTGCGCGCGCAGGGCCGGCTGGACGTGGCGATGACGGTCTGGATGATGGATCAGATGTTGTCCGCGCTGGGGGCAGCGCACCGTGCGGGCGTGGTGCACCGGGACCTGAAGCCGGCGAACGTGTTCCTGGTGGAGCTGCCGGACGCTGCGCCCACCCTGAAGCTGGTCGACTTCGGCATCGCGAAGGTGTTGCAGTCGAACGCCGGGCTGACGCAGACGGACGGCTCCGTGCTGGGCACGCCGGAGTTCATGGCGCCCGAGCAGATCCGCGGAGGCACCATCGGTCCGGCGACGGACCTGTACGCGGTGGGCATCATGACGTTCCAGATGCTCACCGGCGCGCGGCCCTTCCAGGGCGAGAACGTGCAGGTGATGTTCGCCCACGTGGAGCAGGCCCCGCCCCGGCCCTCGTCGAAGGTGGAGGGCATTCCGCCCGCGCTCGACGCGCTGGTGCTCCAGTTGCTGGAGAAGGATCCCGCGCGGCGTCCGGCCTCCGCCGAAGCGGTGCGCCAGCAGCTCCAGGCGCTGTCGCGGGAGCTGTTGCTCCAGAAGCCCACGGGCACGACGGGGCTCCGCACGGCGATGAAGCCGGAGGGCGAAGCGCCAACGTCCCCTTCCACGGTCCAGGCTCCGCGGTTCCTGACGGATCGCCGGAAGGCGGCGGCGCCGCTCGTGCTGGGAGCGGTCGCGGCGCTGGTGCTGCTGCGGGTGGGCTTCGGCTGGCTGAACCGCGAGCGGGAAGCGACGCCGGCCCGGGTTCAACAGCAGCCCACTCCGCCCGCGCCCGTGCTGACGCCGCGGCCTCCGGACGTCGTGCGCCCAGAGCCAACGGTGGGCACGGCCCCGGTGCTCGCGGGCGTCCAGGAAACGCCCGCGGAGGTCACCTCCCCGGTTGTCGCCGGAGACGACGCGGACACGGCTTCCGGGATCGAGGCGAAGGCGTCGGCGTTGCCGCTCGGTTCACCGTCGGAGAAGCGGCTCGCGCGGAGACTGGCCGGGCTGTTCAAGCAGTTGCGTGCGCGGGCGAAGGACGTGGATGCGGAAGGCGAGCTGCGGGGCAAGCTGGTCCAGCAGTACCGCGCGGCCACGGATGCCACCACGGAGCCCGGGCGCGCACGCATCCACCTGGCGCTCGATGCCTGGGAGAAGGTGCTGGCCGAGCGCATCGCCCGGCACGACGCGCCGCCCCCGCCCGTCGTCCCGCCGGTGGTGGCC
>NZ_RAWG01000302.1 GCF_003611735.1 Corallococcus sicarius | reverse complement strand
GCAGGGGGGCGGGCGGCAGCGGGCCACGCGCGGCCAGGGCCTCCAGGTGCTGCCGCAGCTCCTGCGCCGCCTGCGCCCGCTCTTCGCCGGTGAACGCGGTGCCGCCCGCCAGCGTCCGCGCCCTCAGGGCGTCCCGCTCCGCCTTGGGCAACCGCCACAGCTCCACGAACGAGCCGCCGCTCTTGATCACCTCCTCGCCCAGCCGCTGCACCGCCGCGCGCGGATAGCCGGGCACCTCCACCTTCACCTCCAGGGCCCCCTCGTCGTCGCGAAAGGCCACCAGCAACTGCATGGACTGCGCGGAGGGCAGCAGCGCGCCCAGCCCCTCCACCACGGACGCCGCCTGCACTGGCGACGCCCCTCCCCTCCACACCGCCGCGAGACCGAAGACAGGCACGGCCGGGACGATAACCGAGCCCTCCTGTCCCCCGTCCAGACAGTGCCGTCGGAAACAGGCGACAGCGCTGCACGCCCAGGTTCCAAATCAAGATGACTGCTCGCACCGGGGACGCACCTACATCGGCATCATGCGTCATTGCTTCTATGCTGGGGTCTCTCCGCAACCCCCCCTTACCGGAGTGCTACCCCCGTATGCGCAATTGGATCCAACTCTTCTCCGGCACCCTGCTTGCGGCCACGCTGCTCGCGGGCTGTGGCGGCACCGAACCCGAACCCGATCCCAACCCTCCCCCCGTAGACGCCGGAACGACACCGGACGGCGGCGGGGGCGAGATCGATGCGGGCTTCGACGCAGGCTACGTCGAGGACGCAGGCGTCATCGTGGACCCCGACCCCGACCCGGGCGAAGTCCCCGCCGACCCGTATGATCCGACCAACGCGACGAAGGACTCGGACTGTGACGGCCTGACGGACCAGGAAGAGTTCTCCACGGTCTACACGGGCGGTGTGAAGACGAACGCCGGCCTGCGCGACACGGACGGCGACGGCATCCGCGACGGCGTGGAGGTGGGCCGCATCAAGAGCGTCGTCGCCACGTGTTCGTTCTACGCGGACATGGACCCGGCCTCGCGCACCTCGCCGGTGAAGGCGGACACGGACAGCGACGGGCTGCCGGACGGCCTGGAGGACGCCAACCGCAACGGCAAGCGCGACCTCACGGAGACGGACCCCAACACCGCGGACTCCGACGGCGACGGCCTCACCGACGGCGTGGAGGACGCGAACAAGAACGGTTCGCAGAGCCCCGGCGAGACGGATCCGCGCAAGCGCGACACCGACGACGACGGCCTGCCGGACGGCCTGGAGAAGTCCACCAACACGGACGCGCTCAAGCCCGACACGGACGGCGACACCTGCTCCGACGGCGCCGAGGACGTGAACAAGAACGGCAAGCACGACTCCGGTGAGAGCAACCCGCGCGTGCCGGACTGCGCCGCGTCCGTCCCCGACACGGACTTCGACGGCATCCCCGACAACGTCGAGGACGCCACCGGCACCGACAAGACCAAGGCCGACACGGACGGCGACGGCGTGGCGGACGGCATCGAGGACACGAACAAGAACGGCCGCGTGGACAGCGGTGAGACGGACGCCCGCCTGACGGACACCGACTGCGACGGCCTCCAGGACGGCGCGGGCCGCAACAACTTCCTCGGCGAGGATCCGAACTCCAACGGCCTGGTGGAGGCCGGTGAGACGGACCCCACCAACCCGGACTCCGACAGCGACGGTCTCTCCGACGGCGTGGAGCGCGGCGTGGCGACGGCCGCGGCCCCGCGCAACAACTGCGGCTACGTGGGCGACGCGGACCCCGCGACGAAGACGGACCCCAACAAGCCGGACTCCGACGGTGACGGCATCCCCGACGGCGCCGAGGACTCCAACCAGAACGGCAAGGTGGATCCCGGTGAGCTCAACCCGCAGAACGGCACGGACGGCGCGCCCAACACGCCCGCGGGCAAGGCGTGCAGCGCGCAGAACCTGCGCACGGTGACGTTCAAGGAGGACAGCGGCGCGGACCTGCGGCTGGCGCTGCCCAACACCTTCAAGAACGCCAACCTCATCAACATCCAGGCCTCCGGCCAGACGGTGGGTGTGATGGGCTGGGACGACACGAAGCAGGTGACGTTCATCGCGTACAAGCGCGGTCAGGTGACGACCTCCTCGGGGCCCTCCACCACGCCCGCGGGCGACGAAGCGGGCCTGCGCGCCGGCACGCCGCTGTTGGCGCCGGCGAACGTGGAGTTCACCCAGACGTTCACCACCTGGGACGGCTTCAGCGCGGTGTCCGCCCGCTACGGCGTCGCGGGCACCACGGACCTGAAGGACTTCACCAACGCGCTGGCCAAGGAGCTCGTGCCCTCCACCACGAACGCCTTCACGGGCAGCGCCGGCATCAGCGGCCCGTTCAAGATCCAGGCGCAGTACGTGCACCGCGCCAACCAGAGCGTGGTGGTGGTGCTCGCCATCACCCCGGCGGCCAGCTACAACGAGGCCGGCAGCCTCTTCACCCTGGCGGACACGGCGGGCGGCTCCGCGCTGGCGCAGTTCGGCGACGCGGACGCGGTGCAGTGCGAGGTCTTCACCGGCAACACCGCCGTCGTGGACTTCCTCTTCGTCGTGGACGACAGCGGCTCCATGTTGAGCTCGCAGACGTTCCTGGCGGGCGCGGCGGCGGCGGTGGCCAACAAGCTGGGCAACGCCACGCTGGACTGGCGCCTGAGCATGGTGACGACGGCGTACCCGGGCGGCACCGGCCCCAACAACGGCGTGCTGCGGCCCTTCACCCAGAACGTCGACCAGTTCAAGGCGTGGCTGACCCAGAACGCGGTGTGTACGAACAACGTGTGCTCCGTGGGGACCAATCCCCTGCCCAACACCACCTGCGCGACGAACAAGGAGTGCTGGGTGGGCCTGGGCGGTGACGGCCGCGAGCGTGCACTGGAGGCGGCGCGCAAGGCCGTCAACGACCTGAGCGCGGCGGGCGGCACGCCGGAGACGCGGGTGCGTCCGGGCGCGAAGGTGGTGGTCGTCATCCTCACCGACACGCGCGACCAGTCCGAGGACAAGGCCAACTCCACCGTGGCGGACTACAACGCCTACTTCCTGAACACGGGCACCGCGAGCGGCGCGACGAAGAACCCGCTCAACCAGGCCATTCAGGTGCACGGCATCATCTGCCCGCCGGAGAATGCGACGACCAACACGGCCACGTGGTGCAACAAGGACGAGAACCCGCTCAACCCGCGCCACCTGGACGTCGTCCAGGCCACGGGCGGCGTGGCCGGCAGCATCCGGGACAACGCCTCCATCACCAACACCATCAACGCCATCGTGGACAACGTCATCGCCTCGGTGGGCTACAAGACGCTCAAGCCGCCCATCGGCGCGTCGTTGAAGGTGGCGGTCGCGGAGGTGGTGAACCCCGCCACGTGCCCGAGCATCGGTGACCTGCCGCGCAGCCGCACCAACGGCTTCGACGTGGACGGCATCAACCGCACCGTGTCGTTCTTCGGTGCGTGCCGTCCGAAGCAGTCCGGCGTCACGCAGGCGGCGGTGTCCTACCGCTACTGGATCGACCGCTCGAGCAACCCCAACGGCAGCCCGCCGCCCTGCTCGACGGACACCACGTACTACGACCCGGGCGACCCGGACTACTGCAAGGGCAAGCTGGCCTGCAATCGCACCACCGACAAGTGCGAGTGCCCGGCGGACTGCGGCGGCACCGCGCCCGTGGGCCAGGTGTGCAACACCGACCGCGCCGTGTGTGACTTCACCTGCGCGCAGGACTGCGGCGGCACGTGCGGCACCTTCGAGACGTGCAACGTGGGCACCTGCTCGTGCAGCTGCGTGCAGTCCGCGTCCTGCGCGGAGGGCTACAAGTTCGACAGCAACGCCTGCGGCTGCGTCTGCGACACGGGCGCGCTGAACTGCGGCACCGGCTTCGCGGCCGACCCGGGCCTCTGCGCCTGCGTCTGCAAGCCGGACTGCGGCGGCTGCTCCCCGGGCTTCACGTGCAACGTCAGCGCGTGCGCCTGCGAGCGGCCCATCGGCTGATGCGGCGGAAATGAAAACGCTCCCCCGGTGCCACAGGGACCGGGGGAGCCAGGGTGATTCATGAAGCCCCCGGTCCTTTCAAGTCCCCTTCAAGGGGACTCGGGGCCGGGGGCTTCTCTTCGGGTCCGCGGGGCTCCCTACTTCGCGGGGGCAAGTCCCTCGGGCGCGCTGGCGACGCGGTAGACGGGGTAGAGGCCGAAGCGCTCATCCCAGGCCGGGTGCCGCTCCGCGAAGAAGCGCAGGCGGGCATGCGGGTCCTTCGCGAACGCGGGGTCCTTGAGGCGCTCCTGGAAGGCGGCCTTCACGGTGGGGTCCTTCGCGAGCAGCTCGCGGGCGTAGGGCTCCACCACGTAGTCCTCGATGTATTCCTTCTGCTCGAAGTGGGCGTTGAAGAAGCCCCACGCGAGGAACGAGTCCGGCCCCGAGGGCTCGAAGAGGTGCGCGACGAGCTGCACGTTCTTCTGCGCCACGGGCACGTAGAGCGAGCCCGCGGGCAGTCCTTGCGTGTCGGGCTTCCACGCGCCCTTCGCCGTGAGGCCCTGGCGGCCTTCGATGGACTGGACGCGGAACTGGAGGTCCCTCGAGTGGAACGACTCCACCGGCGCGGTGGGCACGGCGCGGGTGAGGCGCTGGAACGCGATGCCGTGCGTGGTGAGCCGGGGCGCCACCCACGCGGCGTGGGCGGCGGACACCACGTAGCCGCCGGTGGGCAGCGTCACGCGCAGCGCGGGCTGGAGGTCCGGCGCGTACGGCACGTTCCACGTCTGGGGCTTCGTGTCGTCGTAGCGGATCCACGTCTGGCCGGAGATGTCCGACGGCGCGCGCGTGTAGACGTAGCCCTTGAACGGGAGCGTCTCCCGCTTGGACGTGTTCTCCCAGGCGAGCACCACCTCGCGCACCT
This sequence comes from Corallococcus sicarius, assembly GCF_003611735.1. Classification (GTDB taxonomy): domain Bacteria; phylum Myxococcota; class Myxococcia; order Myxococcales; family Myxococcaceae; genus Corallococcus; species Corallococcus sicarius. Next base: position 7,012 of record NZ_RAWG01000302.1, on the reverse strand, counting down.
CGCCGGAGGTGGCCTTCTGGTCCTCGGCCTTCACGGCGGCCTGGAGAACAGCGCCGTCGCGGGCGACCAGGCGCAACAGCCCCTCCATCACGTCGCGGGTGGCCTTCACGCGCTGGGCGTGGGTCTTCCAGGCGTGCGTCTCCACGAGCACGCCGAAGCGGTGGTGGATGGCCCAGTAGCCGTGGCTGAAGCGCGGCGGGGGGACGCCGTAGGTGAAGCCGCTCGACGGGTCGTCGTCCACCACGAAGGACGGGTAGAAGGGCAGCGGCTGGTGGCCCTGCGCGGTGAGGCCGGTGAAGAGCTCCTCGCGCAGCTTGAGGCCCAGCGCCATCAGCGCGGGCGGCCCGGACTTCTGCGGCTCGATGGCGACGGACACGTCGGGTTCGAACTTCGCGCCGTCGGTGACGTGCAGGTCCACGTAGACGAGCGGATCCCACGCGGCGAGGTACTTGAGCAGCAGCGCCATCTCCGGCGCGTCCACCTTCGCGTAGTCGCGGTTGAGGTTGAGGTTCTGCGCGGTGGTGCGGAAGCCCATCTCCTCCGGGCCCACCTGGTTGGGGCGGTGGTTGGGGCCGAAGCGCTCGTGACCGTCCAGGTTGAAGACGGGGACGAAGACGGCGGTGACGCCCTTGAGCGCGCCCGGCAGCACCTTGCCCTGGAGCGCGTCGCGCAAGAGCCAGTAGCCGGCGTCCTTGCCGTCAATCTCTCCCGCGTGGATGCCGCCCTGGAAGAAGACGACGGGGCGCTGCTTCCTGCGCGCGGCGTCCGCGGTGAGGGTGCCGTCCTGGCTGACGACGAGCGCCACCAGCGGGCGTCCCTCCGGGGACGTGCCCAGCGTGTCGCAGCGGGCCTTGCCGGGGAAGGCCTTGGGGAAGGCGCGGCAGAGGCCCTCCGCTTCCGCGTAGCGGCCGGTGCGCTTCCAGCCGCTCTGTTCGGAGGTGGAGGTGAGGGGAGGCGGGGCCTGCGACAGGAGCAGGGCGGTGAGGGTGGGCAGGAGCATGCCCGCTTGAGAACACAAGCCCCGCCGGGGCTCAACCGTGGCGCACGGTGTGCGTGCCACCCACGGGCAGCACGTGCACGCGGTCGCGGGGCCAGCCCCGGCGCAGCCACTCCGCGTCCAGGCGCAGGGGGGGCTCGTCCAGGGGCTCGTCGGTGAGCTTGAACGTGCCCCAGTGCATGGCGAGGAACGCGAGCGCGCCCAGGTCCTCGAAGGCCTGCACCGCCTCCTCCGGGTTCATGTGCTGGTAGCGCATGAACCACGCCGGATCGTAGGCGCCAATGGGCAGCAGCGCCGCGTCCAGGTGCGGGAAGCGCGCGCCAATCTCCTTGAAGCCCTGGAAGTAGGCGGTGTCGCCGGAGTGGTAGATGCGCGCGCTGGAGCCCTCCACCACGAAGCCGCCCCAGAGCATCTGGTTGGCGTCGTTGAGGCCGCGGCGGCTCCAGTGCTGCGCCGGCACGTAGTGCACGCGCACGGGGCCCACCTGCGTGGACTCCCACCAGTCCAGCTCGCTGAAGGGCAGACCCTCACCCTGGAAGATGGGCGCGTGGCCCAGGCCGGTGACGACGCGGGCCCCCACCTGCTTGAGCGTGGGCAGGTCCAGGTGGTCGTAGTGGTTGTGGGACACCAGGCTCGCGGTGATGGGCGGCAGCCGCTCCACCGGCACGCCGGGCGGCACGTTGCGGCGGATGACGACGTTGATGGCGTCGCGCAGCACCGGGTCGATGAGCAGCGACACGCCGTCCAACTGCACGAGCCAGCTGGCGTGGCCCAGCCACGTCAGCCGCGCGCCCTCGCCCGGAGCGGGCGGGGTGGCGAGCACCGTCAGGTCCGGCGCCACGTGCGGCACCATGGCGCGCGCGGGCGCCTTGCGGCGCTTGCCCCCCAGCTTGTCCAGCACCGCCCACTTGAAGACGGTGTTGAACGGGTGCGGTCCGCTGCCATCCAGGTTCTTGAAGCGCATCGCCATGAGCAGCTCCGGGGCCAGGGTTTTAGCGGGGGACGTGCTTCGCGAGCACCTGATCCAACGCCTCCGCCTGCGCCCGGCCTTCCGGGTCCGGATCCTTCAGGGCCCTCGCCACGAAGGTACGCGCCCGCCCGGGCTCTGTCTTCGCCAGGGCCATGGCCATGCCCAGGTTCGCCTGGGGGTGATCCGGCGAGGCCGCCAGCACCGGGGTGAGGATCTCCACGGCCCGTGCGTCCTGCTGGTGCTCCAGGTAGAACATCGCCAGGTCGCACGCCGGGCCGGGCGCCGAGGGGTCACGAGCGATGGCCTCCTCCAGGACGGCCACGGATTGGGCCCGCTCGCCCTGGGCGTCCAGCACCAGCGCCAGCCCGTGGAGGACCTCCACGGAGTCAGGCGCCTGCTTCCTCGCCTCCTGCAGCAGCCGGTGGGCCTCTGCGGTATTTCCTGCGTTCAGCTGGGTGATTCCCTCGCGGTACAGGTCACTTCCCACGGTGTCCTCCAGTGCACCACGCGGCGCGTTCGCACATTCTGCGCAACTTTCGGCCGGCGGTTTCCGAAAAATCGAGAAGACTTCTCTCCTGGGCCCCCGACCATGATCATCAAGAACGCTCCCATCCGCCGTCCGCAGACCTCTGGAACGGAGCCGTCCGCGCGTCCCGCGACCGCTCCCGCGCGCAACCAGGTGAAGGATTCCTTCACCAAGGGCACCACCGCGGCCCAGCGCACGGCGGCCGTCTCCGGCGCCCCCGCCGGGGACCACGGCAAGCTGATGACGGACTACCTCACCGGCGCGAAGCCTCCGCCGGCGGACTTCGAGAAGGTCATGGGCTACAAGCCCTACGCCATCCAGACGGCCCACGGCCAGCGCATGCAGGACCCCCACGGCGCCGCGTCCGTGCCCGGCAAGATTGGCCCGGACATGGAGTTCGACCCGGCGGCCAAGACGCACGACTACGGCTATGACCTGCTGCGTTACTACGACCGCAAGGGCACGCCGCTGAAGCCCGAGGCGCGCAAGGCCGCGGACGCCCAATTCCGCAAGGACATGTTCGACTACGCCAACGACCAGAAGGGCGCGGTGAACCGCTTCAAGTTCCGTTCGTGGGCGCAGATCTACGCCACCGCGGTGGAGCTGAACTCCCGCGTGCAGGGCTACGGCCCTCCGTAGTCGCATGGACGCTGAAGGGCCAGACACCGGAACTGATGCCGCGCTGCCGTTGGAGCGCGACGACGTGGTGGCGGCGCTCCTGGCCCAGCGGGGCCGCTTCCTCGCCTTCGTGGAGCGGCGCGTGGGCAGTCGCGCCGTCGCGGAGGACCTGCTCCAGACGGCGTTCGCGCGCACCCTGGAGAAGGGTGGGGCGCTGAAGGACGGCGAGGGCGCGGTGGCGTGGTTCTACCGCCTCTTGCGCAACGCCCTGGTGGACCATCACCGCCGGCAGGCCGCGGAGGGACGCGCGCTGGCGGTGGAGGCCCGCGACGCCGACAACGCCCCGGAGGACCCGGAGCTGAAGGGCGCGGTGTGCGCGTGCCTGGGGGACCTGCTGCCCACGCTCAAGCCCGCGTACGCGGAGCTGGTGCGGCAGGTGGACCTGGAGGGGCGCGCGGTGCCGGACGTGGCGCGCGAGGCGGGCATCACCGCCAACAACGCAGGGGTGCGGCTGCACCGCGCGAGGCTCGCGCTCAAGCGTTCGCTGGAGCGCAGCTGCGGCGCGTGCGCGGCGCACGGGTGTCTGGACTGCTCCTGCAAGCCCCGCGGCTGAGCTCCGCTCCGAGCGTGCTTCACCGGAGCTTCAGGGGCAGGTGGCCGCGTCGTCGTTCTCTTCGATGAAGGGCGTGCCCGGGAACACGCTCGCCGCGAGCGCGGTGGCCTGACACGTGGGCAGCTTCGGGTTGTCCACCACGACGAAGTCGAGGGTCACACGGGCCAGCTCTCCCAGGCCCAGCTCCTTGAGCCCCGCGTTGCCCTGGAGGTTGAAGATCGCCACCTCGCGCAGCCTGGCGAAGTCCCCCAGCGTCGGCAGCTTCGGGTTGCCCATCACCTCCAGGCCACTGAGCTGGGGCAGCCTGGCGAAGCCCTCCAGCGACGTCAGCAAGGCGTTGCCCACCAAGGTGACCCCGGTTGCGTGCCGCAGCAGGGGCATGCCGTGCACGCGCTGCAGGGCCGCGTTGTGCTTCACGGAGAAGCCCTGCTCCACCCAGGCCAGCTCGGGCATGTCCCCCACGCTCACCAGCGCCGGGTTGCCCTGGATGTGGATGCTGCCCGCGCGGGTGAGGCTGACGAGCCCGGACGTGTCCGGCAGCTGGGGGTTGTCCAGGACATCCAGGGCGCCGACGGAGAGGAGGTGGCCCAGCGGGGCCAGCGAATCCAGCTTGCTGTTCGCCGTCAGCTCCAGCGTGCCGTCCACGGTCCCCAGTTGCTCCAGTCCTTGGGGGCTCCCCATCCCGGAGTTGCCCAGGAGGCGCACGTCTCCTTGCACCTCGGACAGGTTGTGCAAGGGCGCCCTGATCATTCGGAGGTTGTCCTCGATGATGAGCGAGCCCGCGAGCGTCCTGATGTGGGCCAGATTGCCCGGGTCCACCATCGCGTTGTTCGCGCGCAGGACGATGCTCTCGGCGGGCACCAGTGCGATGAGTCCCCCCAGGGAGAGGAGCCTGGCGTTCTCTTCGACGACGAGGCTGCCCGCCACCCGCAGCAGGCCCTGGGAGTCATCGCCCAGGCCCAGCTCCACGAGCTGGGCGTTGTCACGGATCTCCACGTCCTCGCCGACGAAGCGCAGCGTGGTCAGCACCAGCCGCTTCAGGTTGGAGTTGCCCTGCACGATGAAGGAGCCGTCGATGATGGACAGGGTGGGGACGATGGCCTCGGGCAGGGTGGGCGCCTCGATGAGCAGGTCGCCTCGCAGACGGTCGATGCCCTCGAGTGAGACGAGGTCCACGGCGCTCGTCACCACCAGGTCCCCGTCATGGATGCGCGCGGCGTCGCAGACGAAGACCCTCGTCGTGAAGCCGCCGGGGTCCGGCCGGGTGTCGCCGTTGCTGTCCTGGAAGGCGTCCACGCTCGTGCCCCCCGTGGGGCAGGGGATGCTGCCGACGGAGGCCGGGTACTGCTGGAGGCGCACGTGGGCCGGTGCCACGTCGCACGCGTAGGCCGTGGCCTGGATTTCGGCCGCGTCGAGGACGCCGTCCAGGTCCAGGTCCGCGCCGGCCTCCACCACCGAACCGCCCTGCTCGCACGGCGCGACGGAGCCGGGCAGCTCGCGCGTGCGCGCGAGCACGGGGGCCAGCTCGTTGCAGACCTCCACCTTGCGGGTGACCTCCTCGTCCTCCAGGTGCTCGTTGCCGTTGAGGTCGTAGCCGGCGTGCGTCACCTGTCCGCCCCGGGGGCACTGCGCTCCGGGCGCCACCGGCTGCACGCGCACCAGGATGTGGGGGACCGTGGTGGCGCAGACGTACGCGGTGGAGCTGACCTCCAGGTCGTCCAGCTGCCCGTTGCCGTCGGAGTCCAGTCCGCTCTGCACCGCCTGTCCGCCGTGCACGCAGTGGCTCCCTGGCGGCTCGACCTGCGTGCGGGTGCGCACCTGGGGGAGGGCGTCGGCGCAGACGTATTCGGTCGCGGAGACCTCGGCGTCGTCGAGCACCCCGTCGCGGTCCTCGTCCAGGCCCGACAGGACGGCCTGGCCACCGGAGGCGCAGTGCTCGCCCGGGGGCTCCGGGAGGAACCGGGTCAGCGGGGCGCGCTGGGTGATCTCCGGGATGTTGATGGCGTCACAGCCGCTGCCCATGAGGGCGAGTACCGCCACCCACGTTCCCCAGGTGCGTCGCATCCGTGCCTTCCCCCGTCCGGCAAGCGACCTCTTCTCCCTGTTCTTACGGAGCGAGGGACTTTGTCAGGTCGTTTTTCGCTGAACCGGCTCGTCCCTCCCCCCAAGTTACCGGAACTCCAGGCCCGGGGACACCGGCTCCCCACGCTTCAGGGGCAGGTGCCCGCGTCGTCGTTGCCTTCGATGAAGGGCGTGCCCGGGAACACGCTCGCCGCGAGCGCGGTGGCCTGGCACCTGGGCAGCTTCGGGTTGTCCGCCACGGTGAAGTCGTGGGACACGCGGGTCAGCCCTCCCAGGTCCAGGCTCGTGAGCCCTGTGTTGCCTCCGATGTGGAGGAGCGCCAGCTCGCGCACCGCGACGAAGTCGCCCAGCGTCGGCAGCTTCGGGTTGCCCAGCACCTCCAGGGTGTAGATCTCGGGCAGCCGGGCGAAGCCGCTCAGTGAGGTCAGCGCCGCGTTGCCGACGACGGACACCGCGCCTGCGCTCCGCAGCAGGGGCAGGTCGTGCACGCGCTGCAGGGCCGCGTTGTGCTTCACGGAGAAGCCCTGCTCCACGGACGTCAGCAAGGGCATGTCCCCCGCGCTCACCAGCGCCGGATTGCCCTGGATGTGGATGCGGCCCGCGTGGGTGAGGCTGACGAGCCCGGACGTGTCCGGCAGCAGGGGGTTGCCCGTGAGCTCCAGTTCGCCGACGGAGGCGAGCTTGCCCAGCGGGGCCAACATCTCCAGCCGGGGGTTGTCGCGCAGCTCCAGCGTGCCGCCCACGGAGACCAGCTGCTCCAGCCCGAAGACCGATGCCATCCTCGTGTTGTTCACGAGGCGCACGTCCCCGTGGACCCGGGACAGGCGCAAGAAGGGCGATTGGCCCAGCCGGAGGTTGTCCTCGAGGGTGAGCGAGCCCGTGAGCGCCACGACATGGGGCAGCAGGCCGGGTTCCTGCAACGCGTTGTTCGAGCGCAGGGTGATGCTGTCGGTGGGCACCACCGCGACCAGTCCCAGCAGGGAGGAGAGGTTGTCGTTCTCCTCCAGGAGGAGGCTGCCCCCCACCCGCAGCAGGTGCTTGGACGCCGCGCCCAGGTTCAGGTTCTGGAGCTGGGCGTTGTCACGCAGCTCCAGGTTGCCGCCAATGAAGCGCAGCGCGCCCAGGTCCAGCCGCTTCAGGCTGGAGTTGCCCTGCACGATGAAGGAGCCGTCGATGATGGACAGGGTGGGGAGGATGGCCTCGGGG
>NZ_RAWG01000301.1 GCF_003611735.1 Corallococcus sicarius | reverse complement strand
GACTAGTCGTCGGCAGCGTCAGATGTGTATAAGTGACAGTGTCCGCGGAGAGCAGCGGCCCGCGCCTCCACCGCTCCGCCACCACCCACAGCAGCGAGAAGAGCGCGATGTAGACGAGGTAGTAGTAGTCACACAGCAACACGTACAACGCGGACACCGCCAGCCCCACCAGCCACTTGCGCTTGCCCTCGTCCAGCCAGCGGAAGAGGCAGTAGAGGTAGAGCGGCATCCCCTCCAGCGCGGTGAGGTTCAGGTGCGCCGTCGCGTGGTTGAGGTGGTAGCGCGAGAAGTTGAACACGCACGCGCCCGCGAGCGCCGCCGCGGCGGCAATCCACGGCCCGTGGCCCGCGCGCTCCAGCAGGTAGCGCAACAGCAGCCACGACGTGTAGCCCGTCAGCACGAACGAACCGAACAGCACCGCGTTGTACGCCGTCTCCACCGACATGAACGGCAGCAGCACTACGCCCCAGAGCGTCTTCGCGGGTGCCAGCGTGTGCCAGTACAGCTCCGCCCCCAGGGGCCAGTGCAGGAAGGGCGCGAAGAAGGGGTTCTGCGGCTGCACCCAGGCGGCCTGGCGCATCCACCAGAGGTGCCACATGTTCATGTAGACGTCTTCCCGGCCGCCCAGCACCGCCCCCTTCATCTGGGACAGCAGCGGCCAGGTGTGGAACGCCGACAGCAGGAAGGACACCCCCAGCGCGAGCGGGTGCAGCATCCGCCGGGCCGCCACGGACATGGGCGGCGACAGGGGCGCGGAGGTGGGTGGGGACATCGGTGAAGACATCGGCGCCGGGGGACTCAGAGCGGCCGCTCGGCGGCCATCAGCATGTTGTCGCCCAGGTTGAACGGGATGGACAGGCTGGACGGCACGCCCCGCCGCACCAGCTCCAGCAGCGGCGCTGCGGGCTGGAAGCTCGCGCCCACCTTCCGCAGCAGGTAGTCCGCGGAGATGATGTGCGTGTACGTCCGGACGTCCGTGACGTGGAAGCCCACCTCCTCCAGCAGCAGCGCCAGGGTGCGGCGGCCGAAGTAGAAGAGGTGCATGTCCATCAGCCACGGCCACTGCCCGCCCATCACGCGCGCCAGCAGGCTGCCCGCGTCGATGGTGGACAGGTAGATGCGACCGCCGGGGCGCACGAGCTTCAGCGCCGCCTTCAGCTCCTCACGCGGATCCGCGAAGTGCTCCACCACGTCCCACAGCGTCACCACGTCGTACTGGAGCCCCTTCGCCGCCAGCTCCTTCAGGGGCACGCCATGCACGGTGAAGCCCAGGCCGCGCGCGTTGTTGCCCGCCCAGCGCGACAGCTCCAGCCCCTCCGGGCGGAAGCCCGCCTCGCGCGCCACGTCCAGGAAGTAGCCGCAGTAGGCGCCCACATCCAGCAGCGTGCGCCCCTTCGCCGGTCCCAGCTCCCGCAGCACGCGGCGGAAGGTGTGGTAGCGGTTGTCCTTCTCCGCGACGTAGAGCGGGTCCTCCACGTCCTGGTACGCCTGCAGCAGCGCGTCCGGGGACTGGATGGGCCACTGGAACATCATCCCGCAGTCCTCGCAGCCCCAGATGGGCGGGTGGCTCCGGTGGCCGAAGGACGTGCAGTTGTAGGCCGCCGCCCCCTCGGGTTGGGCGCTGCCCCGCGCCCGGTGACGCAGCCGCAGGCGCCCTCCCTTGCACAGGTAACAGGCGTCCGGCACGGGAGCGAGGTGCGGTTCCGAGGCACGACGTGCGGCGTTGTCCATCATGGCGGCGCACCGTAATCGCAAGGGCGCACCTCCTCAACACGTCGGATGGGGGGGATAGCTTGGGCGATGGCACCCATGGGCCCAGACCCCTCCCGCATTGCGAGCCCCCTTGCTTTCCGGCCGACACGCCGCGAAATAGGCCCCCTTCCGGAACCGTTGCCCCAGGTTCTCCTCCCCAGTCCGTGACATGCGCGCCTTGAACGAACCCGCCTCCGCCCCTGCTCCGACCCTTCACCTGGGCCTGCCGGGATTCTCCTTCGAAGACCTGTACCGCCCCAGCGGCCTGCGCCGGCTGGCGGAGCGCTTCGACGCGCAGCTCCAGGGCGACGCCCCGGACCTGTTCCAGGCCTTTGACGCCTACCGCAAGTCCGGAGGCACCACGCCGTCCGGCCCGGCCGAGTCCGACCTGCTCATCCAGGTGGCCCGCCACGTCTCGCGCTTCGTCGCGACCCTGTTCGGCATCGGCACGGAGTCCGAGCGCCTGGCCCGCCACCTGCGCGGCGAGCTGCCGCTCTTCGACTTCAAGCGTGAGTTCATCACGCGCCGCGTCTTCAAGAAGGGCGCCCAGGACCGCCCGTCGCTCGCGGAGTTCCCGGCGCTCGACGGCAGAATGCGCCTGCTGATGCAGCTGGGCTTCCCGGACGCGCTCGCGCACGGCGACCTGGAGCGCGCGCTCGCGGAGTCCATCCTGGCGCTGCTGGATTTCGAGCGGCTCTTCTCCGGCAACCTGCCCCCCGCGCACCAGGAGCGCGCCCCCGCCCTGCGCGAACAGTGGGCCGCCCTGCGCCTCGCGCTCACCGCCACCCCCGAGGGCGCGGACGCCTTCGGCTCCAGCCTGGTGACGAAGGGCGACGACGCGGCGGAGCTGCAGGCCGTGCGCGCGCTCCTGTCGCTCGCGGACCGGTGGACGTACGCCCGCGCGCTGCACCCGGAGACGAAGTCCCTCTTCCACACCTGGCCCACGCTGCGGCTGCCCAAGCCGCTGGTGTTCGACCAGCTGGTGCAGCTGCAGCGTCCGGACGCGGCGCTGGAGGAGAAGACGGAGGGGCTGGAGCACCACCTGCGCCACCGCGACGGCTTCAAGCTCACGGACCGCCGGGGCACGCCGCGCGACGTGATGAACGAGGTGGACTACTGCGTCATCTGCCACGAGCGGGAGAAGGACTCCTGCTCCAAGGGCTTCCGCGCCAAGGACCCGGTGGCGGAGGGGCACACGTTCAAGAAGAACCCCCTGGGCATCCCGCTCAACGGCTGCCCGCTGGACGAGCGCATCTCGGAGGCGCACGCGCTCAAGCGCGAGGGTGACTCCGTGGCGGCGCTCGCCATGGTGACGCTGGACAACCCGATGTGCCCGGGCACCGGCCACCGCATCTGCAACGACTGCATGAAGGCCTGCATCTTCCAGAAGCAGGAGCCGGTGAACATCCCGCTCGCGGAGACGGCCACCCTCACCGACGTGCTGGAGCTGCCGTGGGGCTTTGAAATCTACGGCCTGCTCACGCGCTGGAACCCGCTCAACATCCGCCGTCCGTACGCCCTGCCCTACGTGGGCCGCAACGTGATGGTCGTGGGCCTGGGCCCGGCGGGCTACACGCTGTCGCACTACCTGCTCAATGAGGGTTTCGCCGTCACCGGCGTGGACGGCCTCAAGATTGAACCGTTCCCGGACGAGCTGGTGGGCCGCAACGGCCACAAGCTTGCGCCCATCCGCGACTGGCGCGGACTCACGCGCGAATTGGACGAGCGCGTGCTGGAGGGCTTCGGCGGCGTGTCCGAGTACGGAATCACCGTGCGCTGGGACAAGAACTTCCTCACGCTCATCCACCTGACGCTCGCGCGCCGGGAAGGCCTGCGCATCTACGGCGGCATCCGCTTCGGCGGCACGCTGACGCTGGAGGACGCCTGGGCGCTGGGCTTCGACCACGTGGCCATCGCCGCGGGCGCGGGCCGGCCCACCATCATCGGGATGAAGAACAACCTCATCCGGGGCATTCGCAAGGCCTCCGACTTCCTGATGGCGCTGCAGCTCACGGGCGCCTTCAAGCGCGACTCGCTGGCGAACCTCCAGGTGCAGCTGCCCGCCATCGTCATTGGCGGCGGCCTCACCGGCGTGGACACCGCCACGGAGCTGATGGCGTACTACCCGGTGCAGGTGGAGAAGACGCTGGAGCGCCATGAGAAGCTCGTGGCGGACCTGGGCGAAGCGGGCGTCATCGAGCGCCTGGACGCCGAGGAGCGCGCCACCTACCAGACCTTCCTGGAGCACGGCCGCGCCATCCGCGCGGAGCGCCAGAAGGCCCAGGCGGAGGGCCGCTCGCCGGACTTCATCCACCTGGTGCGCGCGTGGGGCGGCGTGAGCCTCTGCTACCGCCGCGGCCTCACCGAGTCCCCCGCCTACCGCCTCAACCACGAGGAGGTCTCCAAGGCGCTGGAGGAGGGCATCCGCTTCATCGAACGGATGAGCCCCGTGGAGGCGCTGCCGGACGCGTCCGGCGCGGTGCGCGCCATCCGCTTCGAGCGCATGGTGACGGTGGACGGCCGGCTCAAGGGCAGCGGCCAGTTCTTCGAGCTGCCGGCGAAGACGGTCTGCGTGGCCGCGGGCACGTCCCCCAACGTCACGTACGAGAAGGAGTACCCGGGCACCTTCCAGCTCGACGAGGCGAAGGAGTACTTCCAGGGCTTCGAGCTGGTGGAGAAGCCGGAGGGCCCGGGCTTCACGCTCCAGCCGGTGGAGGCCGCGGAGGACCCCGAAGCGAAGGTGGGCTTCTTCACGTCCTACCAGCACGACGGCCGCTTCGTGTCCTTCTACGGCGACAACCACCCGACCTACGCGGGCAACGTCGTGAAGGCCATGGCCAGCGCGAAGGACGGACACCCGCAGGTGGCCCGCCTGTACGCGAAGGAGGTCGCGTCCCTGGACTTCGCCGACACGGCCGCGCAGGAGGCGCGTGAGGCGAAGCGCTCCGAGCACTTCGCGAAGCTGGACGAGGCGTTCCTCGCCACCGTCGTCGCGGTGAACCGGCTGACGCCGACCATCGTGGAGGTGGTGGTGCGGGCGCCCTTCGCCGCGAGCCACTTCTCCCCCGGCCAGTTCTACCGGCTCCAGAACTTCGAGCGGAACGCGCCGCTCGTGGACGGCGTGCGCCTCACCATGGAGGGCCTGGCCCTCACGGGCGCGTGGGTGGACAAGGAGAAGGGCCTGATGGGCACCATCGTGCTGGAGATGGGCTCCTCCTCCCGGCTGTGCGCCGCGCTCAAGCCCGGCGAGCCCGTCGTGCTGATGGGTCCCACGGGTGCGCCCACGGAGATTGGCCACAACGAGACGGTGGTGCTGGTGGGCGGCGGCCTGGGCAACGCGGTCCTCTTCTCCATCGCGCGCTCGCTCAAGGCGGCGGGCTGCCGCGTCGTCTACTTCGCCGGCTACCGGCAGAAGTCGGACTCGTTCAAGCAGGAGGAGATCGAGCTGGGCACCGACCAGGTCATCTGGTCCGTGGACGGCGGAGAGCTGCTGGACGTGCGCCGACCGCAGGACGCGGCCTTCCGGGGCAACGTGGTGCAGGCGATGGTGGCCTACGCGGAGGGGAAGCTGGGCGTGACGCCGGTCATCTCCCTGAGCGAGGTGGACCGCATCATCGCCATCGGTTCGGACCGGATGATGCGCGCGGTGGCCGAGGCGCGGCACGGCGTGCTGCAGCCGTACCTGAAGCCCGGACACGAGGCCATCGGGTCCATCAACTCCCCCATGCAGTGCATGATGAAGGAGATCTGCGCCCAGTGCCTCCAGCGGCACGTGGACCCGCTCACCGGCAAGGAGACGTGGGTGTTCTCCTGCTACAACCAGGACCAGCGGCTGGACCACGTGGACTTCGTCAACCTGAACCAGCGCCTGCGCGGCAACACGGTGCTGGAGAAGATGGGCGACACCTTCCTCGCGCAGCTCTTGAAGAAGGCCCCGCACCTCAAGCGGGTGTGAGTCAGCGCCGCACGCCCGCGAAGGCCTTGAGCATGTCCTGATAGTTCTTCGTCAGGTCGGCTTCGCGGGTGAGCACCACGTCCACGTTGGCGTCGCCGAACTCGCGGCGCGCCTCCGGGAGCTTCTGGAAGGCCTCCACCTGGCGCCGCATGGACTCCACCTGCGGCGTCAGCTCCTGCTGCTGCTCGGCGGGCATGCGGGACTGGAGCGCCTCCAGCTTCTTGAGCTCCTCCTCGTACTGGAGCGTGCGGCCCATCTGCCGCTGGCTGATGACGGCGGTGACGATCTCCGCGATGCGGTTGACGTCGTCGGTGGAGAGGCCCGCGGCCTTGCGAGCGTCCGTCTCCGCCTGCGCCTTGCGCTCGATGAGCTTCAACCCCGAGCGCGCCGCCTCCAGCGCCTGCGGCGTGCCCGCGTCCATCAGCGGCCCCATGTCCTGGAGGCTCCGCATCAGCGAGCCGTACACCTCCAGCATCTTGCGCTGGTAGCCCACGTAGGCCTCCAGCTTCGCCTGCGTCAGCGGGTAGGGCCCGGCCGCGCCGTCGTCGGTGGTCACCTCGCCCTCCAGGCGGGCGACCGTCTCCCCTTCTTGCGTGCCGGCCTCCGGGCCACTGCCGACCGTATCCTTGCGACACGCCGAGAGGACCAGGACTACGGGCAACCACCACCACAGCTTGCGCATGCCACCTCCAGCGAACGCCACCGGCGCGGGGCAGTGTATGCTCCGACGGGCCCCCGCGAGCGCCGGTACCCGAACGCCGACCCCATGTCGGCTGTTCCGGCCACTGAACATTCGCCTCATTACCTTTGACCTACTGGGCCACGGTCATGTACGAACCGCGGGCTTGTCGCGATCGGTGGAGGGACTTTGAGGATTTTCCTGGTAAGGCACGGCGATGCGGACGCAGAGATCCCCGAGGGTCTCGGCGACGAGGCGCGCGCGCTGACCGCGAAGGCCCGCGCGAACATTGCCCAGCACTTCGCGTCGCTGTCCGAGCGCATGGGGACCATCAACCTCATCCTCACCAGCCCGCTGGTGCGCACGGTGCAGACGGCGCAGATCCTCTCCTTCGCGACGAAGCACGAGGGCCTCTTGCGCGTGCACCGCTGCCTCCTGCCGGACATGCCGGTGGGCGCGGTGGAGCCCGTGCTCAAGGACCACAACCACGAGAACCTCGTCCTCGTGGGCCACCAGCCCTCGATGGGCGCGCTCGCGGCGCACCTGCTGGGGATGCAGTCCTTCCCCAAGCCGGTGAACCCGGGCACGGTCATCGCCATGGAGTGGCCGGACACGCCCACCAGCACCGAGGACCAGGTCCCCGGCGAGAAGGGTGAGAATCCCCCCGCCCAGCACCTGAAGTTCCTGTTCTACGCCGCCCCCGGCCAGCAGGTCCTCGACGTCATCCAGTGACGTCCGGGAGCGCGGCCATGATGGACGAAGCCCGCTACAACCCGCTCGTCGCCGCCGCCTTCAAGCGCATCATGGCGGCGGCGGACGCGTTCGACCCGGACGTGCTGGAAGCCGACAGCACGGGCGACATGGTGACGCTGACGTCCAGCTCCCGTGAGAAGTGCATCATCAACACCCAGCGCGCCGTCCGGCAGCTCTGGGTGGCCGGCCAGGGCCAGGGCATCCACTTCGACTACGACGAAGCCTCCCGCACCTGGAAGGACGACAAGGGGCGCGGGCTGGAGCTGTTCTCCTTCGTCGCGGGCGTCGTGAAGCACCTCACCGGCCAGGACCTCGCCTACCCGTCCTGAGCACCGGCGCCCGGGCCTGACGGGGCCACCACCACACTGTCGCCCCCGCCCATCTGGGCCCGGCGCAGCGCCTCCCCTGCTTCCTTCAAGAGCCCTCCGAAGCTGAGGCCCGCGCCCTGCGTGAGCCCCTTGCCGCCGCCCGTGGGCTCGGACACCGCCACGCCCACGGAGGCCGTGGCGCCCGGCAGGGCCTTCAGGAAGGGCATCCGCTCGCGCAGCCGCTCTGCCACCACCCGGGCCCCGGAGCGCGGCGTGTGGGGCAGGAACGCCACGAAGCGGCTGTCCGCGAAGGGCACCACCACGTCGATGTCGCGCACCCCCGCCGTCAACAGCCCCAGGGCCTCGGCCAGCAGCGCGGTGCGCGCCTGTGGCGTCAGGCTCAGGGTGTGCTCGGTGAAGCGGTCCACCTCCACCAGCAGCAGGGAGATGGGGTAGCGGTAGCGCCGGCTGCGCTTCACCTCCATCAGCAGGAGGCGCTTGAGGAAGTCGAAGTCCGGGGAGGTGCTGACCGCGAACACGTCCGTGCGGGAGGCCCTCCGCTCCGGGAGGCCCCCGGGACGCGCGGGGATGCCCACGGCCGACGCAGGAGTCCCGCTGTCCTCCGGGGCCTGCGCGCCAGCGCCGGCCTCATGGAGGCGCAGCACCAGCCGCACGCACGTCACGACGGTGCCGCGCTTGAGGGGCCCCACCAGGCACCCGTCGGCCCCGGCCTGGGTGGCTCGCGGGTCCGCCTGCTCCTCGTCCGGGGGGTACACCAGCAGCACCGGCAGCCGGGAGCCCTTCTGGCGCAGCTCCTGGCACAGGGCCTCTCCGTCCACCGGGAGGCTCGCGGACGCCACGAGCACCGCCGGGGGACGGTCTTCCAGCAGGCGGCGTGCCTCCGCGGCGCTGCCCACCCAGGCCACCTCGTGGCCGGCGCCCTCCAGGTACCTGCGCAGCGCGCTGGCGACGGGAGCGGAGGGCTCGGCCAGGAGGACGGTGGCCATCAGACCTTCATGACCTCTTTTTCCTTCTCCGCGTAGATGGTGTCGACCTGCTTGATGCCAGCGGCCGTCTTGTCCTCCACGTCCTTGGTGAAGCGCTTGAGGTCGTCCTCGGTGATCTTCTTGTCCTTCTGCTGGGCCTTGAGGGCCTCCAGGATGTCGCGGCGGTGATTGCGGATGGCCACCTTGTGGTCCTCCGCCTTGGTCTTCACCTGCTTCACGATGTCCTTGCGGCGCTCCTCCGTGAGCGGCGGGAAGGGCAGGCGGATCATCTCCCCGTCGTTCATCGGGTTGATGCCCAGGTTCGCCTCGCGCAGGGCCTTCTCGATGTCCTTGAGGACGCCCTTGTCCCACGGCTTGATGGTGATGAGCCGGGGCTCGGGCGCGTTGATGCTGGCCACGCCCGCCAGCGGCGTCGGCGTGCCGTACTGGTCCACCCGGATGCCGTCGAGGATGGCGGTGCTCGCACGGCCCGTGCGCACCTTGGCCAGCTCGCGCTTGAGGTCTTCCAGCGTCTTGTCGATACGAGGCTTCAGTTCCGCGACGGTGTCAGCCATTGCAGTCTCCTCCAGAAGCTTGTGTCAGCCCTGCTCGGGGTTTCAGGCCCAGACCGTCTCGGAGGCCCCGACGACGGTGCCAAACTCACCCTGCTTGCCCATGACGGCGCGGTGGATGTTCCCGCGCGTGCCCAGGTCGAACACGATGATGGGCAGCTTGTTGTCCATGCACAGCGAGATGGCCGTGGAGTCCATCACGTTGAGGTTCTGCTTCAACACGTCCATGTACGTCAGCGTCCGGTAGCGGCGCGCCGTGGGGTCCTTCTTCGGGTCCGCGTTGTAGACGCCGTCCACCTTGGTGGCCTTGAGGATGACCTGCGCGTTGATCTCCATCGCGCGCAGCGACGCGGCCGTGTCAGTGGTGAAGTAGGGGTTGCCCGTGCCCGCGGCGAAGATGACGACGCGGCCCTTCTCCAGGTGCCGCACCGCGCGCCGGCGGATGTAGGGCTCGGCGATCTGCTCCATCTTGATGGCGGACTGCACGCGCGTCTTCAGGCCCTGCTTCTCCAGCGCGTCCTGCATCGCCATGGAGTTGATGCAGGTGGCGAGCATGCCCATGTAGTCCGCGCTCGCGCGGTCCATGCCCTCTGTCGCCCCGGCCACGCCGCGGAAGATGTTGCCTCCGCCAATGACGACGGCCATCTCGATGCCCGCCTGGGACAGCTCGGCGATTTCTTCAGCGATGCGCGTGAGGGTGGGAGGGTGGATGCCGTACTTCCCCTCGCCCATCAGGGCTTCGCCCGAAAGTTTGAGGAGGATGCGCTTGTAGGGAGAGGTGGATTCGGACATACGCGACCGCTTCTATCCCCCGCCCCGCGCCCGATCAACGACGGAAGTCGTCGCCGGGGCCGCACCGTCCGATGCCGGGCGTCCGGACGCCCCGAAGGGGGTGGAGGTCCTGGAATACCGAGGGCCGCGCCCCCGGAGCTTCCCCTGGATGAGGGGAAGCCACGAGCACGCGGCCCCGGGTCCGGCGGATGCGGTGGGCGGCTTACGCCTGGCCCAGCGTCTTGGCGACCTCGGCGGCGAGGTCTTCCTTCTTCTTCTCGATGCCCTCGCCCACTTCGAAGCGGACGAAGCGGCGCACGGAGACCTTCTCGCCAATCTTCGCGGCGCGCTCGGTGATCATCTCACCGACCTTCTTCTTGTCGTCCTTCACCCAGAGCTGGTCCACCAAGCAGACGCCCTCGTAGTACTTCTCCAGCTTGCCCACGAGGATCTTCTCCAGCATGGCCTCGGGCTTGCCCTGCTGCTTGAGCAGCTCGCGCTGGATCTCCTTCTCCTTGTCCATCGCGTCCTGCGGGACTTCCTCGCGGCGCACGTACTTGGGGCTGGCCGCGGCGATCTGCATCGCCACGTCCTTCGCCAGCTCCTGGAAGTCGGGGTTGCGCGCGACGAAGTCGGTCTCGCAGTTGACCTCCACGATGACGCCGATGCGGCCGCCGTGGATGTAGCTGCTGATGATGCCTTCGGCGGCGACGCGGCCTTCCTTGCCGGCGGCGCGCGAGATGCCCTTCTTGCGCAGCCACTCCTCGGCCTTCACGAAGTCGCCGGCCGTCTCGGAGAGGGCCTTCTTGCAGTCCATCATGCCCGCGCCGGTCCGCTCGCGGAGGTCCTTCACCATCTGGGCGCTGATCTCAGCCATGTGCGTCTCTCTCGGTCTTCTGCTCCGAGCACGGCGGCGTGCGCCGCGGGCGGAGCCATGAGTTCAAAGGGGATACCGCGGGGACAAAAAAATGGAGACGGCCGGACAGCGGGCCTTGGAAGGTGCCGCCCGGCCGACTCCGGAGCTTGCGTGGAAGCGAGGACGGCGGCGGACTACTCGGCCGCGGGCGTCTCGCCACCCTCGGCGGCGGCCGGCGTCTCGGTGGCGACGGGGGCGGCAACGCCCTTCATCTCCACGAGGGGGCCACGGCGCTCGCCGCCACGGTCACCACCACCACCCCGGCGGTCATCGCGGTCGCGGCGGTCATTGCGGCGGGGACCCCGGCGATCATCGCGGTCGCGGCGGTCGTCACGGCCCTCACGCTCCTCCTGCTCGTCGCGCTCGGCGGCGCCGGACGCACGGTAGCGCGCCGCACCCTCGAGGCACGCGTCCGCGATCTTCGACGTGAAGAGCTTGATGGAGCGGATGGCGTCGTCGTTACCCGGGATGACGAAGTCGATGCCGTCCGGATCGCAGTTCGTGTCCACCAGGCCAATCACCGGGATGCCCAGGCGGGTGGCCTCGTGGATGGCGATGTGCTCCTTCTTCGGGTCGATGATGAAGACGCAGCGGGGCAGCTTCGCCATGTCCTTCACGCCGCCCAGGTTCTTCTCCAGCTTCTCGCGCTCACGGTCGAGCTGGGCGACTTCCTTCTTGGGCAGGCGCTCGAAGGTGCCGTCCTCGGCCATCTTCTCCAGCGTCTTGAGCCGGTCGATGCCCTGCTTGATGGTCTTGAAGTTCGTCAGCGTGCCACCCAGCCAGCGGCTGGTGACGAAGAACTGACCGGCGCGCGCGGCCTCCTCGCGGATGACGTCCTGCGCCTGCTTCTTGGTGCCGACGAAGAGCACCGACCCGCCACGGGCCGTGATGTCCGCGACGAAGCGGAAGGCCGACCGGGCCATCGTCACGGTCTTCTGCAAGTCGATGATGTAGATGCCGTTGCGGGCACCGAAGATGTACGGCTTCATCTTCGGGTTCCAGCGCTTGGTCTGGTGGCCGAAGTGGACGCCGGCCTCGAGCAGCTGGCGCATCGTGATGCCGCTGGCGGCGGCCATCGCCTGGGCCTGCGTCTGGGTATCCTGCTGGGTTTCCATGGTGCGTGTACCTTCCGGTTGTGTTCCGCCACGCGCGTCTTGGGAAGTCCCGGCCCTGGCCCTTCCACCTGGAGGGGCACCGGCGACCGGCACGCGCGTGTGAGTAGTGGGTGCTGCGACTGCCTTCGGGCATACGGCCCGGCCCCTACATAACAGGGCGCGGCGTCCTTAGCAGAACGCTTGAGAGGGGCGCAAGCTTCAGCGCACCGCCCGTCCGGGCCCACCCGTTCC
>NZ_RAWG01000300.1 GCF_003611735.1 Corallococcus sicarius | reverse complement strand
TGTGTAAAAGAGACAGCGCGGTGAAGAGCGGACACGGGGGGGGGGCGTGGGGGGCGTCGCGGCGGTGCAGGTCGAGGATGGCGCGGGACACGTCCGCCAGCTCCCGGCGCACCTCGCGGCGGGCGCCCTTCACGCGCTGGATGCGCATGTCGTCGTAGCCGGTGGTCTGGTGGCGCATCCAGGCGATGACGGCGGCCTCGGCGCGCCTTTCAATGGGGATGCGCTCCGTGCGGGCCACGGTGCCGCTGCCCACGGGGGTGGCGTGGCCGGCGACGAGGACGGCCATGCGCTTGGCGTGAGGCAGCCAGGCTGGACTGAAGGCGAGGAAGCGCAGCACGGCGTTGGCGAAGTCGACCTCGTACTCCTCCTGCTCGCGGGCGCGGCGCTCGCGGCCCTGGGCCAGCTTCTTCGCGTAGGCGGGGGTGGCGCGCTCCGAGTCCAGCACGGCGCGGGCGTGGACGATGTGGGCCTCTGGCGCCCAGACGCCCCGGGAGAAGAGCTTGCGGCCCACCTTCTCCACGACGGTCCAGGTGGGGCCGGCGGCCTTCACCCGGCGGGTGAGTCCGGCGTCGCCGGGGGGGAGGAGGGACCAGCCGTCGGGGACGGTGAGGACGCGGCCGTCCTGGGCGCGCACGCGGCGGGGGTCGGCCGTGGGGCCGACCGTCAAGGAATCAGGCATGGGGGCTTCCGAAGGGGGCCGGCTGCATAGCACGACCCTTCGCACCCTGGTAAATGCCCCCGGGTGCGCGCCGGGTTTGACTTCGGCGCGTGCGCGGAGGCCCCCTCGTGGGAAGCGCTGGCATGTCCCTTCTCAGGCTCACCTTCCTCGGCACCTCCGCCGCGCAGCCCACGCTGCATCGTGGGCTGTCCGGCCTGGCCGTGAAGGCGGACGCGGATCTCCTCCTGTTCGACTGCGGCGAGGGCAGCCAGCGTCAGATGGTGCGCTTCGGCACGGGCTTCACCGTGGACGCGGCGTTCTTCACGCACTTCCACGCCGACCACTACCTGGGGATCATCGGCTTCCTGCGCACGCTGGGGATGATGGGCCGCACCGCCCCCATGCACCTGTACGGTCCGCCCCCGGCGCGCCGGCTCTTGCACCAGGCCGTGCACCTGGGGCTGGAGTCCCATGCCTTCCCGGTGGAGATCCACGAACTGAAGGACGGGGACGTGGTGCGCCGCGGCGGCTACGCGGTGCACGCGGTGGGCGTGGACCACCGCATCAACGCGCTGGGGTACGTGCTGGCGGAGGACGGCCGCCCGGGGCGCTTCCATCTGGAGAAGGCGCGGGAGCTGGGCGTGCCGGAGGGGCCGGCCTTCGGGAAGCTGCAGAAGGGCGAAGCGGTGACGCTGCCGGACGGGCGCGTGGTGAAGCCGGAGGACGTGCTGGGCGAGTCGCGCTCGGGGCGGCGGCTGGTGATTTCCGGTGACACGCGGCCGTGCGCCTCGCTGGTGCAGGCGTCGAAGGACGCGGACCTGCTGGTGCACGAGTCCACCTTCTCCGACGACGAGCAGGAGCGCGCGGTGGAGACGCGGCACTCCACCGCGCGGGAGGCGGGTCAGGTGGCGCAGTCCGCGGGCGCGCGGCGGCTCATCCTCACCCACCTGTCCAGCCGCCACGACACCGACCCCGGCAAGCTGCTCACGCAGGCGCGTGAGGCCTTCAAGGGGCCGGTGGAGGTGGCCTTCGACGGCCTCACCGTGGAGCTGCCGCTGCGCGACTGACGTGGGGTCGCGCAAGCGGCGCTCACGCGCGGTGAGGTGATGCTCAGCCGGCCTTGGTCGCTTCGGCCTTGAGGGCGGTGGCGGCGTCGGGGTCCACCTTCTGGAGCAGCTCCCACTCCAGCGCCGAGTCACGGACCATCTGGGAGCTGTTCGCCTTGGGCGAGGTCTCCATCGGGTCATTGGTGCGGCCGTCGGTGTTGTCGGCGGAGCGGGACTCGGAGCGCTCCTGGCGCCGGTACTCCACGGCGCTCTGGCCGGGGCCGCGCTCGTAGCCGCGCACCAGGTAGCGCGCGAAGGAGGTGCCCAGGGAGGACGGGGCGCTCGTCTGGAGCCACTCCGTCTGCGCCTCGAAGCCCTCCTGGCCCTTCATCACGGAGAAGCCCTTGTCCTTCAGCAGGGAGAGGGCATCCGGCCACACCTCCGCGATGGGCTTGCGGTAGACGTGGACCTGGGCCTTGTCCTCCAGGAACTGCTGCTGACGGCGCGCAGCGCAACCGGTGAACGCGAGGGCGAGGGCGGAAACCACGAGCAACGCCGCGGCGCGGGACGACGACTTCAAGGGGTTCATGCTTCGGACTCCATGGGAATGAAGACGACTCCCGAACATCCCCCGGCGCGGGGCTCCCCGCCAAGTCCCTGGAGGCCCGGGGCGAAAGTGCCCCTCGGCGCGCAACCATCATTTCGCGGGCCTTGCGCCCTCCTCCAGGGGCGCGGAGTGGCCCACGCCGGGCTGGGGGTGGTGCGTCCGGCGCCGCACATCCGCGCGAACAGGGGTGTCCGCTGGCTTGGGCGGGGAGACATGCTGGTGGGCGGACATGATCCCCATCAGCGACGACAACCCGACCCTCCGCACCCCGGTGATGACGTACCTGCTCCTGGCGACCCTGGCGCTCGTCTGGGTGTTCTTCCAGGGCGCGGGCTTCAACGTGGTGGCGCTGGCCTCCAGCATCTGTGACCTGGGGCTGGTGCCCGGAGAGCTCACCGGCGGCGCGCCGCTGGGGCTGGCGGTGCCGCTGGGGGACAACATCGCGTGCGTCGTGGACAACGCGTCCATCAACCGCATGACGCCGCTCACGTCCATGTTCCTGCACGGCAGCTGGGGGCACCTCTTGGGCAACGTGCTGTTCTTCTGGGTCTTCGGCAACAACATCGAGGACAGCATGGGGCGGCTGCGCTTCCTCGTGTTCTACCTGGTGTGCGGACTCGTCGCGGCGGCGGCGCACGTGGCGGTGGACCCCACGTCGCCGGTGCCCACGGTGGGCGCGTCGGGGGCCATCGCGGGCGTGCTGGGCGCGTACCTGGTGCTCTACCCGCGCGTGCGCGTGAACATGCTGTTCATCTTCTTCATCTTCTTCCGCATCTTCCCCATCCCCGCCTGGGGCGTGCTGCTGTGGTGGTTCGTGCTCCAGCTCATCACCGGCCTGCCGCAGCTCATGACGCTGCGGCCGGAGGTGTCCGGCGGCGTGGCGGTGTGGGCGCACATCGGCGGCTTCGTGGCGGGCATGGTGCTCGTCAAACTCTTCGAGAACCCGCGCTACACGTCGCGGCGCACGACGTGGCGGCACCGGATGCACCCGGACCATCCCTGACACGCGCCTTCGAAGCCCCTCCGTCCGGCGTGCGGGAGGGCAGGCGCCCCGGGGCCAGGGGTGCCGACGCGAGGCATCACCCTGACATTGGGGGGTGATGTTCTTCGCGTCACGAGGAGGCAGGCATGGAGGCGGACAACCAGTCGGCGGGGCTCCGCGCTCCAGTGCCTGACGAGCCCCGGCGCAAGCGGGTGCTCATCCTGGGCGGCGGCTTCGCGGGGATGTACGCGGCGCTGCACCTGGAGCGGCGGTTGGGGCGGCGGGACGACGCGGAGGTGACGCTCGTCAGCCGCGACAACTACTTCCTCTTCACGCCCATGCTCCATGAGGTGGCGGCGAGCGACCTCAACGCGAGCGCCATCGTGATGTCGCTGCGCAAGCTGCTGCCGCACCTGTCCTTCGTGGAGGGCGACCTCACCGGGCTGGACCTCCACGCGAAGACGGCCACGGTGGCGCACGGCGGACTGGACGGCCACAGCCACACGCTGGCGTATGACTCCGTGGTGCTGGCCATGGGCTCGGAGACGAACTTCTTCGGCAAGGCCGGGCCGCGCGACCACTCGCTGACCATGAAGACGCTGGGTGACGCCCTGCTGCTGCGCAATTGCCTCATCGACCGGCTGGAGGAGGCGGACGCGGACCGCATGACGATGGGCGCCCCCGACCACGTCGTCACCTTCGTGGTGGTGGGAGGTGGCTTCGCGGGCGTGGAGACCGCGGGCGCCATCAACGACTTCATCCACGGCGCCCTGCCCTTCTACCCGAACATCCAGCACGCCAACGTGCGCGTGATGCTGGTGCACGGCGGCAAGGAGGTGCTGCCGGAATTGGGCGAGGAGCTGGGCGCGTACACGCGCAGGAAGCTCATCGAGCACGGCGTGGAGGTGCGCACCGGCATCCGCGTGCAGGACGTGACGGAGGCCGGCGTGGTGCTGCCGGACGGCACGCTGGTGCCCACCAAGACGGTGGTGTGGGCCGCGGGCGTCACGCCACCGGCGCTGCTGGCGACGCTGCCCTGTGAGAAGGACCGCGGGCGCATCAAGGTGAACGAGCGGATGGAGGTGCCCGGCTTCCCGGGCGTGTGGGCGCTGGGCGACTGCGCGTCGGTTCCGGACCTCACCAACGGGGGCAGGCCCTGCCCTCCCACCGCGCAGCACGCGCTGCGCCAGGGCCAGGTGGTGGCGCGCAACGTGTGCGCGGCGTTGAAGGGCCGCCCGGGCAAGGCGTTCCGCTACCGGATGCTGGGGCAGTTGGCTGCCATTGGCCGGCGCGCGGGCGTGGCGCGCATCCTGGGGCTGAAGTTCTCCGGGAGGTTCGCGTGGTTCCTCTGGCGCACCCTCTACCTGGCGAAGCTGCCCCGGCTGGAGACCAAGGTGCGCGTGGCGATGGACTGGGCGCTGGACCTGCTCTTCCGCAAGGACGTGGTGCAGCTCATCGGCCCCCGGGAGTTGGATCAGATCGTCCTCCCGTCGTTCCCCTTGAACAGCCGCACGCAGGTGCGGCAGGTGCAGGGGCTCCAGCCGCAATCACAGCACTAGCCGCTCAGCGATGGCAGGTGGGCGAGCAGCCGCTCCAGGTCGGGCTGGAGCTCGTCCGGCGTGGCGAGGGCCAGCTCCTCCTGGGAGTGGGTGCCCCAGGTGACGGCATAGGTGCGCAGGCCCGCGGCCTGACCCGCGCGCAGGTCCAGCGTGGTGTCGCCCACCATCCACAGCCCTCCGGTGCCCAGCGCCGCGAGCGCGCGGTGGAGCACATCCGGCGCGGGCTTGTGCGGGAAGCCGTCCGTGCCCTGCACGTGGTGCAGCAGGTCCCCCATCCCCAGCGCGTCCACGAAGCGCCGCGCCATGTCGCTGCGCTTGGTGGTGGCGACGGCCAGGAGATACCCCCGCTCGCGCAGGGTCCGCAGCACGCGCTCCACGCCGCGGAAGGGCCGCGAGTGGTTGAGGAAGTTGAGCGGGTAGTGCTCGCGGTAGGTCGCGCAGAGCAGGGGCACGTGGTCCGGCGCGAACTGCGTGTACATCACGTCCAGCGGCTGGCCGATGAGGGCCCGCACCTCCGCGATGGGAGGCACCGGCAGGCCCAGGTGCGCGAAGCCGTGGAGGAAGCTGGCGATGATGTCCGGCAGCGAATCCACCAGCGTGCCGTCGAGGTCGAAGAGGATGCCGCGGGGGCCGTCTGTGCTCACGCGCCGTTCCATACGCCCTGGAAGCCCCCGGTGCACGCGTTGTCCGCCGCCGCCCGATATGTTCGCGCCTGCCCGGCGTCGTCCCCGCCGGGAGGGGGGAGGCGCCACACCCTGGCGCACAGGGCCCCGTCCAATGAGAGGCAACCTCATCGCGGTCTCGCTGGTCACCGGATGTCTCGCGGGCTGGCTCACGGGCTGCGCGCAGGACGCGTCCCCGTCCCCGGGCGAATCGACGGAGTCCACGACCGCGCTGCATGCGGAGCAGGACGAAGCGGCGTTGGGCGCGCGAGGGGCCGTGGTCCTCCCGCCCCAGGCCCGCGTCTTCGGCCGGCCCATCACCGCGTGGGCGAAGGAGTGGTACCGCTGGCACTTCCGCGTGCCGGCGGACCGCAGCCCCATGCTGCATCTGGAGCAGGACTGCGGCGAGGAGCAGGACGGCCCGGTCTTCTTCGTGCCTGTCCATGACCTGGACACCACGTTCCAGCGCACCTGCCGCGTCCCGAAGAACCGGCCCGTGCTGCTGCCCCTGTGGGTGATCATCAATGACTACCCCTGTCCTGATCCGTCCTTTGAACCGGCGCCGGGCCAGACGCTGGAGGACTTCCTGCGGCAGGGCGCCCTCGACTTCAACGACGGGACCCAGGGCCTCGTGGTCACCCTGGACGGTCGCCGCATCAACCCGGGCCGCCACCGCCACACCAGCGACCTCTTCACCTTCGACGCCGACCCCAGCCTCGTGGGGAAGATCCCCGACCCGTGCCTCATCGGGGGCGAGCAGCGCGGCGTGACGGATGGCTGGTGGCTGATGCTCCAGCTCGCCCCCGGCGAGCACATGGTGAACGTGAAGGCCCTGGCGCCCTTCGGGGCCCCCATCGACTACACGTACACCCTGCGCGTGGGGCACTGAGTCACGGCTCCAGACTGGCCGGAGCACGGCCCGTGCGTCAGAGTGCCGCGCGCGATGCCCCGGGCCGGTGCCCGGGGCGGATTGTCAGGAGCGGGTGCGCGCATGATGCGAAGACGTCTGGGTCAGGCCTTGGGAGCACTGCTCCTGTTGGTGGGCGCGGCGGGCTGTTCCCGCCGGGTGCCGGAAGCGACTGCCGCGGAGCAGGCCGTCTCCGGCGCACCCACGGTGTACGTGGCGAAGCGGATCCGCACGATGGATCCCGCGCGGCCCATTGCGCAGGCGCTCGCCGTGCGGGACGGCCAGGTGCTCGCGGTGGGCAGCCGTGAAGAGGTGCTCGCGGCGGCCGGCCCCGCGGCGCGCGTGGTGGACCTGGGCGACGCGACGGTGGTGCCGGGCCTCACGGATTCGCACGGCCACCTGGCGGGGCTGGGCCAGGCGCTCGCGGGCGTGCGGCTGGAGGGCACCACGTCCCTGGACGAGGTCCGCAAGCGATTGGAGGAGGCACCGCCCACGGCCTACCAGGGTGACTGGCTGATGGGTCAGGGTTGGGATCAGAACGACTGGACGGAGAAGCGCTTCCCCACGGTCCAGGACCTGGGCGAGCGCCTCCAGTCCAAGCCGGTGGTGCTGGGCCGCGTGGATGGACACGCGCTGTGGGTCAACGGTGAGGCGCTGCGGCGCGCGAAGATCACCCAGGACACGCCGAATCCTTCCGGCGGCATCATCGTGCGCAACCCGGATGGCACGCCCAGCGGTGTGCTCATCGACAACGCGATGGACCTGATGAACGGGGTGATTCCCCCGCCCACGGACGCGCAGCACGCGGCGCGGCTCACCGCGGCGCTGGAGCACTGCGCGCGCGTGGGGCTCACCGGCGTGCACGACGCGGGCATGGACCTGCGCACCTTCCGGCTCCTCCAGCAGTGGGACAAGGAGGGCAAGCTGGCCCTGCGCATCTACGCGATGGCGGACGGGCAGTCGGCGGACCGCGAGCAGTACCTGAAGGACGGCCCCTTCCAGGGGAAGCTGCTGACGCTGCGCGCGGTGAAGCTCCTCACGGACGGCGCGCTGGGCAGCCGGGGCGCGGCGCTGCACACGGCCTACAGCGACGACCACGGCCAGCAGGGCCTGCTCGTGCTGACGCCAGAGGAGTACACGAAGCGCGTGCACGCCTTCATCGGCCGCGGCTTCCAGGTGGCCACGCATGCGATTGGCGACCGCGCCAACACGCTGGTGCTGGACACGCTGCTGCGCGAGATGGAGGCCACGGGGAAGAAGGACGGCCGCCACCGCGTGGAGCACGCGCAAGTGATGCGGCTGGAGGACATCACCCGGCTGGGCGCGAACGGCTTCGTGGCGAGCGTGCAGCCCACGCACGCCACCAGCGACATGCCCTGGGCGCAGGACCGCGTGGGCCCGGAGCGCATCCAGGGCGCGTACGCGTGGCAGAAGCTGAAGGCCTCGGGCGCGGTGCTGGCGCTGGGCAGTGACTTCCCGGTGGAGCGGCCGGACGTGCTCGCGGGGCTGTACGCGGCGCGCACGCGGCAGGACCCCAGCGGCCAGCCTCCGGGGGGGTGGCAGCCGGACCAGCGCCTGAGCGGCGAGGAGGCGCTGGAGGGCTTCACGGTGGGCGCGGCCTACGCGTCGTTCGCGGAGGACAAGCGCGGGCGGCTGAAGCCCGGCCAGGACGCGGACTTCGTGGCGCTGTCGGCGGACCCGGTGGACGGGCCCGCCACGGACCTGCTCACCGCGCAGGTGCGCCTGACGGTGGTGGCGGGCCGCGAGGTGTTCGCCGCGGCCGGGAAGTAGCGGCCCTTCGTCACGAGGACGGGGCCTACAGCTCCGCCTCGTAGCGGAGCGACTGGATGTTCTGGGTGATGTCCTGCTCCACCTGGACACGCTCCTGCTCCAGTCGCTCCTGCGTCTTGGCGATGGTCTCCAGCCGGTCCTCCTGCGTGTTGAGCTTGGTGACGAAGCGCTCCACCAGCTCCCGCTGCGACGCGCCGCTCTTGAGCGAGTCGATGTTCGCGCGGATCCGCTCCTGCTCCTGGAAGAGCTTGTTGCGCTCCTCGGTCAGGCGCGAGGAGTCGCGGTCGATGCGGGACAGCTTCTCGCGCAGCTCCGCCACGGCGCGCAGCACCTTGGCGACGCGCTCGTCGATGAAGCGCGAGTCGAGGAAGAACGCCACCTCCTGCGCTCCCAGGTGGCCGACGTGGTACTGGCGCTGTCCCTTCGTGCGCTCGGTGACGATGAGCGTGTCGGAGGCGCCCGGGGCCAGCTCGCGCTTGAAGCGCCAGAAGCCGTCGGTGGTCTCCGTGGGGGTGGGCGCGTCCTTCATCAGGTCCCAGCCGGTGCGCGGGTGCTCCACGTAGAGCGTCTGCGGGCGCTTCGCCTTGTTGCGCACGGTGTACTTCGCGCGGCGCTGGTGGAAGAACTCGGCGACCATGGTGCCCCGGTCGATGTGCACGCGGAACACCGGGCCCTCGTCCTCGTCGTTCTCCACGGACACGACGCAGGACAGCTCCACGGCGTAGGGGACGAAGCGCACGTCGTCGGGCTTGAGGGTGTCGAGCATCGCCTCGCCCACGTAGGTCTCGTCCTCGGTGACGGTGACGGGGCCGCCCTCCAGCGTGAGGCCGGTGGTGTTCTTGAACTCGATGCACGCCATCGGGTTCTTCTCACGCGTGGCGCGGTTGTAGAGCAGCACGCGGCGGCCCTCGAAGGGGCGGTGGAGGATGGGGACGAGCGCGCTCTGGTTGCGGTGCACCGTCACGGGGCGGTCCACGCCGTACTCGAAGAGGTCGCCCACCTCCTTGGTGAAGGTCTTCACCGCGGTGCTCTGCTCCAGCGTCTCGCGCAGGTCGCGCCCGCCCCTGCCGCCAATGGCGCTCCTCTTGCGGGAGGCGGGGGCGGCCATGGGCATCATGCTGGCGCTGGGCGCGGCCCCGCTGCTGCCGAAGGGGCCGTCGTCCATCATCTCCGCTGCGGACTCGTAGGACGCGTCGGCCAGGGCCTCCTCGGGAATCACGGGCGCGACGCCGGCCTCCGAGCGCACCTCCACGACGGGGCGGCGCTGGTAGCGGGGGTTGTAGAGGTCATGGACGAAGGACACGGGGAGGCCGGCGATGAGCGACAGCTCCACGTCCACCCAGTCCTCGTCGCCGGTGTTGTCCACGAGCGCCCAGCCCTGGAGGAGGGGCGGCTGGGCTTCATCCAGGAGGATGCGGTAGCTGGTCTTCCACACGGGGGACTCCAGCACGTAGCTGACGAACAGCTCGCGCGTGCCCTCTCCGGCGGTGAGGATGGACAGCCGTTTGGAGTCCTTCTTGTACGAGGACATGACGGTGGCCAGGTAGAACTCCAGGTCCTTGCGCACGGCCTCGTCGAGGAACTCCAGCTCGCTCAGCTCCAGCACGTCGAAGGTGCGCAGGGCGCCGCCGAGCAGCAGCGTGAGGAAGGGGCGGATGACGCTCGCCTCGCCCTGGACGACGGGGAAGGACTCCATGCCGACGATGACGCCCTCCACCTGACCGCCGCCGATGCGGGCGCGAACGCGGGCGCCCTTCACCTGGCCGAGCAGCGCGGTGAGGCTGCCGTGTTCCGGGATGCGGATGGTGGCTTCGGAGAGCAGCTGCTCCAGGGGCTTGGTGGAGTCGTAGCTCACGGCGGAGACGGAGCCGCCGGACAGGTCCAGCACGGTCATGGACTTGAGCACGTCGTTCATGTCGCGCGCCTTGAAGTCCAGGTGCGCGGTCTCGCTGCCCGTCACCTTTCCCCGGCGCTCGAAGTAGCCGACGCCGTGCTTGTAGAGGACGACACGGCGGATGGACAGGGGCGACGGCATGCGCGCGACTCCGGGAAGGGGACCGGAGGGAGGTCTAGCAGTGCCGGGGGATGGGCTTCCACTGGGGGTGTGGATGGAAACCCTGGCATGGTCCGGGGTTGGTCCTTTCCGGGGGTTTCATGCGTTGGCTGTCGTGGTTGTTCGTGGCCCTGTGGTGCGGCTGTGCCTCGACGGCGCCAGTCGCGTCGTTTTCTCCCGAAGCCCTCTGGGCGGAGGCGGAGACCGAACAGGCGTGTGAAGACAGTGGAGAGGACCAGTGCCTCGCGCCGCTGTGTACGGAAGAGGCCTGCGCGCTGTTCCGGTGCGAGGACCTGGAGCCGGGCCGCGTGGTGCGCACGCGGGGCGCGCTGGCGCCGCCGGTGTTCGTGGCACCGGGGAGCGGGCCGCGGCGCAACTGGGGCAACGTCCAGGAGCTTCCGCGCGACGCACGGCCCGTCATGGTGTTCCGCTTGCATCCGCGCGAGAAGCTGCCCAGCGAGCTGAAACGGCAGCGGGCGATGGAGGAGTGGGCGAAGCGGCCCAAGGAGCGGCACCACATCTTCCCGCAGGCGTTCACCGGGCACTTCATCCAGAAGGGAATCAACGTCCACCAGTATGTGATCGCCATCGATGCCGACCTGCACAAGCGCATCCACCGTGGAGCGAATGGCGGACCGTGGAATAAGGACTGGTGGGACTACATCCGGTTCAGGGGCGGAACCGCGCCGCAAACAGCGCATTTCGATCAAGCCTCGCTGATGATCCAGAAGTATGGGCTCTTCGGTTTGACAATGACCTACTGGCAGCAGGTGGATCTCATGCCGTCCCCCGTGGAGGACTGACGGATGCGCTACTTCGAGTTGGAAGAGCCAAGCGACCTCGACTCCGTGTTGTGGAGCGGGACGTACCGCGCAATGCGCAAGTGGTGCCTGCCAGGCATCACCTGTCCCCGCTGCGATGCGTGGGCTGGCATGTTGGCCTATCCATCAGTGGACCTGTCCAGCCTGCCGGAGAACGACTCGCTGACGGATGGATGGCCTCAGTCTCCCGAGGAGTCCGCACGGCGCGCGGCGCTGGTGCGCCCGTTCGTTCCGCCGGAGCTTCCCATCGAGCCGGGGTGTGGATTCGGCCCGCTGGTGGGAACAGCACGCGGTCGTTTCGGCCCTGTGATTGTCTGGCCGTCATGGCAGGTGCTCGTGCGGGAGGACGCGCGCGACCTGCTTCAGGGCGCGGGACTGCAAGGCATCATCCCGGTCCGGGCGGAGCTGCGGAACCGTCGCACGAAGGAACTTCCCCTCTACGAGTTGGAAGCACGGCCCCTGGCGAAGCTGCATCCCGCGTGCATCTACGACCGGGAACCCACCTGCCCGTTCTGCGGGCGTCACGGCTTCACGCTGCCGCCCAAGCGCAGCCTGCTGGGGGAGTCCGTGCCCACGGGACTGGACCTCTTCGGCGTGGAGGAGACGACCCGCATCGTCGTCTCCGAGCGCTTCGTCGACACCGTGAGCCAGCTGGGCCCCAGTGACGTCTTCTACCGGGAGCTGCCGGTCGAGTAGCCGGGTTCCCCTGTCGAGAACAACACGTTGCCCCCGAACGCGGATCCGCTCTCCACGCTGGCCACGCCCCGGGCCCGGTGTATCTAGGCGGCCTGCGAAGGGGCGCACTCGTCACGCCCCTCCCGAGGCCCACCGCATGCGATGCATTCCTTCCCGTTCCTCCTCCCGGCCCCTCCTGCTGTGCGCCGCGCTCGCCCTGGGCGCGGGCGCTGGCTGTGAGAGCGTGAAGCCCCGCGCCACGCCACCCGCGGATGGCACCACCGCCATCGCGCAGCCCGACACCGCTCCCCCCTCCC
>NZ_RAWG01000002.1 GCF_003611735.1 Corallococcus sicarius | reverse complement strand
GGCCCCAGCCCCGGCCCCACAGGAGGCTCCGCCCAGCCCCCTCCGCGCGGCGCGGGAGGAGATCCGACTCCAGGGTCAGGTGGCCACCCTGCCTCCCGCAGATGCGAGGGTCGTCCTGGGCAATGAGGGCGGCAGGCTCGTCCACCGTGGCACCGTCGCGGTGCGTGGCCCCTGCGCACCGTCCCGTGAAGAGCTGCTCGGACTCGGTCTGACGGAAGCCCACGCTCGCGCATTGGAGTTCGTCCTCGCGTGGTTCGGCAGTCCGTTCGACTCCGTCTCCTGGGATTCACAATCCGGAGGCGAGCTGCGCTGGGGCGCGTGGCCGCTGTCGGGGCCCACGCTCATCGCCGCGCTGGCCGAGTGGAAGCGGAGCGAGCCCGCGGCGTTCGAAGCACGGCTGGGACGGCTGGGAATCGACGTCATCCCGGAGCACCCACCCGAGCCCGCGTCGCTGCGCGTCCAGGGCGTGCGGAGCGCGCCTCCCACCGAGGGGCGCGAGGCGCTCACCGTGCTCGGGGAGGATCCGCGACTCGTGGCGGCGCTGGCCCAGGCCGGACGGGAGCGTGGGGCGCAGCTCGCGCAGCTCGAGTCCCTCATCGCGCAGGTGCTGCGCCCCGTGCTGACCTCCGGTGCTGCCCCGGTGGATGCGCCGGGCGGGCCCTTCACGACGCCTCGCGCGCTGGCCCTGCTGTTCCACGCGGAGCTGCGGCTCGGTCGCCGGGGCGTCACGCGGCTCATGGCGCACGCTCGCGAACGCGCCGGACAGCCCGCATCGGGTGAACACGCGGGCGAGCTCTTCGCCGAAGCCCTGCGTGCCGCCGGACGCGCGCGCGAGGCCGCCGAGGTCTGGCGCATCCTGGCCTCTCCCGAACTCGCCGACCCCTCCTGACCCGCACCGCGAGGACCGCCATGCGGACACACCTTCAACCCGGGAGCCACGTCCTGCTCGTCATCCCCGAACCGGGGGACGCCGCCGTGCCGGAGGCGCGAAACCCCCTCCTGGCCGGGGAGTTCATCATCGACGGGCAGCGCTACCACCTGGTGCCGGCGTCATCTCCGGAGCCTCCGGAGCCTGCGGAGCCTCCGGAGCAGGGGCCGGCGCCCGCGCCCGCCACGTCCGACCTGCGGCTGCTCACTGCGCGGGAGCGGCAGGTTGTCTCGTGCGTCTGCGCGGGCCTGGGCAACAAGCAGATCGCCGCGAAGTTGAACATCAGCACGTGGACCGTGGCGGCCCACCTGCGGCGCATCTTCGTGAAGCTCGGGGTGGACACCCGCGCGGCCATGGTCTCGCGCTGCTACGGCGCGCCGCTCCCCTGAAGCGCCGCGGCCGTCAGTGGCGCGTCAGCCGGGGCACGCCGCGGCGCAAGCCCAGCACGAACGCCAGGTTGGCCTGGGGCTGCCGCACGAGCTGCACGCGCGAGCCCGGCGCCATCAAGAGCGGCGTCACCCCGGGGCCATGTCCCGACACCTTGCTGTCCGAGTGCACCACCACCCCCACGGTGACGCTGCCCGGCCGCCGGCTGGGGCCGAAGCGGTAGTCCAGCGGGCACACCGCCACCAGGTCTCCCAGCCGCAGCGAGCCCAGCCGGAAGCGCCGCACCAGCCCTGGATCCGACAGCTGGATGTCCAGGTCCCCGAGCACGCCCTCGGGGCGCCCCATGCCGGAGCCCATCAGCTCCGCGGGCACCGTGTGCGTGACGGGGATGAGCAGCCGCCCCCGCACCGTCCGCACGCCCCAGCGCCGCAGCAGCCGGGGCGACAGGTTGAGCAGCCGCACCTCCGGGAAGTCCGGCAGCGCCAGCCCCTGGCCATACGCGTCCAGCTGCACCCGGTCCCCGATGAGCAGCCGCCGCTTCACGTCGGGCGTGAAGTCCACGATGACGTGGTTGATGCCGCCGTGCTTGCCCACCACCGTGCCCTCGGCGCCCACCACGGGGCCCGACGTCACGCGCGCCCGGTTGCCCACGCACGCGTAGAACATCAGCGCCTGGTTGGGGCCATTGCGCGGGCCCACCACCTCACGGCCGTTGTTGTGCAACGACACCCCGGCCTCCATGTGGTCCGCCGCGAGCCCCACCGCGGGGTCCCCCACGCGGCGGTTGAGGACGATGCCGCCGCTGCCGGGCACCAGCCGCAGCGTCCCGTCCCGGCCGATGCGGTAGGGCGACCCGCGCACGATGGGATGGGACACCTGCCCCGCCACGGCCGCTTCGACGAGCTGTGCCTCGTTGGTGCGCGGCGCCGTGGCGGCACGCGTGCCGCGCTCCATCACGAAGCCCCGCGTGACGAACAGGTCCAGGTCCATGCCGGGCCCCGCCCCTTCAGCGCATCGACGCGACGCTGGGAATGCCGAGCGTCCGGCGCAGGGTGGGCGTCACACCGGAGAAGGTGCGGCCCTCGGGCGTCATCCGGTACGCGGCGATCCACTCCTCGGCCACCGGGCCCAGCGGCATCACCTCCGTCTGGAAGTCCTTGAAGTCGCGCGTCTTGAACGGGTTGTCCGCCACGAAGTTCAAGAGCAGGCGCCCGGCGTCCGCCATCTTCGAGCGCTGGGAGATGTCCCCCGTGCCGCCCAGGTAGCGCTGCGACACCACCTCGATGACGTCCCACTTCGTGTTCGCGTCGAAGGCCTTCTTGATGTCCGGCGTCTCCAGCGCGTCGAGGATGGTCTTGAGGTACTCGCCCACCTCCACCGTGAGCGCCAGGATGTTGCCGTAGGTGGCGCGGTCGATCTGCCAGCGGATGTCCGTGCCCAGGCGCTGGATGGTGGCCTGGCTCGCGAAGGGCCGCTCGTTCAGGTGCTGCGAGCCGCGGATGACCTCGCCAATCAGCAGGTCGCGGAAGTACTGCGCGATGGCCGACACGAAGGCGACGAACTCGCGGTGGAAGTTGCGGAACATCACCGCGCCCGGCGGCGGCGCCAGCGCCCCGTAGTTGAACGCGCGCCGGTAGGCCAGCTGCCGGTCGCGCGGCTTGTAGCGAAGCGGCTGGTGCTTCTCCAAGAGGTACAGCGCCCGCGCGCCGGGCCCGCGCTGGATGCGCATGCGCCCGTCATGGAAGAGCCGCAGCAGCGCGCCCGCCACCTGGAACACCTTCATCCGGTCGTGCTGGTAGATGTAATAGAGCTCCGCGGTCGCGTGGAGCTGCGTCTCGATGACGGACTCGTCGAAGTCCTGGACGAGCATCGGCCGGCTGATGGAGTCGAAGGACGGCGCTCCTTCCTTGCCCAACCCCATCAGGTCCGAGAAGAGCGACGCCGTGGAGCCATCGGAGGCGCTGGCCAGCAGCTCTCCCTCCCGGAGCGCGAGCTGCTTCTGCAGCTCCGCGCGCTCCACATCCGAGCTGACGTTGGCGAGGACCTCTCGCTTCCACTGCGAGAAGAGACGCTGCAGGGCTTCTGCCGTACCGATGCTCATGGCATGCCACCTGGTTCAATCAAGGTGAGAGGATGGGTTTGCGGTCCTGGGACACGCGCTCAGGTCTTCCGCGGATGACGGACGTGGCGGCGCGAATGGCCCGCCTTGGTGAACCCGTTCATGCCCGGAGGCGTGTCGTCCGTGGTGGGCCCACCCCTGCCGGCCAGCAGCCGCTCCACGGCCTTGAGCTGGTCGGAGAACGCCTGCTCCAACTGCCGGGCCAGCTCCGGCCCCTGGGCCTCCAGTCGCTTCTCCAGCTCCGTCATGATCTGGGCCCGGTTCTGCTCGATGAGCTCCGACACCGCCTCCAGGCTCGGCGCGGTCTCATCGTTCCCCGCGGCCCTGGGCACTGGAGGCGCCGGAGGCGTTGGAGGCTTGGGGGGCCTGGGGTCGGGGTTGGGCGGCGACGGCTGCAAATCACTCCCCAGGATCGGGAAGTGCTGCTCCAGCCGGTCCAGCGAGACGCGCTCCGGCGGAGGCACCTGGTACGCCTCGCCGGTGTTGCAGTGCGCGCCCTCACCGAAGCCGAACCTCTTGCGCCGGTCCTCCTCGATGTCCTCGACCCGCTCCACCGAGCCCTGGGTGAGGCTCTTCGCCAGCTCCAGCGCATCCTCCTCCAGCCCGCACTGCTCCCGGAGGAACGGCAGCGGCAGCTCGAAGACGGGCCTGCCCTGGTCCAACTGCTCGATGATCTTCGTGTGCAGCTTCACGCGGTTGGTATCCGGCGGCGCTGCCTCGTCGTAGTCCAGCAGGTACAGGTCGAGGATCCGGTCGATGTGGTACAGCTTGCGGTCGAGCCGGGCCATGTTCTCCCAGAACTCGTCGCTGGTCGTCGGATCCATCTGCAGCTCGTCCAGGTCTTCCTGGACCGCCGCCCGCAGGCGGATGAGGTCGGTGATCTCCTGCTCCTTGCCAGCCTGCTCGCGGAAGGCCAGCGGCGAGGGGAGCACCAGGTTGAGCAGCCGCGCCCCCGCGTTGGGCCGGTCGAAGGCGCTGATGAAGAGCGTGAGCGACTCCGTGAAGTTCGCCAGGGGCGCGGTGACGCCCTGTCCGCGGACGGTCGAGGTGGTGATGGAGCCAGAGCCGGAGCCGGAGCTGGAGTAGGCGACGGTCGTGTCCAGCAGACTCGCCGCCACGTCACGCAGCCGCCGCAGCTGGAGCAGCTCCATGGGCACCGCGGAGGCCATGCCCCGCAGGTCCTGCGACTGCATCCGCGGGGCATGGTTCAGCAGCACGTCCAGCAGCCGCGACATCGTATCCGGCCGGACGATGGAGCGAAGATCCGCGTGGCCCTTCAGGCGCAGCTGCTCCAGCAGCTTGCCGTACGACGACGGTCCATCCCCCCAGTCCTCGGCCCCGTCCTGGTGGGGGGACTGGCCGCTGGAGGTGAGCTGCTCCAGCGCGTAGATGAGCGCCTCGCGGCGCTGGCGCAGGTCCTGGAGCGCGACCTGGAACACGTTGCCGCCCCGGTCGAAGCCCGCGCGGAAGAGCGCCTCTCCCGCCAGCACCCGCAGGAGCATGGAGGCTTCGTCCAGCGTGGAGGCCAGCCGGCCGAACTCGGGGCTCACCGTGGGGTTGATCATCCCCACCATGCGCCCCACGCGCGCGCAGTCCCCCAGCTTGCGCACCGAGTAGAACGTCCGGTCACGCGCCACGGGGTCCACGGCCTGGTTCGCCGCGGCCTCTCCTTCATCCACCTCCGCGAGGATGGAGTCGCGCCACCCGTCCACCGGCACCTTGAAGTCGCGGTTCGCGGCCAGCTCCACCGCGTATTCCAGGTCCTCCGCGAGCGCCTCGCGCTGCTCCCGGTAGCGCCGCAGGCCCGGCGACTCCATGGCCGCGGACATCATCCCCATGGAGGGCTCGGGCGTGGCCAGGACGCGGATGGGCTGACCCTTGCTCTCGTCGTCCAG
The DNA here is from genome assembly GCF_003611735.1 of Corallococcus sicarius. Classification (GTDB taxonomy): domain Bacteria; phylum Myxococcota; class Myxococcia; order Myxococcales; family Myxococcaceae; genus Corallococcus; species Corallococcus sicarius. Next base: position 92,618 of record NZ_RAWG01000002.1, on the reverse strand, counting down.
CCTCGCGGCCGTCGTCGGATAGAGCTTGCGCAGCGCGTTCACCACCGACTTGGGGTCGCGCGCATCCGAGACCCCCAGCTGCCGGCGCAGGAACTCGTCGAACTTCGTCTTCGCGGTCGACGTCAGCTCCATGGAAGCCGCGCTGCTCCGCCCCTTCGTGTTCTCGTACATCGTCCCTCCCTTGAGGTCCTGTCATGCGGCCAGCGTGACGCTCGCGCCTGGCGTCCGCGCATCCCGCGCGCCAAGCCTCACCAGATGATTGAGCACCGTCTTCGAGATCTGCCCGGGCGGGGCCAGCCTTCGTTCAAGCGCCTCGCGGCTGGCGCTCACCGCGTAACGGGGAGGCAGCCCCGGGGGCAGGTGCCCCCGCGCCAGGGACTCGGCGGCGCGGACAATCCGCTCCTGATCCGACGGCCAGAAGGGCACCACGTCCACCAGCGCGCGCTGCGCGAGCCCCCGGCGCGGCTGGAAGGCGAGCTCGTCCACCACGTGCGGGATGAGCCGGGACGCGGTGCGCAGCAGCACGCCCGGAATGCGCGCGCCCGGGAGGTGCGCGCGGTACAGCCGGTACCAGTTGTCGCGCACGTCCCGCGCCCGGCGCTCGAAGCCCATGCGCCGGAGCATCTCCGCCTGGATGAGCACCCGCAGGTACGGCGTGGGGTGGGCGCTGAGAGGCTGGAACGTCAGCACGCGCGAGGGCGGGTACGCGAGGAAGTCCTTCATCGAGTGCACCGACGCAGGCCCGCCCAGCAGGCACGCGATGAGGTCCGCGAAGATCTCCTTGTGCCAGCGCCCCCACAGCCGCGTGAGCCACGGGTTGCGCGTGACGCCCTGGACGCGCCGCTGGAGCGCCTGCTCCGTCTCCTGCCAGATGCCCAGGTCCGCCTGCAGGTTGTGACCGATTTCGTGGAGGATGACGCCCATGCCCCAGGGCGCCTCCACGCGCTCGTACGGCACGCGGATGAGCGGGAACGGGTTGCGCTCCCCCAGCAGCCGGCGCAGCAGCACGCCCCGCCGGAAGGTGGCCGGGGAGAAGCCGTGCTCCAGGTAGGTGAGCGGCTTGAGCATCGGGGTAGTCATCAGCCCCGGCGAGGCCCGCCGGATGGCCTGGAAGCAGTCCACCGCGATGACGTCGCACGCCGCCAGCGCCGGGGCGAACCGCGTGCCCCGTTGGCTGAAGACGTCGAAGAAGAGGCCGTAGGCGCGGCGCGCGCGGTCGATCTCCCGCTCCACCAGCGCGTTGCGCTCCAGCACCTCGTGGGGACGGGGAGGGGGGCCGTGGAGCCGGCCGTTCAGGCGCGCGACGGCCCTGCGCACGCCCTGGTCAATCTCTCCCAGCCGCGCGTTGGCCGCGGCGAAGTGCGCGGCGGAGGGGGCGTAGGGGACGTCCCGGGGCCGGATCCCCACGTCCTGCGGGGTGAGGCGTGACAGCCTCCCCGCGCGGAACGTGATGCTCTGGACCTTGGCCCGCAGGAATTGCTGAAGCGCGTCCGCCATATGCCTCCCCCCTCCCTGCGCCCGCTGAGACTCACCGCACGACGATTCGCACCGGGCCTCGCAGCACGACGGTCCGCATCCGCCGCGTGCCGGGCCCGCCCAACGCTCCGACCATCCGCTGCCGGGGACCGGGACGGCGGACCCCTGCCCTCACCCGGAGCTGCCGGGCGGCGGGGTTCGGCCGGGCCAGCCGGCGCACCGCGCGAGGGCTGCCAATCACCCGGGTGCCGATGCGGCGGATCATCCGCGGCACCGCCTGGGGGCTGGCGCCCTGCTGGCGCACCTGGCGCGTCACCTCGCGGACGATGCGCGTCACCGCCGGCATCGCCCCCGCGCCGTAGCGCTGCGCGATGCGCTGGGCGACCTGCGTCGTCATCTGGCCCACGGCCCGGCCCAGCGCGCGCGCCTGCTGGGGCTGCTGCCTGCGGCGCGCGGGAGGCATCGTCGAGCGCACCACGTGGCGCCCAGCGAGCCCACCGAGCACCCGCGTGAAGGAGTCCAGGTCCTCCTCGGCGTAGTCCGCCGCGGCGTCCGCGAAGGCGTCCATGGCGTCCGCGCGGAGCAGCCCCGCCACGGTGCGGCCAATCTCCTGCCCCGCGATGCCCCCGACCTGCGGCGCCGCCTGCCGGATCAGCCGCATGGCGATGGGCAGCGTGCGCCGGCCAATGCGCCGCATCGTGGGCCCGGCCACCTGCGCCAGCCTGCGCGCGCCGGCCCGCAGGCGCCGGAGGAACTCGTCCTCGTCCTGGGCGTCCATGGCCTCCGCGAAGGCGTCGTCGAGCGCGTCGGCTCCCTCGCCCTCGAAGCCCTCGCCCTCGAAGCCCTCGGCCTCCATGCCCTCGGCCTCGAAGCCCTCGCCCTCCATGCCCTCGCCCTCCATGCCCTCGCCCTCGAAGCCCTCGGCCTCCATGCTCTCGGCCTCGAAGCCGTCGCCCTCCATGCCCTCGGCCTCGAAGCCTTCGCCCTCGAAGCCCTCGGCCTCCATGCCCTCGGCCTCGAAGCCTTCGCCCTCGAAGCCCTCCTCGCCCTCGGCCATCAGGTCGGACAGCTCATCGGCCTGGCCGGAAAACTCCTCCTCGAAAGGCTGCTGCATGGGTACTCCTCCTTGTCCTGAAGACGTCATGAACGGGTGGGGTGGGGCGGCCTCAAGCCGGAGGCTGGCGGACGCTCGCGGCGCTGACGGCGGAGACGGGGATGCGGCGCATCACCTGCTGCCGCGCCTGCACCCGCCGCGCAGCCACGCGAGGCGCGACGACGGCCAGCCGGGGCACCTGCGCCGCGCGCGTCAGCACGCGCTGGCTCGCGGCCCGCACCACCGGGGGCAGGGCGGTGATGGCACCGCCAGGCCCCCGGCGCCGCAGGTTCCTCGCGGACAGCTGGGCGATGGCGCGCATCAGCCGCAGTCGCCTCCCCGGGCTGCCCGGCACCTGCTGGACCATGCGCATGAGGTACTGCTCCAGGGTCCGCGCGCGGGAGCGCATGACGCCCTGGGCCGCGGCCCCCAGCCCCGTGTTGGGAGGCACGGCCTGCCGGGTCACCACGCGAGCCGCGAGCCCCGCGCCCAGCGGGAGCGCCACGGCGGCGGGCACTTGCCGCGCGTCCGCCATGTCCGCGAGCGCGTCCAGCGAGGCGTCGTCGTCCGCGCCGTCCCCGCGCAGGATGGAGGACGCGATGCGCCCGCCCACGCCCGGGATGAGGCCACCCACGGCCCCCGCCAGCGCGCCTCTCAGTCCCCGGCCCTGCGCCAGGCCCCGCGCGGCGCCAATGCCGGCGGAGACGACGCGGCCCCACGGACCCGCGACGGACGCCACGCGCTGGAGCACCGGCAGCGCGCGGTTGAGCAGCGGACCCGCGCGGCGCAGCACGGCGCCACCCACCCGGCCCACCTGCCGCGCGCCCCGCGCGATGCCCCGCGCGGCGGCCCGGGCACGCCGGGCGACGCGGCGCAGGAACGCCTCGGCGTCATCCGCGTCCATCGACTCCAGGACCATGGGGTTGAGCGTCCGGGCGAGCGCGACGGCGGCGGGGCCGGACATGAGGCGTGGACCCGGGGACGGCAGGTACAGCCCGCTGGCCAGGTCCTGCTCGAAGCCCTCGAAGCCGTCGTCCTCCTCGAAGGCGTCGTCCTCCCCGGCGAACATCTCCTCGAAGCCCTCGCCCTCGAAGCCCTCCTCGAAGCCCTCGCCCTCGAAGGCGTCCTCGAAGCCGTCGAACTCGCCGAACGCGTCCGCGAGCTCCTCCAGCTCCTGGAGGGCATCCGCTCCCTCCATGAGGTCCATGCCCTCGAGGGACTCTTCTTCCATGAAGTCGGCGCTGATCATCGATTTCCCCCTCGCATGGCGCTTGGGCCACAGACCTTCCAGAGCGCCAAGTTGGAGAGGGGGGAGGGCGGGTGGCAGTCACTCGTTTGAGCTACTGAGGCCCGCCGCGCATGCCAGACTGTGCCCGCCATGACCCTTGAAGAGACGATGCGGGAGCTGGAGCGGCTGGGCACGGAGCAGACACGGAAGACCTACCTCCGGCACGGCGCTCCTGAACCCCTTTCCGGCGTGAACTTCGGCGCGCTGACGACGCTGAAGAAGCGCATCGGCGCGGAGCCGGCGCTCGCCCGTGCGCTGTGGGCCTCAGGGCACGCCGAGGCGCGGCTGCTGGCGACGATGGTCGCGGACGCCCCCGCGCTCTCCTGGGCGCAGCTGGAGGCATGGGCGAAGTCGCTGGACTGGCACACGCTGACGGACGTCTTCGTGACGAACGTGGTGCTGCGCTCACCGCACGCGCGGCGCGCCTTGGAATGGACGCGCTCGTCCTCCGAATGGGTGGGGCGCGCGGGCTGGCAGTTGCTCGCCTCCCTGCTCGTGAAGACGACGGTGCTCGCGGGAGAGGACCTGTCGCCGTGGCTTGCGCGCATCGAGCAGGAGCTGCCGACCGCGAAGAACCGCGTCCGCGAGGCGATGAACAGCGCGCTCATCGCGCTGGGCTCCACGGGCGGAGCGCTCCAGAAGGCGGCGCTCCAGACGGCGAAGCACCTGGGCCGGGTGGAGGTGGATCACGGCGACACGGCGTGCGAAACGCCAGATGCCACCCAGTACATCAAAAAGATCCAGGCCCGGAAGGCCGCGACGAAGGCCGCGGCCAGGAAGCCCGGGACGAAGGCCGCGGCCAGGAAGCCCGGGACGAAACGCCCGGCCCCCTCGCGCACGCGGCCCCGCGCCTAGCCGCGTGTCACCGGCTCAGGGCACGCACGCGGCCTGCCCGCCCGCGTCCTTGTACGCCTTCACGCGCTTGACGAGGTTGCCCCCGTCCGTCTCCGGCGTCGTCTGCTCGTAGTTGCCGGCGCCGAAGAGGAAGCCCACGCCGCCCGCCGCGGCCACCTCCGCGGGGTGGGTGAGGTAGTAGTCCACGCGGTTGTCGCGCCACTGCTTGTCCTTGTTGGACAGGCTCATGTTGCCCAGCGGGAGCTGCCACCACAGGTGCGGCTTGTTCAGCCGCGCGGAGATGGCCTTCGCCCAGCTGAAGGCCTGCTGGAAGTGCGGCAGCCGCTTGTTCTCCGGGTCCCACCACGTGGCCTTGCCCTGCGTCTGCTCGTACCAGCCCGCGTCGCGGTCGGACGCCTCCACGGTGACGAAGTCGGTGTCCGCGGCGCCCACCTGCAGGAGGAAGTCCGCCACCTTGTTCGCCTCCGCCGCCACGTTGAACGACGGATCCGTGTTCCCCGACACGTCCGTCTTCGTCGCCCACGCGCTCGCGTGCAGGCCCACCTTCGCGTTGGGCGCGTACTTGCGCGCCATGGCGATCATGCACTTGCCCAGGCCCGCCGCGTTGTTCTCCTGCGTGGCGCAGTCGGTCGGGTTCGCGGTCTTCACCGCCACCGGCGTGGACTGCGGCTTGCCGTCCGCCGGGAAGAATTGGAGGTAGGCCCACAGGTCCGGCTCAATCTGGAGCAGCACCTTCTCCTGGCCCACCTGCTTCAGGAGGAAGCGCCAGTCCGCGAGGTAGCGCCGCAGGAAGCTCGCGTCGTTGAGCGCCGCCAGCTGCTGCTCGCCTTCGGAGTAGCCGCTCGCCTGGAACTCCTCGTAGTAGGTGATGAACGGAATCTGCCCCTGCTCCTTCGCCGCCAGGATGAAGTCGCGCACGTAGGCGCCGGGCGGCTCCTGGTCGTACTGCCAGCAGCCCCACCACCCGCAGCCCGCGCCGCTGTTGGAACACGACACGCCGCCGGACGTGCACCCGGAAGCGCACGACGTGCAGGCGTCGTTCGAATCGAACAGGCCCGCGGCGATGTACAGGTAGCGCACGTCGAAGGGCGCGCTCTTCGCGGTGGCGTCCTCCATCTGCGCGCCCACCAGCAGCTTGTCCTTGCCGAGCGAGCTCAGGAACTTCGCGCCCAGGCACTCGGAGCCGTTGCCCGGCACCACCCCGGGCCCATCCGTGCCCGGGCCGGGCTCATCCCCCGGCTTGCTCGAGTCCGAACAGCCCGCCAGCGCGAGCACGCCCGCGGCGAGGAACGACCAACACTTCCGACGACTCAGGGGAGAGGTCCACATGTCCGAAACTTTACCCCGCTCCCACGGGCCCGTGCCCTGCCCCCCAGGACGTCCCTACCCCGGGCACAAGGGATATTCTCAAATCCCAGGAATATCCTTGAGTCGGCCTCGCCCCACCGGCTACAGCCGGGGGCGCCTTCCTCCCGAGGCCCATTCCCGAGGTGTGAGAGAGATGAAGCTCCGATTGTGCGTGCTGTTGGTGCCCGCGCTGCTGGCGGCCGGCTGTGGTCCCCTGGAGGAGGAGCCGGCGCCCGTCGTGGACGAGCTGACGGGGCAGGTGCTGCAGGAGGCGACGACGAAGTACGACATGCACCGGCTGCTGGAGGACTCGGACGTCACGGGCGGACAGGCCATCACGCCGGCGCAGGTGCAGCAGTTCCTGCAGCAGCAGGGCTCGTACCTGGCGGGCTACACGGACCCCGCCTACGGCAAGACGGCGGCGACGCTCATCGTGGAGCGCTCGCGCGCGTCCAACATCAGCCCGCTGTACATGCTGGCGCGCATCCAGGGCGAGTCCAGCCTCATCCAGAGCGGCACCTCCACCAACCTGAGCAAGGCCACGGGCTGTGGCTGTCCGGACACCAGCGGCTGTGACGCGCAATACGTGGGCTTCGGCAAGCAGGTGGAGTGCGCCGCGAAGAAGATGCGCGGCTACTTCACCTCCCTGGAGACGACGGGCTCCACCATCTCCGGTTGGAGGGTGGGGGTGACGAAGGCCACGTCGGATCCGTGCTCGGTGAAGCCCGTCAACAAGGCCACCGCGGCGCTCTACACGTACACGCCCTGGGTGGGCGCGTACGCCATCCAGTGTGGCCGCACCACGGTGGGCGGCTCGTCGCTGATGGCCTCCATCTACAACCGCTACGCCACGGCCTACCCGTGGACGACGAGCACCGCCGAAGGCTGCTACTCGGGCACGGTGGAGGCCACGGTGCCGGAGGCGTCGTGCGTGCAGAGCTCGTCGGACGCGCTGTGGCGCCAGTGCCTGTCGGGCACCTTCACCGCGGGCAGCACGGTGAAGCCGTCCAACTGCAACGTGTCCTTCCCCTACTGCCAGTCCACGCGCCTGGGCCGGGGCGTGCCCACGCGCACCTGCGTGCAGGCCTCCAGCACGCTCTGGCAGCAGTGCGGCGCGGAGGGCGTGTGGCGGGACGCGCCCGGCGCGGGCACCACCGGCGTGGGGCCCCTGGGCGCGTGCTACCAGGTGTACGCGCTGTAGCAGCGTGGGCCTGACGCCGCCCGGGCGGGAGTCCTTCGCCCGGGTGCGCGGTCAGTATTCCTTGGACCAGATGAGGTCCAGGCCGCCGGAGCGCGCGTCGCCGTACTGGCCTTCCAGGCTCCAGCGCGGGCTGAACAGGTACTGGAAGCGCACGGCGTTGGCGTTCTCCCCCTTCTGGAGGTTCGCGCCCACGCGGCCGGTGTAGCCCACGTAGATTTTATCCGTCACGTAGGTGCCCACCTCCAGCTTGGTGCCGGCGATGCCGCTGTCGCCCGCTTCGATGGAGAGCACGTCCAGCGGCAGCTTCGCGGCAATGGCCTTGCGCGCCTCGTTGGCGACGAACGAGCCCACCACCGACGCCGCCTGTGCTCCCGCGTTCATGGACGCGCCGGAGCCGCGCTCCAGCGTGCGCCGGCCGGTGGCGAGCAGCGTGTAGATTTCGGACTCCGGCAGGGACGGCTCGCTGCTCGTCTTGAGGGTGACCTCCTTGCCCTGGCCGCGCACGGTGACGAAGACGGTGACGGCCGCGTTGTCGTTGCGGTGCTCGGCGGTGACGTTGATGTACGGGGTGAGGACCGGGCCGGTGAAGCGCACCTGGCTGTCGCGCTGCACGTCGAAGCGGCGGCCCAGCACGTCCACGCGGCCGAGCAGCACCATCACCTCGCCGAACATGCGCGCCTCGTTGGCGTACTCGACGCGGAAGCCCTCGGACAGGCCCAGCTGCATGTTGAGGTCGGAGCCGCGCACCCACAGGTTGCGGGGCGCGTTGATGTTCACCCAGAACTGGCGCTGCGGCGGGCCTTCGTCCTCCCCGTCCTCCTCCTGCGCCTCCGCCTCGGCCTGGGACGTGGGGCCGCCCGCGCCGCCCACGGCGGTGCCCGGCTCGCCCGGCTCAGGAGGTGGATTGCCGCGCGTGCCCGGGGCCGCGTCCGGCTCCTTGCGAGGGTCGCCGCCGGTGGCCACCTGCGTGGGCGCCTGCTGCTTGGGCTTCTTGCGCTTGTCCACCGGCACGCCGTTGCGCACCATCACCACGTCCACGGGGCGCTCCAGCGGCTGCAGGTCCTTGCGCTTGGCCTCCGGCAGTTCGACGTGGGCCTCCGGGATGCTCAGGTCGTTGATGTTGACGAGCCGGTCCGTGAGGCTGCCCTTCATGGTCAGGTTCATCGACAGGAGGGCCATGAGCTGGTCCTCCACGACGATGGGCAGGTTCTTCGTGCGGCCCTTGCCCTCCAGGATGAACTCGCCGCTCGTGCCCTGGCGGTTCGCGGAGGCCGTCAGCTCCAGCGACCCGCCGCCCGACTTCGCGGTGAGCTGCTTGAGGTCGATCCGCTCCTGCGACGCGTTCAGCGCGAGCTGGATGTCGAAGTACTCGCCGTACCCCATCAGCCCCAGCTTGCCGTCCTTCCACGCCAGGTCGCCCTTGAAGGTGGGCGCGCCCACGGTGCCGCCCAGGCTCGCGTCCGCCTGCATGATGCCGCCCAGCGTGCGCACGTACGGGGAGATGCCGGACAGGAACGACGGGTCGAAGGCGCGCGCCCGGAGCATCAGCTCCACCGGCGCCCGGTCCACCTTCTTCGCCGGGCCCTGCGCGGCCTGGAACGCGGGCAGGGACAGGTCCAGCCCCAGCGTGCCGCCCAGCACCAGCGAGCCGCCCCCGGGCGCGGTGAGCATCGCGTCGAAGAGGGACTTCGCATTGGAGTACGCGTAGTCCAGGCGCGCCTGGCCCAGCGCCGTCTGCGCCACGCCCAGGTGCTGCATGCCCGCGCTCATTTCAATCTCCGGCGCCTCCGGCGTGCCGCGCGCGGCCAGCTCCATGGACAGCACGCCCTGCGGCCCGCGGTTGCCCTGGCCCGGCTGCACCATGCCGGGGATTTCGCTCAGGGGCACCGGCCCCACGCGGCCCTTCAGGCGGAAGGGCACCCGGCTCACCACCTCGCGGTCCTGGAGCGCGGCCAGCGGCGCCAGGATGCGCGCCTCCAGCGTCGCCAGCGGTCCGTTGGGGCGCTGCACGTCCAGCGTCACCTTCACGTCCTTGTCGCCCGCCAGCGCCAGCGCGGAGCCATTGAGCGGCGGCACGCCGTTGACGGTGACCGCGCGCGCCAGCAGCTCCACCCGTCCCAGCGGCTCCAGCGCGTTGCCCGTCACGTCCGCCTTCAGCGTCACCGTGCCATTCGGCTTGTCCACGCCCTCCATGCCCTGCAGCAGCGTCAGTGGCAGCTCCGCCACCAGCGCCTCCAGGTGCAGCGGCGCCTGCATCACCTGCGCGGGCGTGGGCGGCTTCGCGATGACGCTGGCCAGCGTGAAGGGCGTCTTCAGCGAGACGTACGCCTGCGGGCCCAGCCCCTTCTTCACGTCCAGCCGCGCTTCCAGCGTGGCGTCGTCCTCCTGGGAGTTCGCGCGGAAGTCGAAGCCGAACGCCTGCGCGAAGAGGGCCTCCGGGCGGCCCGGGTAGCGCAGGTCGCTGCCGTTCAGCTTCAGGTCCAGCCGAGGGTCCTTCCCGGAGCCCTTCACCACCAGCGTGCCCGTCATCTGGCCGGTGGGGCCCGGGGCCTGCCCGGCGAGCTTCAGCACCTCCGCGACGTCGAACTTCTCCAGGTTCACCGTGAGCGACAGCGGCTCGTTGCGGCGGCGCAGCACGCCCTGCACTGGCACGTCGAACTCGGAGTTCACCCGGGCCGCGTTGAGGCCCGCGGACAGCGTGCCGTTGACGCGGTCCCTCACGTACGTCGCCTTCAGCGCGAGCCCCAGCCCCTCGTAGCCCCGCGCGCGACCGTCCGCCCAGGTGAGGTCCACGTCCGCGTCCGGCCGGGCCATGCGCCCCTTCGCCGCGACGTGGCCGGACAGCGTGCCGCCCAGGCCCAGCGACTCCGGCACCGCGATGCGCGGCAGCTTCGACAGGTCGAACGCGCCCAGGTCGATGCGCGCGTCCACGCGCTCGCCGTCCTTCACCGCCGCCACCTTCAGCGTCTGCGGCCCGGACGCCAATTGCAGCGGCGGAGACAGCGCGATGCGCCCCCCGCCGAAGGTCAGGTGCGTGGGCTGCTGGAGCGTCCAGGTGGCCTCCGGCCACGACAGCGTGAAGCCGCGCATGGCGAGCCCCTCGTTGTCCGCGTCCACCGTGCCCTCCACGCCCAGCGCGAGCTGCGCGTCGCCCTCCACGCGCACGCTCGCCGTCAGCTCCCGGTTCGCGGCGGTGGTGAGCGCGACGGACAGGTCGCGGAAGGTGCGGCCCCCTGTCTTCAGCTCGCTCACGAGCACGGTGGCGTCGGTGGTGAGCGGGCGGGTGACGTCCGGGACGCTCGCCTTGAGGGAGAGGTCCTTGATGGCGATGTCGCCATAGCCCAGCGTGACGAAGTTGCCGTCCACCTTCACGCCCGGCGTGCTCGGCGGACCCTGGACTTGAAGCTCCAGCGAACCGCTGCCGGACAGGGGCGGCACCGTGCCTCCGGGCAGCAGCTTGTCCAGCGCCTGCGACAGGAGCTGGAGGTCGCCCGCGGACAGGCTGCCGCGCGCGTCCAGCGTCTTCGCGGTGCCTTCACCGGACGCGATGAACGCCGCGCCCGGCATCATCACGCGCAGGTTGCCCACCTGGTAGCGGCCGTCCTTCGCGCTGGCCTTCAGCTCGATGGGGCCCACCGACTGGCCCCGGTACTCGGACGGGGACACGGTGAGGAACACGTCGCCGTCCAGCGTCTCCACGCTGTCGCCACCGCCGTGCGCGACGAGGTCCGCGGCGATGTTCGTGGGGATGCCGTCCTCCATCAGCTCCGCCAGGTTCACCCCGCGCGCCTTCACGGTGGTCTCCTTCGTGCGGAGCGTCTTGAGGTTCGCGTCGCCCTCCACGTCCAGCGTCGCCTTGCCCGCGGACGCGCCCAGCTTCGCCCGCGCGAGGTCTCCGTCCAGGGACGCGGTGCCCTTCGCTTCAAGGGGCACCACCAGCGGGTACGCGGGCACGAACGCCTTCACGGGGTCCGGCGGCACGAACAGCCGCCGCAGCTCCACCGACGCCGCGGTCTCGCCCGTCTGCTTCGCGCCCAGGTCCGCCTCCACGCCCGCGAGGCCCAACTGGACATCCACGGTGCGCGCCAGCTCCTGCCCGGAGCCCTTCAGCGCAATCCGCACCGGGCCCGTGAGCGGACGGGTGAGGCCGCCCGTGGCCTCCAGGTTCGCCGCGAAGTCCTGCGTCGCCAGCACGTAGTGGCCTTCACCCTGGGCGCCGAGCTCCTCCAGGCGCACCTGGCGCTCGCCGCCGTCGGGCAGCTCCTGCTGGAAGTCCACGTAGCCGTGGCTCAGCACGAAGTCCTTCAGGTTGATGCGCAGCTGGCTCTGGCCCTCTGTCGGAGGCTCCTCCGGCTTGGGCTCCCGGGGCGCCAGCGCGCGCATCAGGTTGAGGCCGCGCTCGTCCTGCACGAGGTACAGGCGCGGCGTCTCGATGCGCACCTTCGTCAGGTCCACCTCCTGGCCCAGCAGCGGGGACAGGCGCAGCCGCGCCTCCACGCGGGCGATCTCCGCCGCGAGGTCACCTTCGGGCGTGTAGATCTTGATGCCGGTGAGGACCGCGCCGTCGAGGTCCAGGTTGAACCCGCCCAGCTCCAGCCGGCCGGCCAGCTGCTTGTTCGCCAGGTCGACGCCGAAGCGCGCGATGCGCGCCGAACCCGCCCCGCTGGTGGCGTAGACGAGCGCGCCCACCACGAGCAGGACGACGAGGCCGATGAGGCCCAGCAGGCCCCACAGCACCCTCCGACCCCAACGCGCGCGCCTGGTCAAAACGCCTCTCCAATGGAGATATGGACCGCGCACAGCCCTTCAGGGGCACCCGCGAACGCGGCTTCCGGAGAAGTCGAGGCCTTGTCGAACTTGCGTCCGAAGCCCAGACATCCACCGGAGGACGGATAGATGTATCCGGGATCGCTGACGGGCAATCCCCGCCCGATGTTCAACCGCCGGGCGATGTCCAGTCGGAGGGGGCCCACCACGGTGAGGTAGCGCAGGCCGGCGCCCAGGGCGTGGTAGTGCTCGGGACCAAACAGCTTGGGCGAGTTCTTGCCCAGGAAGTTCTGCACGCCCACGAGGCCGGAATCGTAGAAGACGGCGAGCATCAGGCTCTTCGTCAGCATGTAGCGCAGCTCCACGGCGCTCTCGAACAGGCTGTTGCCGCCCACGGGCACGGTGTCCCAGTCCTCCAGGATGGGGTTGCCGTTCGCGTCCAGCAGCCGGTTGCCGTCGTCGTCCTCCTTGTAGGTGGGCGCCAGGGGCGTCATGGGCGACAGGCGCTGGCCGTTGAAGCCGCGCATGGAGGTGGCGCCGCCGGAGAAGAAGCGGGTGACGATGGAGCTCTGGCCGCCGCCCGCCGGATCCAGCGTGCCCATGCGCAGCTTCACCGCCAGCGTCAGGTCCTTGTTCTCCCCGATGGAGTGGTAGTAGCGCAGGTCCGGCAGCACCCGGACGTAGTCGTAGTTGCCGAAGAACGGCCCGCCGCCCTTCTGCAGGGACAGCCCCACGTAGTAGCCGTCGCGCGGCTCGGTGCGGTCGTCGCGCCGGTCCCAGGCGAACGCCACCTCCAGGAAGCTCAGCGCCACGTCGCACTTTCCCTCCGGGTTGTTGCAGCCCAGGATGATGGGCGGGACGCTCTCATCCGCCGTCACCTGTCCCTTCAGCCGGTAGAGCTGGAGGTTGTACGAGGGGAAGACGGAGAAGGACTCGTGGGGCTGCCAGATGACGCCCGTCTTGAGATAGCCGCCGTAGAACGAGTACGCCTGCTCGAGGCCCTTCTCCGCGGTGACGGAGGCCTGCAGGCGCACGTCGCGGAAGAGGAAGCGCGGCTGTTCGAACTCGGTGGTGAACTCGAACACCGGGCCGTCCTGGGAGCCCTCGTCGTTGCGCAGGCTGGACAGCACGTTGGGGATGAACGCGTAGCCCAGGCGTCCGCGCAGCGTGAGGCGCCGCAGGCCTCCGCGGAAGTTGCGGTTGCTCCACTCGCCCAGGATGCGGCCTTCCTGGCGCGCGGCGTCCACGCCGATACCGCCGCCCAGCCGGATGGAGTGGAAGGGCGACTCGCGCACGTCCACCACCACCGGCACCGTGGCGTTCTGCCGGTCCGGCGCGCCCCGGTTCACCTTCACCGCGCCGAAGACGCCCATGCGGAAGACGCGCGCCTGCGCCTCCGCGAGCGCCGTCTCGCTGAAGTAGTCGCCCTTGTGCACGGCGCCCTGCGTCTGTTCGATGATGCGGCGGGGCGGCACCTGTGGGTTGGCGTCCGTGGCGATGAAGATGTTGCCGAAGCGGTAGCGCAGGCCCGGGTTGATCCGCAGGTCCACGACGGCCTTCTGCGTGGCCACGTCCACCCGCACCTCGCCGCCGACCTCCGCCTCCGCGTACCCCAGGTCCTTGAGCCGCTGCTGCACCAGGTCCTTGGTGACGAGCCACGTGTCCTCGCGGAACACGTCGCCCACGCTCATGGGCAGGTCCTCCAGGATGCGCTCGCGCTGCCGCTGCGACGGCGCGTCCGGCCCCTGGCCCAGCGGCTCCAGGCCGTGCGGTTCGATGCGTTCGATGACGGTGGGGGCGCCCTCGTTGACGACCACCTTCAGCCGCACGGCCTTGTCGCCGTCGGGCACCACCTCGTTGGACTCCACCTGCGCCTGGTAGAAGCCCTGCGCCTGGTAGAACCGCTCGATGCGGCGCAGGTCCGCCTGCCACGCGTTGGTGTCGAAGTAGTGCGCCTTGCCGAACGGCCAGAACGCGTACCAGGGCGTGGCGGAGGTGAGGATGCGGTCCTTGATGTCCCCGTCGTCCACCTGCTCCGTCCCCTCGATGTCCAGGGACTTCACCTTCGGCCCCGAAGGCGGGCCGGAAGACGTGGTGGCACAGGCCGTCAGCAGCACGACCAGCGCGAGGGGCACGGCGGAACGGAGTCGGAGGAGTCGGAGGAGTCGGACGTCGGCCACGCCCTGTTTCTTAGCGGAACACCCGTGGTGGACGCGTTTCCCAATGTTTCTTTGTGGCAGGAGTGTCGCATTCCGCGACCTCCAGTCCGGGGGCAATGTCCTTTAGGCCCCGGCCGTGGTCGCGGCGCGTGCAACCGGGCCCGGGGTGCGCCAGATTCGGGGGTCTATGGTCCGGCGAATCGCGGTGTTGTTGTCGGCCACGCTGGTGCTCGTCACCGGCTGCGGCGTGGACAAGGACGAGGTGGTCAAGCTCAAGGAGGGGGAGAATCTCTCTGACACGCCGTACTGCGGCGGGGCCGGGTGCCTGGATCCCTACCGCTACTGCGCGGAGCTGTTCCTGGACTTCGGACGCTCGCCTCCGCTGTGCGTCGTGGAGAACATCTGCGACCGGCTGGAGTGCGCGAACACCAACCGCCGCTGCGCGGTGTTCGAGGGCTTCCCCGGCCAGGTGAAGTGCATCGACTGAGGGCGGCGGCTGCCGGAGCGGCTGGAGCTCCAGCGGCTCCGGGCAGCGGCCTTCAGCTCAGCGGCGCGCGGACGCGGTGAGCCACGCCACGCGCTCCGCGGCGTCCTTCGTCTGGGGCTCCGTCATCAGCGCGTCCGTGTTCTGGGCGATGCGGTAGGCCCAGTTGGCGTCGCCCATGGTGCCCGGCAGGTTGATGCGGTCGCGGGTGCCCAGCACGTCCTGCCACGGCAGCACGCACACGTCCGAGCCCGCGTTGAGCGTGGCGGCCAGCGTGGCGCGGTGGATCTCCGGGGTGAACTCGCGCGTCACCGCCACGCCCTGGAACTCCGGCCACACGCGGGCGGCGTTCTGGCGCTCGTCCTCGCGCGCCTGCTCCCACCACTCCGCCTGGGGCTCCGTGTCGTGGGTGCCCGTGGTGACCAGCGACACGGCGGGGAAGCCGTGCGGGTCGCGGTAGGTGTTGTCGTCGCGCTCCCAGCGCAGCACGCGGTAGCCGGGCAGCTTCAGCTCCGCGAGGATCTGGCGCACGAAGGGCGGGATGACGCCCAGGTCCTCCGCGACGATGCCCGCGCCCTCCGACAGGAGGCGGAAGTGCTTCTCACCCTGGCGGCGCCACGTGGCCTCGTCCGGCGGGACGAAGTAGCCGGTGGGGTTCTTGTCGTCGCGGATCCACTGGCGGAAGTAGCCCACCGCGTGGTCCACCCGGCGCAGGTCGTAGTAGCTGGCCGCCTTGGCCGCGCGCTTCTTCAGCCACGCGTAGTCGTCCTTCTCCATCGCCGCGAAGTCGAAGTAGGGCAGGCCCCAGTCCTGGCCCGTGGCGGAGAAGTCGTCCGGCGGCACGCCCAGGCGCGCGTCTCGGCGCAGGATGTCCGGGTGGGCCCAGCAGTCGGAGCTGTCCTGCCCGATGATGAAGGGCTCGTCGCCGCACAGCAGCACGTCCTTCGCCTTCGCCTGCGCTCGCACCTGGTTCCACTGCACCTCGGCCAGCCACTGGAGCCACGCGTGGTAGCGCACGCGGCGCTCCACCTCGGGCGTCTGCGCGGCCTTGAGCGCCTCCGGCTTGCGCGTGCTCAGGCCTTCGGGCCACAGCCACCAGGGGCGGCGGTCCTCCCGCTCGCTCAGGGTGGTGAAGAGGGCGTAGCTCTCCAGCCATTCACCTTGCGCCTCGCGCCACTTCTGGAACTCCTGGGCGCGCTTCGTGCGCGGGGTCCACTCGTGCTTCTCGAAGTGGTCGAAGGCGCGCGCGAACGCGGCGTCCTTCAGCGGGAACACCAGGTCGTATCTCACGCGCGGCGCGGCGCGGGCCTCGCCCAGCTTCTGGCGCTGACCTTCGTCGAGCGCGGCCTCGCCGCCGGTGGCCTGGAACTCCGGCACCTGGTTCAGGTCGATGAAGAGCGGGTTCAGACCGAACGCGGAGCGCGTGGCGTAGGGGCTGGGGTCGCCCGGCGCGGTGGGCAGCAGGGGCAGTAGCATCAGCAGCCGCTGGCGCGCGGCCTTCATCCAACCGAAGAGGCCTTCCATCGCGCCGAAGTCGCCAATGCCGAAGTCCGTCTTGGAGCGCAGGGAGAAGAGGGGCAGCAGGAGACCGGAGAGCCGGCCGGGAGTGGACATGCGGCGCAATCTGCCCCAGCCCGGAGCCGGTGTGAACTGCTGTCGCAGGGAGTGACGCGAGCGCCTGCCTGCCGGGCGCGGAGACCCTCCAATATTGGACCTGGGGACATGGGAAGCGCTCACCGGTTGACGAACGACCCCGGGAGGCAGGAATGACCGCACCCGGGGCCTGAGCGCCCGTGGGCCCACCCTGCGTGCCAGGGACGGGTGGAGCCGTCCCACGGGTGTTCGTGGATGGACGTTCGGCGGGGCGTGACGTCGTCAGCGGGAGAGGTCGAAATGGAGGTCGACCTCGGCGGCGTCCCCAGGGCAGTTGCCGCCCGTCTCGCCGTTGACCGTCAGCGCCAGATGTCCCTTGAGCTTGTTCTTGGAGTTCTCCTTCAGCACGAACTGGCCGGAAACCTGCTGGGTCGCCATCTTCCGCGGGAGGTCCTCCGGCTCGAGATCCGCCGAACAGTTCGTCCGCACCCAGGCCTCCTTCAGCCCCGGCGAATGGCCAGGGCCGGCTTCGAAGTCGACGTTGTTGTTGATGTCGCCCCTGGCCCCCAGCGGTGGCACCTGGACCGTGCCGTCGATGGAGAAGGTCGCGGGCCCGTTGCCCCGGTCGAAGGACTCGAAGTCCACGTTGACGCAGAGGCCCGTCACGCCCACCCACGGCTCATCGACATGCGTGTCCGCATTGCAGATGGTGAAGACCGGGAAGAAGTCGAAGTCAGGGTGCGTGTCCGCATTGGACCGGAACATGGCGTAGTGAAAGACGTTGGCGTCCTTCCAGGTCTCGCCGTACCGCACCCGCATGCTGCCGACGACGGCGGGCTCATCTCCGCACCCGAGCCCCGGGGCGGCGAGCAACAGCATCAGGGCGAGCGGGACGTGGCGGGTGTGGTGCATGTGCCCCTCTGCCATCATCCCCCGACCCAGGGCAAGCTCCCCCAAGCGCTGGTCGACCGGGCCCGGTTCAGCCACGCTCCCGCCCCATGAGTCCGCTCCCCCTGGCCTTCTACGCCCGCCCCGCGCTGGAGGTGGCGCGCGACCTGCTGGGCACGCTGCTGGTGGTGGAGGGCGTGAACGGTCGGCGCGTGGGCCGCATCGTGGAGGTGGAGGCCTACCTGGGCGAGCAGGACCTGGCGAGCCACTCGTCCAAGGGGCTCACCGCGCGCACGGAGGTGATGTTCGGACCGGCCGGGCGCGCGTACGTCTACCTCATCTACGGCATGCACCATTGCTTCAACGTGGTGACGGACGCCGAAGGGGTGGGGGCCGCGGTGCTGGTGCGCGCGCTGGAGCCGGTGGAGGGGCTGTCCCCGGGCGAGCGCACGGACGGGCCGGGCCGGCTGTGCCGGGTGCTGGGGCTGAACCTGAATCACAACCGGCAGCGGCTGGACTCAGATGGGTTGCACCTGTTGTCCGGGGCGCCGGTGCCGGAGGCGCTTGTGGAGCGGGGGCCACGAATTGGCGTGGAGTACGCGGGGGCGTGGGCCGCTGAACCCTTCAGGTTGTGGGTCCGGGGCAGTGGACACGTCAGCCGCTTCGTCTCCCGGCGGCCTCGCCGTCGGCCTTGACGCGGAACGTTCCGGCTGGTTGGGTGGAAGGCGTCATGTCCCAAGAGGCTTCCCAGGAAGAAGACCGGCAGGAAGAAGACCGGCTCCTGCTGGGGCGGGCCCAGGAAGGGGACGTGTCCGCGTTCGAGGCCCTGGTGGGGTTGCACCAGGACCGGGTGTACGGACTGGCGCTGCGGATGACGCGCTCGGAAGCGGACGCGGCCGAAATCACCCAGGACACCTTCCTGTCCGCCTACCAGCACCTCAAGGACTTCCGGGGCGAGGCGGCCTTCGGCTCCTGGGTGCACCGCATCGCGGCGAACCACGCGCTCATGCGCCTGCGGCACCGGCGGGTGGCCCAGGCGGCGGAGGCGGAGCTCCAGGCCCCTGAGTTCACCGAGCGGGGCACCCTGGCGGACTACCCCGTCACGGACTGGAGCCGGGACGCGGAGGAGAAGGCGTTGGACGCGGAGCTGGGGCAGGCCATCCAGCAGGCGGCCGACCGGCTGCCCGAAGGCTACCGGGAGGTCTTCCTCTTGAAAGACGTGGACGGGCTCAGCTACGAACAGATCGCAGAAGTGACGGGGGATTCCATCCCCGCCATCAAGAGCCGCCTGCATCGGGCGCGGCTCGCGCTGCGAGAAGCCATCGACCTGTTCTACAACCGGGACAATCGCGGGGCGTGAAACCCCCAGGGCGCCTCGGCATCTTCGAACAGTAGCGAGGGGAGCCGCAGCCAGCCGAGGTTCGGATGTATACGTGCAAAGATTCCATCAACCTCCTGCTGGAATTCCTCGAGGGTGAGATGCCTGCTGACGAGGCACGTCATCTCCAGGAGCACCTGTCGGGCTGCAAGCCCTGCGAGGAGTTCATGAGCACCTATCGGGCCACCCCCGGGCTGTGCAAGCGCGCCATGGCGCGGCAGATGCCCAAGGAGGTCTCGGCGAAGCTGACCGAGTTCCTCCGCTCGAAGATCAAGTCCTGCTCGTGAACCTGAAATCCCTTTCGCTGCCGGAGCTGGAAGCGGCGCTCGCGCCGGCGCAACCCTCTCCTGTCGCGGTGCGCAAGGTGTTCGCGGGCGTCTTCGCCCACGCCCGTCCCACCGTGGAAGCTGTCGCGCAGGCGCCCCAGGTGCCGCGCCGGGTGGGCGACCTGCTCCGGGCCCAGGCCCAGATGCCGTCCCTGACGGTGGTGGAGCGGCGGCAGGCTGAAGACGGCTTCGTGAAGTACCTCTTCGAGTCCCCGCTGGGCGGCCGCATCGAAGCGGTGCGCATCCCCATCTTCGAAGAGAAGTACGTCGTCTGCGTGTCCAGCCAGGTGGGCTGTGCGCTGGCGTGCGACTTCTGCATGACGGGAAAGCTGGGCTTCCAGCGCAACCTCCAGACCTGGGAGATTCTGGACCAGGTGATGCAGGTGCGGGCGGAGGCGGACCGCCGGGTGGGCGGCGTGGTCTTCATGGGGATGGGCGAGCCGCTGCTCAACTACAAGGAGACGCTGCGCGCGGCGCAGATCCTCTCGCACCCGGCGGGCTTCTCCATCTCCGGCACGGCCATCACCTTCTCCACGGCGGGGCACGTGCCGGCCATCCGGCGCTACACGCGCGAGGGGCATCCGTTCCGGCTGGCGTTCTCCGTGACGAGCGCCATCCCGGAGAAGCGCGCGAAGGTGCTCCCCATCGAGAAGACGCACCCGTTGCCGGAGCTCATCGAGGCCATCCGCGAGTACAGCGAGGTCCGGCGCGAGCGGGCGATGATCGCCTACGTGGCCATCCAGGGCTTCAACCTGGGGCGCGAGGACGCGGAGGCGCTGAAGGTCGCGTTCGAGGGCATCCCCATCAAGGTGGACCTCATCGACGTGACGGACCCGACGGGCAAGTACCTGCCGCCCACGGCGGAGGAGTTGAGCGCGTTTCGCGACCACCTCCAGATTCTGAAGGCGCCCATCGCGCGGCGCTATTCGGGCGGCAAGGAGATTGGCGCCGCGTGCGGCACGCTGGCGGCCAGCCAGTACGGCGGCACGGTGCTGCCGTCGCCCGGGCCAGCGGCCCGGTAGTTCCGCTTCAGGCCCGGCGTGTTCACCGCCGCGTGCGGGGTGGGCCTCCAGGGTTTCCCCGGGCGGGGATGCGACTTAAGTCTCGCGCGGAGTCCTCCAGGCAAGGGTGTCCCGCGGATGGTGTTCATCGAGCACGTCGACAAGCTGATTGGAGCGCTGGGGCCGTTCGGGTTCCTGGTGCTCGGCGTGGCGGCGCTGCTGGAGTACGTGGTGCCGCCGTTTCCCGGGGACACGGTGGTGTTGATGGGCGGCATCTATGCCGTGCGGGGGGAGAAGCCCTGGTGGCTGGTGCTGGGCGTGGTGACGGTGGGCAGCGTGCTGGGCGCGGCCATCAACTACGCGGTGGGCCGGTGGCTGGCGCGGCGCTTCGAGGCGAACCCGGGGCGCTCGTTCTTCGGGCTCACGCACGCGAAGCTGGAGGCGGTGCAGGCGCGGATGCGGCGCGCGGGGCCGTGGCTGCTGTTGGTGAACCGGTTCCTGCCCGGCATCCGGGGCGTCATCTTCATCGCGGCGGGGGCGGCGCACGTGCCCCGCGTCAACGCGCTGGCGCTGGGGGCGGTGTCCGCGCTGGCGCACAGCGGGCTGGTGCTGGGGCTGGGCATGGCGGTGGGCGGCAACCTGGAGCGGCTGACGCTGCTGGTGTCGCGCTACCAGTACGGGGTCATCGGGTTGCTGGTGGTGGCGGCGCTGGGGCTGGGCGTGCGGGCGCTGACGCGCCGGCGTGAGTCCCCAGTAGGGCCATAGAGCCGTAGCGGTCCCTGGGGAAGTGTAAGGGGTCGGCCGGGTGGGGCGCGGCGCACGTTGCGCGGGCCCGGGGGGCGCGGTTGAGTCGGGGGATGCTCCGTGCGCGTACTCCCTGGTGGCTCCTGGTGCTGCTCGTCTTCAGTGGGTGCCAGTGTGGCGACCCCAACGTGGGCAACGCGACCGCCAGCTTCCGGCCGCAGGAGACGGTGGTGGAGTTCGGCCGGGTGCTGGAGGGCACCCAGGTGCGCCGCTCGCTGACGCTGGTGGCCACGGGCCGCGCGGGCGTCCAGGTGGAGGCGGTGACGCAGAGCCCCTTCTTCGTGGTGGTGTCGCAGATCGTGGTTCCGGGCAGCGGCACGGGCACGGTGGACATCCTGTTCAGCGCGGGCAACGAGCCGGTGACGGGCGAGCTGGTGCTCACCGCGGGCCGCACCACCGCCACCGTGAAGCTCACCGGCGTGGGCGTGCGCCCCCTGGCGTGCGTGCCGCAAGGCGAGTGCCGCGAGTCGCGCTTCGACCTGGAGTCGGGCCAGTGCATCGAGTCGCCACAGGGTGACGGCGCCGCGTGCATCCCGAGCAGCCGGTGTCAGCAGGACGGCCGCTGCCAGGCGGGCGCCTGCGTGGGGCAGCCGCGCACGTGCGATGACGACAACCCGTGCACGGTGGACAGCTGCTCACCGACGCAGGGCTGCGTGAAGGCGGACGTCGTGTGCCCCGAGTCGCGCGACCCGTGCAAGGTGGGCGTGTGCGACCGCAACGAGGGGTGCAAGGTGGTGGACGCGGCCAACTTCACCTCGTGCGGCGCGGTGGACTGCAAGGAGGCGAAGGTCTGCCTCAGCGGCACGTGCCGGACGGTGACACCGCCGGAAGGCTTCGTCTGCGCACCCGCGACGCCGTGCCAGGGCGAGGGCACGTGCAGCGCGGGGGAGTGCATGCGGCCGGACGCGGGTGACCTGGTGCCCCTCTTCAGGGCGGAGCTGGGAGGCGAGCCCGTGGCGGAGGAGGTGGGGCCGGTGGTGCTGGCGGACGACGGCACGGTCTACGCGTCGGTGTGCGGAGGGGATGCGGGCTGCCGGCTCGCCGCGTACACGGAGAGCGGGCTGCTGCGCTACGAGTCGCCCTACGAGGACGGGGGCGTGCGGACGCTGCTCACGGCTTCGGATGCGGGGGTGGTGGTGCTCGCGCCGGAGGCCCTGGAGGCGTACGCGCCCCGAGGCACGGGCGAGCTGCGGTGGCGCACGTCGCTGGCGCTCGGTGATGCGACGGTGGATGGGGGGATTACGGAGGGCGTGCCCGGTACGGGAGTAGGGCGCGTGGCGCTGACGACAGAAGGGGACGTGCTCACGCACGTCACGTGGTGGAGCGAAGCGGATCCGGACGCGGGCACGGCGAGGCAGCCCCTGCGCTCCAGGCTCGTGTTGCTGAGCGCGGACGAGGGGGCGCTGCTGGCTGTGAGCGCGGAGGAGGACGGTGGCGGTGTGGCGAGGCTCGCGGTGGACGACGCACGCGGCGCGTACCTCTACACGCCGTGGGATGGACGGCTGGCCTTCACGTCCTGGACGGCAGCGCCTGCCGACGCTGGAACAGCGATGCAGCGCGATGCGCTCACGGCGCGCTTCGGCGTCGCGATGGAGCGCGTGGGCACGACTCCGGATGTTGGGCGCGTCTCGCGCTCTGGCTACGAGATGGAGGGCAATGCGTTCACCTCGCACTCCGGCTTCGCATCCGGACCCGCGTTCGGTCCCACCGCGCTCGCGGATGGTGGTGTCGCCTCGCTGGTCCTCGAACCGCTCGGGGCTGCTGTGCCGGGAGGCGCGCCGTCACTGGCGCTCGCTTCGGGGCGGTTGCTCGCGGGCGCACGGGCCTTCGTGGACACGGATGGGGGCGTACCCGTTGCGCTGGACTGGGATGGCGGCGCGCGCACCCTGTCGCCCCTCGCCGAGCCCGTGCTGGTGACACCGGGCGGCTCCGTCGGTCACGCCTTCGCGCTCGTGTGCGACCGCACGGACGGCACCGCTTGTCCCGTCGAAGAGCTGCGCACCGTGCTCCGCTCGTTCAGCTCCGACGACGGCCACGTCCTCTACGAAGTGGACGTGCTGCCGTCGCCCACGCTGCCCGGCACCTTCCACGACGCCGCGCTGCTGGAGCGGGGCGCCGTGGGCGTGCTGGCCGACGCGCAGCTTCCCAACGGTGACCGGCAGGCCTGGCTGGAGTGGTTCATCTCCGGCCAGAAGGTCGGCATGTGCTCGCTGGAGGGCAGCGTCCAGGTCGCGGGCGCGGTGTTCTCCGGCGAGGTGATGCACGTCGTGCTGCGCCGCAACGGGGTGTGGCTCCTGGAGTCCTACGCCGTGGGCCAGACCGTGGAGGGCCGGGGCTGGCCCCAGCGCCACGCCAGTCCGTCGGGCGCGCGCCGGACGGTGCGGTAGCGGCGGCTTTCAGCCGCTCGCGGACGGATCCACCCAGAGGTCCTCGAAGCGCACCTGGGGCGGCGTCTGGTGCAGCCGCAGGTTCTGCACCGCCGCCACCGCCGCCGCGTGCGTGCGGTCGTGGTACAGCGGGATGAGCGGGCAGTCCTCGCGCGCCAGCATCTCCGCGCGCCGGTACAGCTGCGAGCGCAGCTCCGGATCAATGGACACGCGCGCCTCGGCGGTGAGCCGGTCCAGCTCCGGGTTGCGGTAGCCCAGCGGGTACACCGTCTGCGCGTTGGAGTTGAGCAGGAAGTGCAGGAACACGTCCGGATCCGGGAAGTCCGCCAGCCACTGCGTGCGGAACGCTGGAATCTTCCCCTCGCGCAGCCGCGGCAGGTACTCCTCCGCCGTCATCTGCACGTGCCGCAGCTCCAGCAACCCCGCCTGGATCAACGGCCGGAAGAGCACCGCGTCCTCGGCGGACGTGTCGCGGCCCACCGAGTGGTGCAGCGTGAGCTGCAACCGACGCACGCCCGCCTCGCGCAGCAGGCGCTCCGCCAGGGCGAGGTCCGTCGCGGGAAGCGGGCCCAGCTCCGCCGCGCCGTCCAGCAGCTCCGGCGGCGTGAAGGTGCGCGCCACCCGGGCGCCTGGATGGAACTGCTTCACCATGCCGGTGATGTCCATGCCCGCGCGCAGGGCCCGGCGCACGCGCACGTCGTTGTACGGCGCCTCGTTCAGGTTGAGGCCCACGAAGGCCGTGGAGGGCGTGGTGCTGGCCACCAGCTGGTGCACCTCCAGGCCCTTGGCCTCCGTCTGCACGGTGGGCAGGAAGGACACCAGGTCCAGCTGTCCGTCCAACAGCCGGCGCACCGCCTGGTCGCGCGACTCCAGCAGGTGGAACTCCAGCCGGTCCAGGAGCGGAATCCCGCCGCGCCAGTAGGCCGGGTTGCGCTCCATCACCACGCGGTCCGGCTCCAGCCCGACAAGGCGGAAGGGGCCCGTGCCCACCAGCTTCCCCGCGCCGTCCACCTTCGCCACCGCGGTGGCCGTGAGCGCCATCAGCTGGAGGAAGAACGCCTTGGGCTCGCGCAGGCGGATCTCCAGCGTGCTCTCGTCCAGCACCTCGATGCCCGTCACCTCGCGCGCGAGGCCGCTGGAGTACTCGGGCGCGCCCTCCACGTCCTCCAGCAGGCTGCGGTCCGGCGAGCGCACCGCGGGGTCCATCAACCGCTCCAGGTGGTGCTTCACGTCCACGGCGGTGAGCATCGTGCCGTCGTGGAAGGTGACGCCCCGGCGCAGGTAGAAGCGGTAGCGGCGCGCGGACGGATCCGCGTCCCAGCGCTCGGCCATGTCGGGCACCAGCACGCCGTCCTCCAGCCGCACGAGGCCGGAGAAGATGCAGGCGGACAGCTCCGCCAGCTGGTTCTCCACGCTGAACAGCGGATCCACCGCCTGCCGGTTGCGCAGCGACGCCGCCTGGTGGAGCCCCACGCGCAGCGCGCCGCCCGGCCGGGCCTGCGGCAACTGGAAGCGGAACACCTCCGCCTCCAGGCTCGCCGTCTCGTGGCTGAGCTGATCCACCGTGCGGTCCAACCCGTCGCCAATGCGGATGACCCGGCGCGCGTCCTCGCGCACCTGCGCCACCTCCTCGCGGATGGACGCGTCGCCCCGGGTGAGCACCAGGTGGGCCTGCCGCAGCTCTTCCAGCGCGGCGCTCAGGCGCATCACGGCCTCGGACAGGTCGCGGCCGGTGCGCGCCTGGGCCTCCGCCTTCTGCGCGGCGCCCTGACCCACGCGCCCCATCTCCTGCATCTGGCGCACGAGGTCGCGAGCGTTGGCGGACTGTTCGATGGCCATGCGCGTGATGTCTTCCACGCGGCGGGCCACGCGCTGGCTCGCCTCCACCACGGTGGCGCCCTGCGCCTCCAGCCGCTGCGTCTCCGCGACGGTGGCCTCCACGGCGGCGAAGGTGCGCTGGGTGATGGTGCGGATCTCCCCCAGGGCCTCGGCGGCGCGGTCGCCCAGGGCCACGCCCGCGGTGGCCTGCTCGCGGCCCTCCTGCACCAGCGCCACGGCGGTCTCCACCGCGTCGCGGATGCCCGTCACCATGGTGCCAATCTCGCGCGTGGAGCGCGTGGTGCGCTCGGCGAGGCTGCGGATTTCGTTGGCCACCACGCCGAAGGGGCGGCCGTGCTCACCCGCCTGCGCGGCGATGATGGCGGCGTTGAGGGCCAGGAGGTTTGTCTGGTCGGCGATCTCCTGGATGACGTCCACGATGCGGCCAATCTCCATCGACCGCGTGCCGAGCATCTCCATCAGCTCGGCCGCCTTGCGCACCGTCTCCTCCACCCGGTACATGCCCTGCACGCTGTCGCCCACCAGCGCCTCACCGCGCTGGGCGGTGGCCGTCACCGCGAGCGCCATGCTGTTGGTGTCCGTGGCGCGGCGGCGCACGGCGTCGATGCCGCCCTCCACCAGCGCGACGAAGTCCGTCGCCTCGCTGGCGAAGTGACCCAGCTCGTCACCCGACGTGGCGATCTGTCCCAGCCGCTCCGTCATCGCCTGGATGAGGCCGCTGGTGCGCTGGCTGAAGTCGTTGACGGTGGTGAGGCCGTCCACCACCTGGTGCAGCCGCTCCGTCATCTCCAGGAGCGCGCCCGTCGTCTCGTGCGCGAAGGTCTCGATGTGCTGCACGCGCTTGACGGCCGTCTGGAGGCTGGTGCCGTTGCCCGCGACGGCGCTGAGCGTGCGCTCCACCGCGCCGCCCTGCCGGCGCGCGGCCTCCAGCAGCACGCGGGCCTGGTCACTCACGCCGTTGCCGGTGCGGTGCAGGTTGCTCGTCACGCGCTGCACCTGGGACATGGCGCGGCGCAGGGAGAGCACCAGCCGGCGCAGGTCCTCCTGCCCCTCGAAGCCCTGGTGGATGGGCGTGGTGAGGTCGCCCTCGGCCAGCCGGGCCATCAGGTCGCGGCGCTCGCGCCTTCGCATCGCGGCCCAGCGGAACCACGACAGGTAGCTGCCCGTCAGCCACAGCAGGGGCATGCCGAGCAGCAGCACCGCCCACCCGGCCGCGTCGTCGGGCGCACCCGTCACCCACCGCAGCAGCAGGCCCAGGATGAGTGCGGAGACCAGCGCCGCCGCCAACCCGAACGAGAACAGATACCGTTTGGCGCCCATGGACGGCAGGCACGCTATCCCGCCTTCTCGCGCCGGTCCTCAATTCGACGCATGCTGGGACGTCCATGAAGGCCCTGTTTGCCCTCGCACTGCTGGCGCTCCCGGTAAACCCCGTGAGCACGGGCTCCACGGCGGGGACGGCTGCCCGCTTCGTCTTCGCGTGGCGGGGCGTGCCGGTGGGGACGGTCACCCTGGCGCTGGACCTGGACGCGGGGCGCTTCACGTACACCAGCCGGCACCTCCATGTGCGCGAAGGTCGGGCCGGGGAGCGCGTGCGCGAGGTGACGCTGCGGGTCGACGGCGCGGGGCGCGTGGAGGGCCGCGAAGCGGTGCCGCAGGCGCTGTGGCTGTGGCGGGGCCCGCCGCCCGAAGGCTGCGTGAAGGGCCGCGAGGAGCTGTCCGGTGAGGAGGGCCCCCACTGCGTCACGGCCCGGAGCCCCGCGAGCGCCGACGGCACGATGCTGGGCGCCCGCTTCCACGCGACCTACGACGGCCAGGGAAGGCTCCAGGCGCTGGAGGTGGGCGAGTCCCGCTTCACGGCGGCGGCACCGGGAACCAGGCTGCGCGCGCCGCCGGAGCTCTTCGCGGACGGCGTGCCCGTGGAGGGCGGCACCGAAGGGGCGCTGAGGCTCGTGCCGGGCGGGCAGTCACGGCCGGCGCCGGTCCCACAGCCCGGCGAGGTCGGGGCGTTCCCCCCCGTTCCGTCCCGGCTGCCGGGCATGACGGAGTGGACGCCGCGCGCGGCCCGGGCGCTGTCCGAGTCGGTGCACCAGGCCTTCCCGGACAAGGGCCCCACGGCCGCGGACTGGCGGGCGGGAGGGGAGGGCGAGGCCGGCGGGTGTCTGGCCCACGCGCTGCGCTTCGCGTCCCGGGCCCGCTCCCAGGGCCAGCGGGTGGGGCTGGTGCACGGCCTGCTCGTGGTGGACGGCGGCCCTGCCCGGCCGCACGCCTGGGTGCGGGTGGCGCTGCGCGGGGGCGGGACGCTGGACCTGGATCCGACCTCGTTGGATGCAGTGCGCCCGGACACGCACCTGCCGCTGGCGCTGGTCCCCCCGGACGGTCCCGGCCTGGAGGCCGGGGAGCGCTGGCTGTCACTGCTGCGCGGGGAGTGGCGGGTGGTGCGCGCTACTCGAAGGGAATGATGGACAGCTTCGCGCCGGCCTTCACTTCCAATATCTCCTTGGCGCGGGCCGGCAGGTAGATGACCTGGTTGTCCAGCCGGGCCTGGCAGCGCACGGAGCGGAAGCGGTTGCGGCCGGACTCGCGCTCGACGGCGACGAGCACGTCATCTCCCTGCAGCTCGAAGTCCTCGTCCGACAGCTTCACCGTGCGGTAGCGGCGCACCAGGGAGATGTCCGCCGTGTCCGCCTCGAAGTGGGGGCCGCCGTCGAACGGGTCGATGCGCTCCACGTACCGGAAGCCCACCCGCTCCAGCATCCGCTGCACGCCGCGCGTGGCCGGGCCCACCTCCCCCAGCACCTTCTGCACGCGGTCCGGGAACAGCGACGCGTAGATGTCCGAGGAGGGGAACAGCTCCTTGATGAACTCCTTGTTCTGGCGGCTCAGCCGGTCGGCCTCCAGGTAGGTCAGGCCGGTGAACTTCTTCCCGCACGCCTCCCACAGGAGGCTGCGCCCGTCCGGGAGCAGCGGCGGCAGGAGCTCCGCCAGCACGCGCGGCCGGAACAGGCGGCGGTGCATGGAGATGAAGAGGAAGCGCACGAAGGACAGCTGCTTGCCGGGCTTGTCCGGCGTCGCCCGGTAGGGCGGGTCCACCACGAGCCCCCCAATCTCCGTGGGGCCCTCGTAGTTGTACGCGATGGACAGCACCTTGTGCCGCAGGTGCCGCTCCAGCGAGGCCGAGTAGTGCTCCCGCTCGCTCACCTCGTAGTAGATGTGCGGCGCCTCGTACGTGCCGTGCTGGGCGATGATCATCGACGTGCCGATGATGAGGCTGTTGCGCACGTCCTCCAGCACGAAGAGGTACTCGCGCTCGAACGGGTCCTTCACCTTGCCGGCGAAGCTCTTCACCGACTTGTCGATGATGGCCTCGAGCGTCTCCTCGTTGTTCGGCAGGTTGACCGTGTTCAGCACCGCGGCAAGACGCTTCAGGCCGGGCAAATCGGTTTTCTGGACGTCTCGCAGCACGAGCATGGGGCACGCGGAGGGCGCCCTGGAAAGGGAGCGCCGGAAGGGCCCGCGACCATACACCACGCCCCCGGGCCGTCAGCCTCCTGCATGCTCCCTTGTCAATGACGCGTTGCGTTCAGGACACCGCTCTCTCCCCCGCTCGGTGGGTACGGGCGAGCGACGCCCGACGTGAAACATGTATTGAACAGGCCGGGGCTCGGCTGCCCGCATGCCCTGTTGTCAGGCATGTTGGAATGAACTTGAGAGGGAATGAAGTGGGGGAATGACTTGAGGTACTGTCTGTAGAAGCTTTGCCGTCAAAGCTTCGCAGCTCCCCCCCCCCCAGGCCCCCTACTCAAGGATTCATCATTGAAAGCACTGAGCCTCTGGCTTGCGATGTGTTTGCTCCCGAGCCTCGCCGCGGCGGAAATCGTCTGGCGGGGTGACTTTGAAACGGGAGACCGCTCGCAATTCAGCACGACCCAGATGGTGAGTTCGGACCGGCTCCAGCTCGTGACGAGCCCGGTGGCAGAAGGCAAGTACGCGCTGAAGGCCACGGTGAAGCAGGGCGATGATCCCATCAACTCCAGCGGCAACCGCAACGAGCTCGTCTATCTGAGCCGCGAGAAGGTGGGTTCGGAGTACTGGTACCGCTGGAAGGTGATGTTCCCGAACGACTTCCCCAGCGTGGACGCGTGGCAGCTCTTCACGCAGTGGCACCACGACGGGTGCTGCGGGTCGCCTCCGGTGGAGTTCTTCGTCAAGGGCGAGGTCATCCGCATGACGGTGAACGACAGCGGCACGGTGTGGAGCACGCCGCTGAAGCGCGGCGTGTGGCACGAGTTCATCTTCCACGTGAAGTGGTCGCCGGACCCGGCGGTGGGCTTCGTGGAGCTGTGGCACAACGGCAAGCAGGCGCTGGCCAAGAAGAAGGCCATGACGATGTACGCCGGCCAGAGCAGCTACCTGAAGATGGGCCTGTACCGGGACGACTCCATCAAGCCGGTGGGCGTCGTCTACCACGACGGGTTCATCCAGGCGACGAGCCGCGAGGACGTGTTCCCGCCGGTGGTGCAGCCTGATCCGGACCCGGCGCCGGTGGACGCGGGCACTCCGGTGGATCCGGTGCCGGTGGTGGACGCGGGCACCCCGGTGGACCCGGTGCCGGTGGTGGATGCGGGCAGCCCCGTGGACCCGGAGCCGTTGGACCCGGGCAGCCCGGTGGACCCGGACCCGACGCAGGGCGGGACGAAGCCGGACTCCGCGGTGAAGCCGTTGCCGCTGGACGAGGGCGACGAGCGCTACCAGGGTGGGTGCTCGGCGAGCGGTGGTTCGCTGGCGGCGTTCTCGCTGCTGGGGCTGATGGGGCTGATGCTGTCGCGTCGCCGCCGGAGCTGAGATGTGGAAGGGCCCTCCTGCTCCGGCATGCCGGGGCGGGAGGTGTTTTACGGGGCGGGTTGTAGGGGTCAGCGCTTCCATGCGAGGAGGCGCGGGTGAGAACTCCTCCTCGACCGTGGTGGTTGCTTCCCCTGTGTGGCCTCCTGCTGAGCGCGTGCGCGGGTCCGCGAGGCAGTGCGCCCCAGCACTATGGGCAGACGGTGGACTCGGCGACGAACGCCTGTCTGCGCAACCCGGCGTGCGCGACGCAGGTGGGCGAGGACGCGGTCCTGCCCTGGCTGACCAGGGCGGCCGCGCGGGCGGGCCAGGCCGCCGCGATGCTGCGCGTGTGGGAAGCCGCGGAGGTGGCCCACGTGGAGCGGGTGCTGGTGGAGTGCGCGAAGCAGGCGAACTCCGACGTGAACGACCGGCTCCTGGGCCCGGGACGGCGGACCAGCCGTGAGCTGTGCGAGGAGAAGGTGCTGGACGCGAAGGGGCGCGAGGTGACGCGGGCGATGCAGTTGGGAGAGGCGAAGCACGCGGCGGCGCTGGAGTGCGTGCAGCGGGTGCTGGGGGCCACGGACGCGGGGCGGTTCAGCGTGGAGCCGCGCTACTTGAAGGACGCGACGACGGGGCGGACACGGTGGCTGGACCCGGAGGAGGTGGCCCAGTGGCTGCGGGACGGGCAGTTCTACCTGCTGACAGCGAGCATCGTCCCGGACGTGGTGCTGCATGCGCTCGGGAACCCGCTCAAGGTCCAGCGGGTCTACGACTTCAAGTTCCCGTGCCCGGTGTCCAACCCGCCAAGCTGGGACAGCTATGCTCCCGGACATCCCTTCTCCGACAAGAGCCAGGAAGAGGTCTACCAACTGCTCCTGGACACGAACCGGGCTCCCCAACTGGTATCTCCCAACCTTGGAGTCCAATGATGACCCCGCGAGTGCCCGAGGTTCGTGAAACCATCGATATCGAGGGCGAGTCGGTGGTCCTCCTGCGAGAGGGCGTGAGCATTGCCTTCTACATCCGGGCTCCTCACGAAGAGATTGCTCCTGCCTTGTGGCGTGCCCTGGAGCGCTACCGTCAAGCCATCCAACCGAGACAGCTGGGTTGGTACGTGAATTACTCGGGAGACTGGCAGCCGCTGGATGCGGAGGGCGAAGCGTTTCTTCGCACCCGCTTGTTGGGTTCCTCTGCCTTCTTGGAGGTGAGGGCGCGGCCCGACTCCGTCACGGGAATCGCTTTCCACTATCGCGGGCAGGGCAGTGCGCTCCTTGATTTCCGCAAGGACTTTCCCCACACCATCTGCGCCGTGGAGTTCTGGTTGCCCATCGAGTGCCTGAAGGACCCGGGCGCGGAATGGATCCGCGCTCTGGCACTCGATCTGGGACGCGAGCTGCCCTGGTCGTCAGGTCATGCCGGACTGTCGCTCGAAGTCGGCGCCTGGATTCAATCCCTCACTCCGCTCCTGCGAGAGAAGACCCTGCGTCACCCGGGTTTCGACCTGCCGCGAATGAAGAAGCTGGCCCTGTACCTGGGCTCACAGGTGCGGCCCCCTGCGTGGCTCACCTTCCTGGGCCCGCCCGTGTTGGCGGAGCTGGGCGGCGCGGAAGGACTGCGCTCCCGGCTGACGTCACCGACGACGACGGTCCAGGCGCTCTCCGAGGACCGCGTGGTGGTGTCCCTGGGGCCCGTGCCTGAAGCCGGCGACCTGGAAGCCGGCGACACGCTGCCGCACTACCGCGAGCTGGCCCGCGTGCTGGAGCCCTGGCTCTACGCGCACCCCTACGACTGGGGCGGCTTCTCGAAGGAGGAAGTCCGCCGCTGGGAGCGCCGCTTCCTCTGACGCTCACCCCGCCAGCGCGGGGTAGTCCACGTAGCCCTCGGGCCCGGGCGTGTAGAACTTGTCCTGGGCTGCCACCGCGAGGGCCGCGTCGCGCTGCATGCGCTGCACGAGGTCCGGATTGGCGATGTAGGGCCGGCCGAAGGAGATGAGGTCGGCCTGCCCTGCCTCCAGCGCGGCCTGGGCGCGGGTGCGGTCAAAACCCCCGTTCAACATGAGCGGCCCCTCGAAGTTCGCGCGCACGGCCTGCAGCGTCGCCGCGAAGCCTGCGTGCGGATTGGCGACCACGTGCACGTACAGGAGCCCTCGCAACCCCCGCGCGAGCGTCGCGTACTGCGCCTGGACCTCGTCGTGCGCCGGCAGGTCGTTGAACGTGTTGTGCGGCGACAGCCGGATGCCCAGGCGCTCCGGGCCAATGGCGTCGGCCGTCGCCTTCACGACCTCCAGGACGAAGCGGGCGCGCTTCTCCACGCTGCCGCCGTATCCATCCGTGCGCCGGTTGGCGTGCGGGTGCAGGAACTGCTCGAGCAGGTAGCCGTTGGCCCCGTGCAGCTCCACGCCGTCGAAGCCCGCCGCGATGGCGTTGCGCGAGGCGCGCACGAACTCCTCGCGGGCCTCGTCGATGTCCGCCGCGCTCATCTCCTCGGGCGCGGACATCGGCTGCATGCCCCCCTGGTCGGTCCACATCTGGCTGTTCGCGGCCACCGCGCTCGGCCCCACCACGCGGCCCCCGGCGGGCAGGTTGTTCACGTGCGCGATGCGGCCCACGTGCATGAGCTGGGCGACGATGCGCCCCCCCGCGGCGTGGACGCTGTCGGTGATGGAGCGCCAGGCCTGGGTCTGCTCGTCGGAGAAGAGGCCGGGGATGCGCGCGTAGCCGAGCCCGTTCGCGGACGGCGCGATGCCCTCGGTGACGATGAGGCCCGCCGAGGCCCGCTGCGTGTAGTACGCGCGCATCAAGTCGTTGGGCACGCCGCCCAGCGCCCGGCTTCGCGTCATCGGCGCCATGACGACGCGGTTGGGGAGGGCGAGCTTGCCCAGACGATAGGAAGAGAAGAGGTCCATCGACGTGCTCCTGGAGCAGGGGAGGCACCAATCTCCGCCCTTCCCAGGCCTTGGACAATGGGGCTTCCAGCGGACATCCTGTCCGTCCATGCGGACAATGCCCCAGGTGGACCCCGGCGCCGTCGTCGCCTTCGTCGCGGTGGTGGAGCACTCGAGCTTCCGCGGCGCGGCGCGGGCGCTCGGCATTCCCAAGTCGACCCTCAGCCAACGCGTCGCGCTGCTGGAGGAGCACCTCGGCGCGCGGCTCCTGTCGCGCACCACGCGCTCGGTGACGCTGACCGACATCGGCGCGAGCTACCACCGCGAGGTCGCGCCCGCGATCGCCGCGCTCAACGCCGCCGAGGCGCTCGTCGGAGAACTGCAAGCGCATCCCACCGGACGCCTGCGCATGACCGCGCCCGTGGAACTGGGCCAGGCCGTGCTCGGGGACGTGCTCGCCCACTACGCCGCGCGCTTCCCCGAGGTGAAGGTGGAGGTCGACCTGACGGACCGGCAGGTGGCCCTGGTGGAGGAGGGCTATGACCTGGCGGTGCGCGTGGGGCCGCTCACCGACTCGCGGCTCGTCGCCCGCCGCCTGGGCCCGCCGCAGCACCTGCGCGTCTACGCGAGCGACGCCTACGTGCGAAGCGCCGGGGCGCCGAAGCGGCCGCGCGACCTCACCGGCCACCGCTGCCTGGTGATGACGGGCTCGCGGACGCCCACGACGTGGACCTTCCAGGCCGGGCGCAAGACGGAAGGGGTGACGCTCGAGCCGCACATGGCCGTCAACAGCTTCGAGGTGCTCTGCGAGCTCACCGTGGCCGGCGTCGGCGTCGCGAGGCTGCCGGAGATGCATGTGTTGCGCTCGGCCGCCCGGCGGGGGCTGCGCGAGCTCTTGCGTCCGTACGCAGTGACGCGTCAGGCGTTCGCCCTCTATCCGAGCGCGCGCAACGTCTCCCCCGCGATGCGCGCCATGGTGGACGTGCTCGTCGAGCGCTTCGAACTGGCGCCATGGACCTGCTGCACCGAGCGCGAGCCCTGAAGTGCGGCAGACACGGCCGGTCCGCACCGTTAGGATGGCGGACGATGGCTGAACAGACGCCGCCCTACTGGCTCCTCATCTCCGTGCTCTTCAGCTCCCAGCCCCTCACGCCCGCGCTGGCGATGACGCTGCACGAGGCCGCCTATGAGCTGTACTCGCGGGGCGAGGGCTCCCGCGAGGTCGCCGGCGATCTGCTCTCCGGCCGCGTCACCAACCTGCGCAAGGACATGTCCCTGGGCGGCATCGCCGGGCCCGCCTTCGAGGCGGAGATCGAAACCGAGCGCGGCTCCGGCACGGTGCGCTTCATGCTCACGCGCCAGGGGCTGGAGCTGATGAAGGCCCAGGCGCCCGCCGCGCCGTCCAAGCCGAAGTACCTCAACTGAGGGAGGCGGGGCTCGTCCGCCCGGCCGCTCCCGGCGCGGGACACCGTCACCACCTTGGGGATTCAAGGGAGGAGCGACGGAATGGACCCCAAGGACGAATACATGAAGCGCGGCGCCGGCATCCCGCTGGATCCCTCCAAGCAGAAGGACCCCGAGGAGGACGGCGACCGGGTGCCCGCCGAAGGGCGCGCCGAGGAGCTCAACGACGTCACCGGCCAGAACGGCGGCCAGCGCACCGACGCCGACACGCCGTGGAAGGACACGCGGAACCGGCATGACGGCATCCGCGACAAGTACAACGCCGACAGCGACAAGAAGAAGCCCTGAGCCGGCGGGGACGGGCTCCGGAGCCCCGCCAGGGTTTCGGGCCTACGTCTTCTCCATGTCCAGCTTCATCCCGCCCATGTGGAGGATGGACTGGGACAGGGTGACGGCGGAGCCGATTGCCAGCTCCTCCAGGGCGCGGGCCTCTTCGCTCTGGGGCTGGGCGGCGCCCGTCTGGGTGCCGGCCTGCTGGCCCGTGGCGCCCTGGGCCGAGGCGCCCGTATAGGTGCCCACGAAGGAGCCGTGCGGCGTGGCCCCGGCCTGCGCCAGCGCTGACGCCACCACGGAGCCGCCCGACACCTGCGGGCCTGCCTTGGGCGTCTGCGCGGACACACCCTGCATCAGCGAGCCGAAGCGGCTGGCCGACACCGACGTGGCCGTGTTCGTCGTGGCCGGCTGCACCCGAGGACCGGAGAGGGACGTGATGCGGTTCATGGCGGCTCCCGTCAAAGGCCCCGGTCGCAGTCACGCCCGGGGGCGCGCCTGTGGGGCTTCAAGTTCTCCCCATTATCGCCCGACCCCCCGGAAAGTTGCTGATTCCGGCGCCAGGAACGGCGAAGGCCGCGCAATCCCTGGGGAATGTTCCCCCAGGGACTGGCGCGGCCTCCTTCAACTCAGCGGTAGGAACCCGCGGCCCGGCCTAGAACTGGTGGGCCTCGGTGGACTCGTGCAGGGCCAGGGTGCTGGCGCTGCCGCCGGAGATGACCTCGGCGACCTGGTCGAAGTAGCCGGTGCCCACCTCGCGCTGGTGACGCGTGGCGGTGTAGCCGTCCTTCTCCGCGCCGAACTCCGCCTGCTGCATCTCGCTGTAGGCCGCCATGCCGCGGTCCTTGTACTTCCGCGCCAGCTCGTACATCGA
Source organism: Corallococcus sicarius (assembly GCF_003611735.1). Taxonomy (GTDB): domain Bacteria; phylum Myxococcota; class Myxococcia; order Myxococcales; family Myxococcaceae; genus Corallococcus; species Corallococcus sicarius. Next base: position 57,416 of record NZ_RAWG01000002.1, on the reverse strand, counting down.
GAAGTTCAGCGCGTGGAAGCCGGCCAGCGTGACGAACTGGAACTTGTAGCCCATGGCGCCCAGCTCGCGCTGGAACTTCGCGATGGTGGCGTCGTCCAGGTTCTTCTTCCAGTTGAAGGACGGCGAGCAGTTGTACGCGAGCATCTTGTTGGGGAACTTCTTGCGGATGCCCTCGGAGAAGGCCTTCGCCTGCGCGAGGTCCGGGGTGCTCGTCTCGCACCACACGAGGTCCGCGTAGGGCGCGTACGCGAGGCCGCGCGCGATGGCGCACTCCAGGCCGCCCTTGATGCGGTAGAAGCCCTCGCCGGTGCGGCCCGCCGCCTTGTCGATGAAGGCGTGGTCATACTCGTCCGCGTCGCTCATCAGGAGCTTGGCGCTGTCCGCGTCCGTGCGCGCGACGAGCAGCGTGGGCACGCCCATCACGTCCGCCGCCAGGCGCGCCGCCGTCAGCGTGCGCACGAAGTGGCTGGTGGGCACCAGCACCTTGCCGCCCATGTGGCCGCACTTCTTCTCGCTGGCCAGCTGGTCCTCGAAGTGCACGCCCGCGGCGCCCGCTTCAATCATGCCCTTCATCAGCTCATAGGCGTTGAGCGGACCGCCGAAGCCGGCCTCCGCGTCCGCGATGATGGGCGCGAACCAGTAGCGGTCATTGCGGCCCTCGGCGTGGTCGATCTGATCCGCGCGGCGCAGGGCGTTGTTGATCTTCTTCACCACGGTGGGGACGCTGTCCACCGGGTACAGGCTCTGGTCCGGGTACATCTGGCCCGCGGAGTTCGCGTCCGCGGCGACCTGCCAGCCGGACAGGTAGATGGCCTTGAGGCCCGCGCGCACCATCTGCACGGCCTGGTTGCCGGTGAGGGCGCCCAGCGCGTTGATGTACTCGTCCGTGTGGAGCAGCTCCCACAGGCGACGGGCCCCCATCTCCGCCAGGGTGTGGCTCACGCGGATGGAGCCGCGCAGCTTCTCCACGTCCTTCTCGGTGTAGTTGCGGGTGATGCCGTCGAAGCGCTGGGCGTGGAGCTTCGCGTGAGGGGAATCGTTGGAAGTGGTCGGCGTCGCGTCGTACATGCCAGAACTCCTCAGGGGCTGCGGTGAATGGGTCGAAAAGGGTTCAAGACTTCGGAAGAAATGGGGCTTCAGGACTTCGCGACATCCGCATCCAGGGCCTCGTAGGCCGGCAGGGTGAGGAAGTCCGCGAAGACAGGCGCGGTGGACAGCTGCTCGAAGAGGGCGCGGGACTTCTCGACGTGGGATTGGCCGTAGCGCTCGGCCACACCCTCGCGGGACAGCTGGGCCATCTCCTCCGCCAGCAGCTTGCGGAACAGCTCTACCGTCACCTTGCGGCCGTCCTCCAGCGTGGCGCCGTGGTGGATCCACTGCCACACCTGGGCGCGGGAGATTTCGGCCGTGGCCGCGTCCTCCATCAGGTTGTAGAGGGGCACGCAGCCCAGGCCGCCCAGCCACGCGGCGGTGTACTGGATGCCCACGCGCAGGTTGTGGCGCAGGCCCTCCTCCGTCCGGGTGCCGGAGGGCAGCTTGAGCAGGTCGGCCTCGGTGATGCGCACGTCCTCGCGCTTGTTGGCCACCTGGTTGGGGCCCTTCATCTGGGCGTCGAAGATCTCCTTCGCCACCGGGACGAGGCCGGGGTGCGCGACCCAGGTGCCGTCATGGCCGTTCTTCGCCTCGCGCTGCTTGTCGGCGCGCACCTTGGCCATCACCGCGTCGTTGGCGGCGGCGTCCCCCTTGATGGGGATGAAGGCGGCCATGCCCCCCATGGCGTGCGCGCCCCGGCGGTGGCACGTCTGGATGAGCAGCTGCGAGTAGGCGTTGAGGAAGCCCTTGTCCATCGTCACCTGGCCGCGGTCGGGCAGCACCACGGACGGGTCGGACTGGAGCGTCTTGATGAAGCTGAAGATGTAGTCCCAGCGGCCGCAGTTGAGGCCGGCGGAGTGCTCGCGCAGCTCGTAGAGGATTTCATCCATCTCGAACGCGGCGGGCAGCGTTTCAATGAGGACGGTGGCCTTGATGGTGCCGGGCGCGATGCCCAGCTCGCTCTGGGCCAGGTGGAACACGTCGTTCCACAGCCGGGCCTCCAGGTGGCTCTGCATCTTCGGCAGGTAGAAGTACGGGCCCGTGCCGCGCTTCAGCTGCTCCTTCGCGTTGTGGAAGAAGAACAGGCCGAAGTCGAAGAGCGACCCGGAGATGGGCTTGCCGTCGATGCGCACGTGGCGCTCCGGCAGGTGCCAGCCGCGCGGACGCACGAAGAGGACCGCGTGCTTCTCATTCAGCGCGTACTGCTTCCCGTTCTCCGCCGTGAACGCGATGCTCTTGCGCACGGCGTCGCGCAGGTTCAACTGGCCGCGCACCACGTTGTCCCAGGTGGGGCTGTTGGCGTCCTCGAAGTCCGCCATGAAGACGCTCGCGCCGGAGTTGAGCGCGTTGATGATCATCTTGCGGTCCACCGGACCGGTGATCTCCACGCGCCGGTCCTGGAGGTCCGCGGGCACCGGGGCCACCGTCCAGTCGCCCTTCCGCAGGCCCTCCGTCTCCGGCAGGAAGTGGGGGCGCTCGCCCTTGCGCCAGGCCTCCGCCACCTTCTTGCGGCGCTCCAGCAGGGCCTCGCGCCGCTCCCCGAAGGTGCGCGCCAGCTTCGCCACGAACGCCATGGCGTCCTGCGTCAGCACCGCCGCGTAATCCGGATGCCAGGCCCCCTCAACGCTCACGCCCGGACCGAACGACGGGGGGTTCTGGGAGGTGCTGGGGTCCATGGCGGCTCCTGACAAGATGCGTTGTAAATCGCTGTGACGGGCTGAAAGATGCCCCCTTCGACGGGCGAAGGGAAGTCTTGGTGAATTAGAGGCCGCTTGCCTGTAAGGATGTCAACATCGCTCTGAATAAATTTGTAAATCCGGTGACGCAGCGGGACGCAACCCCCCGGAATCCCGTGTCCTGGGGGGTGCAATCACCGGGAGCGGCCTCCGTAGGTAGGGATGGGGCCCCCGATGCGCCAAGCGGGGCCCGGACGGAGAGGTCAGCTCATGGACGTCACGACACGATGCAGGGCTTGTTCGAAGGAGCTGTCCGGGGAGCAGACGTGCTGCCCGCACTGCCGCACGCGGACCGTCCCGCTGCACCGGGGTGAGGGGCGGGCGGTGCTGGGGGTGTGCGCGGCGCTGGCCCGGGAGTTCGGCGTGGACGTCGCCCTGATGCGGGTGGCGTTCGTGGTGATGCTCTTCGCGTCGGCGGGGTCGGCCGCGGGGCTCTACCTGCTCGTCTGGGCGTTCACCCCGGCGAAGCCAGGAGGCAGGGCTCCCCTGCAGGCGCCGCTGGACTGGGTGTCCAAGGTGGGCAGCGCGCCCGTGGAGGACGACACGCCGCGCTGGGAGCGGCGCGTCTGAGTCGCGGCGCCTATTGGACGCGCCAGACGCCGGCCACGGTCTCCATGCGCTCGGCCACGCCGCGCAGGGACTGGGTCATGCGTTGGGTGCCGTGCATGGCCTGGAGGGTCTCATCCATCATCCGGGACAGGTCCGTGACGGCGGTGAAGATCTGCGCGATGCCCGCGTTCTGTTGGATGACGGCCGCGGCGATCTGCTGAGCCGCTGATGCGTTGTCCTGGATGATGTCCGTCAGCGCGCGCAGGCTCTCCGTGGTGGCGCGCACCTGGGTGAGCCCCGCCTCGGAGCGGCGCTGGCCCTCCTCGGAGAGCTCCACGGTGGCCTGGATGCCGCCGCGGATGTCGTCCAGCACCTCGCGCACCCGGCCGGTGGCGTTGATGGACTGGTCCGCGAGGTTGCGGATCTCCCGCGCCACCACGCCGAAGCCCTGCCCATGCTCCCCGGAGCGCACCGCTTCGATGGCCGCGTTGAGCGCGAGCATGTTGGACTGGTCCGCCAGGTCCTTCACCGTCTGGGTGATGCTGGCAATCTGACTCGTGCGCTCGTTGAGCGACGAGATGTCCTTGGCGAGGCGCAGCCCGTGGTCGCGCAGCTCCTCGAAGCCCGCCAGGCTGGCGCCGAGCGTCGTCTCTCCGGCGCTGCCTACCTCGCGCGCCTTCGCCACCAGCCCGAGCACCGCCTGGGAGCGCGTCGCGGCGAGCTGGGATGTCTGCTGGATCTCCTGCGCGGTGACCTGCGTCTCCTGGAGCGCGGTGCCCTGCTGGATGAGGTTGCGCTCCTGCTGCTGGGTGGCGGTCGTCAGCTCCTCCACCGTCTGGCCCAGCACCCGGGTGCCCTGCTGGAGGCTGGTGGTGGACTCGCGCAGGTGGTCCATCATCCGCGCGAAGGCGGCCGCCAGCTCCCCCACCTCGTCCTGCTGGTCGCGCAGCGTCACCTTCTGGGTGAGGTCGCCCTCGCGCACGACGTGGGACACCAGCGCGCTCAGCGTGGTGATGGGCCGCGTCACGCTGCGCGCCAGGGCCCACGCGGCCAGGGCGGCCAGCACCAGGAGCGCGACCGCCGCGAGCAGGCTGATTTGAAGGAAGCGCTTCAGGGGCAGGAAGGCCTCGTCCGCGTCCAGCTCCGCCACGAAGCGCCAGCCCTGGCCCGCCGCGAAGCGGGTGGTGTCGGAGCTTGCCTGTGCCTGCACGGCCTTGGCCGGCGGGGCCTGGCCCGGCGCCCGGGAGCTGTAGAGCCGGGCGCCGTCCGGGCCGAGGATGTCCAGGGTGAAGCTGCGCTGGCCCCGGTCGCGCGAGCGCTGGAGCGCGCCCTCGACCACCTGGTTCAACTGGCCCCAGTCATATGCCGCCAGGAGCACGCCCACCTGCTCGCCGGAGATGGGGCTGAGCACGGGCAGCGCCAGGGGCATCACCGGGCGGGCGAAGAAGGGGTCCGTCCGGGTGAGGGCGCCGGTGAGGGTGGCCGGGTCCAGCGTGTCCTTCAGCGCGGCCTGGAACCAGGGCGCGGCGAGCACGTCGCGCTCGTGGCCGGCGAAGGCGTCACGCAGCCCGGGCCGGCTGACGGAGACCGCGCGGCCGTCCAGGGTGAACAGCACCAGCCCCGCGAAGCTGGCGTGCCGGTCGTTGAGGGTCGCGAGCACCGCGTCGCTCTTGGCGTAGGTGCCGAACAGGAGGGCGCCGCGCAGGATGGCGTCCTCCGTCCACGCGCGCGCGTTCGTCTCTCGCTCCCGGAGCGAGGACTCGACGAGGTCGCGCAGGCCCTGGGCCTCCACCTGGAGGACGCCCTGGACCTGCAGCTCCACGGTCTTTCGGATGATGTGGACGGCCGTCCCGAGGACGGGCGTGAGCGCCGCGACCAGCAGCAGGCAGACCCACAGCGTGAGGCGACCCCTCAACTTCAAGCCGGACAGCAGGTGCATGGGGGAAATCCGGGGGACGAGCAACGTCAGAGGTCCAGCAGGGAGAGGCCCACGGTGAGCGCGCCGATGACCTGGGCGCCGTCGCGGACGGGGAGGGAGACCTGGATGACGTAGGCCTGGCTGGACTCGTCGAAGAAGGGGGCTTCACGCAGCTCCGGCCCACCCCGGCCCCGGGCATGGGTGAGGCGCCACTTGTCCTCGTCCCCCTGCCAGTAGTCCGACGTGCGCCGGCTGGCGCAGACCAGCGCGCCCTGGCCGTCCATGGTGAAGGCCTCCGCCATCGCCGGGCCCAGCCGCTGCTGGAGGCGCTGGAGCGCACCCCTGCACGGGGCGTCCAGCACGGCCTGCTTGAAGGGCGTGAGCGCCGGGGTGGCCCTCCACTCCTCGTCGAGCCGCTGGACGGTGGCGAGCGGGACGCGGCGCGCGTTCTGGGCCCGGATGGCTTGCAGCACCTCGGGGTCGGCGGCCAGCCGACGCAGCGCTGGCATCACCCGGTCCACCTTCTGGAGCTGCGCGGCGCCATCCGGAGGGAGCTGTCCTCCGACCGCCAGCGCCAAACCCATCCAGGAAATGCCCATGCAACGCTCCCCCCCGAGACAGTGAAACTGACTGGAAAAAGTGTGTCACGGTTCTGCTCGCGCCGTCACGCAAGCAGGCGTGATTTGTATTAGTCAAAGTAGTCGCGTTTGGCTTCGTTTGCAGGAGGTCAGGGCTGCTGGAGGTGCGTCGAGGCTGACGAGTTTTCACGGGCCTGTCTTCCTGGCACCGTGCGTCGGGTCGGCCGGTGTCTTGAGGATGTCAGGGGTAGGGGGCATCCTTGCGCGCATGGGCGACGGAAACGGGAGTGGGAAGGGGAGGCCGGCGACGTATGCCGACCTGGAGGACGTGCCGCCGACGAAGGTGGGGGAGATCATCGAGGGGGAGCTGGTCGTCAGCCCGAGGCCTGCGTCCCGCCACACGCGGGCGGCCTCGCGCCTGGGGGCCTGGCTGGATGGCCCTTTCGATCGGGGACAGGATGGACCTGGCGGTTGGCTCATCCTCGATGCGCCGGAGCTGCGCTTCCTGCCTTCAGGTGATGCCCTGGTTCCGGACGTCACGGCGTGGCGACGCGAACGGATGCCCCAGCTGCCTGACGTCCCCTCCTTCTCCCTGGCGCCCGACTGGGTCTGCGAGGTGCTGTCACCTTCCACGTATCGCTGGGACCGGGGACCGAAGATGCGCGTCTACGCGCGCGAGGGCGTGGAGTGGTTGTGGTTCATTGATCCGCTGGCGGAAGGGCTGGAGATCCACCACCTGCGAGAGGGCCAGTGGCAGCTGTCGGCCGCGCACCTGGGCAGCGGCACGGTGCACGCCGCGCCCTTCGACGCGGTGCCGCTGAGCCTGGGCAAGCTCTGGAGCCGGTGACGGCTCAGGGCAGCTTCGGCCGGATGACGCGGGGCGCGTCCGGGTTCACGTCCAAGAGGCGCACGGGGTCGCCTTCGCGCACGGTGCCTGCCTTCAGCACGCGGGCAAGCTGGCCCCTGCGTCCCCAGCTCTCCTTGAGCGCTCCCAGGGGCACGTCCAAGGCGGCCCGCTGCGCTTCGTCCACGAGCAGCACCTGGCGCTTGTGCCCCACGGCGCGTCGCTGGTGACGGTCCCCCTCGAAGCCGTGCTGCTCCACCGCGCGGGCCTCGGGGACGCGGCGCATGGGCGTGCCGCGCTCCTGGGCGAGCAGGAGCGCGCGGATGGTGCCGGTGGGGGGAGGAGTGCTCACGGCGCGACACTAACGCGGGCGTGTCCGCCGCGAGAGGGGCGGACGGGGCTGCGCGGGCATGCCTCCCCGCTGCCGAGCGTTGGAGAAGTGGCATCCGTCCCACGCCGGGGCCTGCCGGGCAGGGGCGGGGGTGTTAAGCGCCAGCGCCTGGACATCGTTCCCGCCTGGGGAGGCCGTCACCGTGAGCACGAAGAACGTTCGCATCGAGAAGGACACCTTTGGTCCCATCGAAGTCCCCGCCGACCGGCTCTGGGGCGCGCAGACGCAGCGCAGCCGCCAGAACTTCGCCATCTCCAGCGAGCGCATGCCCCTGGCGCTCGTGCACGCGCTGGTGCTCGTGAAGAAGGCCGCCGCGCGGGTGAACCAGGAGAACGGCTCGCTGGCGAAGGAGAAGGCGCAGGCCATCGTGAGGGCCGCGGACGAGGTGCTCGCCGGCCAGCACGACGAGGAGTTCCCCCTGCTGGTGTGGCAGACGGGCAGCGGCACCCAGACGAACATGAACTGCAACGAGGTCCTGGCCAACCGCGCCTCGGAGCTGCTGGGCGGCGAGCGCGGTGAGGCGCGCAAGGTCCACCCCAACGACGACGTCAACAAGGGGCAGAGCTCCAACGACGTGTTCCCCACCGCGATGAGCGTGGCCGGCGTGGAGGCCGTGGTGAAGCACGTGCTGCCGGAGCTCCAGGCCCTGCGCGACGTGCTGGCCCAGAAGTCCCAGGCGTTCCAGTCCATCGTGAAGATTGGCCGCACGCACCTGCAGGACGCGACGCCGCTCACGCTGGGCCAGGAGTTCAGCGGCTACGTGGCGCAGTTGGACCGCGCGAAGGCCCACCTGGAGGCCGCGCTACCGCACCTGCTGGAGCTGGCGCTGGGCGGCACCGCCGTGGGCACCGGCCTCAACGCACCCCCGGGCTACGCCGAGCGCGTGGCGGCGGAGATTTCAAGGCTCACCGGGCATGGCTTCGTCACCGCGCCCAACAAGTTCGAGGCGCTGGCCGCCAACGACGCGCTGGTGCAGGCGCACGGCGCGCTCAAGGGGCTGTCCGCGGTGCTGTTCAAGGTGGCCAATGACATCCGCTGGCTGTCGTCCGGGCCCCGGTCTGGCATTGGTGAAATCAACATCCCGGAGAACGAGCCGGGCAGCTCCATCATGCCGGGCAAGGTGAACCCCACGCAGAGCGAGGCGCTCACCATGCTGTGCGCGCAGGTGATGGGCAACGACGTGGCCATCTGCCTGGGCGGCGCGTCCGGCAACTTCGAGCTCAACGTCTTCAAGCCGCTCATCATCCAGAACTTCCTGCAGAGCTGCCGGCTGCTCGCGGACGGCATGCGCAGCTTCCGCCTCCACTGCGCGGTGGGCATCGAGCCGAACCTCCCCCGCCTCCAGGAGAACCTCCAGCGCAGCCTGATGCTGGTGACGGCGCTCAACCCGCACATCGGCTACGACAACGCGGCGAAGATCGCCAAGACGGCGCACAAGCAGGGCAAGACGCTCAAGGAGGTGGCCGTGGAGCTGGGGCTCGTCACAGCCGAGCAGTTCGACCAGTGGGTCCGCCCGGAGAAGATGACCGGCAACCTGTAGGCCGCCCGGCCGGCGGGTGGGGTGGGGGAACTCCCACATCCCGCCCAACCGTGGGCCAGCGCACGCTCAGGCAAGAAGGAGGCAGCGCGCGGAGGCAGGGACGATTAGGGTACGGGGGCCATGAACGTCCCCTTCGTCATTGAGACCACGCACCGCGGCGAGCGGGCGTACGACCTCTACAGCCGCCTGCTCAAGGATCGCATCATCCTCCTGGGCACGCCCATCAACGACGATGTGGCCAATCTCATCGTCGCCCAGCTGCTGTTCCTGGAGTCCGAGGACCCGGACAAGGGCATCAACCTCTACATCAACTCGCCCGGTGGCTCCGTCACGGCGGCGCTCGCGATGTATGACACGATGCAGTACGTGAAGTGCCCCGTGTCCACCATCTGCGTGGGCCAGGCGGCCTCCGCGGGCGCGCTGCTGCTGCTGGCGGGCTCCAAGGGCAAGCGCTACGCCCTGCCCAACGCCCGCATCATGATCCACCAGCCGCTGGGCGGCGCGCAGGGTCAGGCCACGGACATCGACATCCAGGCCAAGGAGATCCTCCGCCTGCGCGCGTACCTCAATGGCCTGTTCGTGAAGCACACGGGCCACACCATCGAGCGCATCGAGAAGGACACCGAGCGCGACTACTTCATGAGCGCCGAGGAGGCCCGGCAGTACGGCCTCATCGACGAGGTCGTGGAGCGCGCGGGCATCCCGACGCCGGGCAAGTAGCGGTTGATTCCCCAGGAGGCCTGGAGGTGTCTGGACTCCAGCCCCTTCGCCGTCCTCCGGCCGGGCATGCGATGCCAGAGGGTTGCGCAAGCAGCCCTCCAGTGTGACCTGCCCCGGGCGTGGCCAGTGTTCGGGTATGGCCCCCCGTTCCTTCCTTGCCGCTCTCCTGCCTGCCCTGCTGGCGGGTGCTGGTTGTGCCACCGGCCCCAGCGGGCGGACTCCCGCCCCGCCCTCCGCGCAGTCGGTGCAGGCGGAGCTGGGCAACCGCGACGTCGTGCAGGCCGGTGAGGAGTACGCCCGGCAGAACAGCCTCGTACTGGCCCAGAGCGGTGAGGCGGTGCGGATCCGCCCCAACTACTGGCGGATCCGCTTCGCGCTTCCGGAAGAGGGCTCCGGCAAGCTGCTGGAGCTGGACTTCGACGAGCTGGCGCAGCGGGTGACGGGCTCCCGGCGCCTGGACATCACCCCCGAGATGCCCCCCACCTCCAGCATCTTCCAGCCCAGCGAGGCGAGCCCCGCCACCGGGGGCTCGGGGTTTCGCTGAGCGTCGGGTTTCCGGCTACGGCAGCCGGGTGACGCGGTCGAGCGCCGGGGCGGGCAGCGGATTCGCCTGGGTGCTCTTCGCGGTCAGATAGGCCTCCAGCGCATCCGAGTCCACGCCGCCGCCCACGAGGTTCGTTCCCTCCGCGAGGACGGAGAAGTTGTCTCCGCCCGGGGCGAGGAAGCTGTTCACCGTGACGCGGTAGCTGGCGGCGGGATCCACCGTGGTGCCGTTCAGCTGGATGCTGGCGGGGTCCACCTTGGAGCCGATGGGCGCCCCCGCGCTGAACGCGTACTGGAAGCCCGCGGACGGGTGGAGGATGCGGGTGAGGTCGCCCAGGCGGAACTGCTGCTCCAGCAGGCGCTCAATCTGCGCGCCCGTCAGGGTCATGGTGACCAGCGTGTTGCCGAAGGGCTGCACGGTGAAGGCCTCGCCGTAGGTGACGGCGCCGACGTCGTTGGGGTCGGCCGGGTCGCGCACGAGGTCCGTGCGCACGCCGCCCGGGTTCATGAACGCAATCTGGGCGCCACCCAGGCCCGCGGGCTTCGTGGCCTCCAGCTGGGCGTCCGCGATGACGAAGCCCATGGTGGACTGGCCGGAGGGGTCCCGCTGCATGTTGCCGCGGATGAGCGTCTCCGCGATCCAGCCGATGACGCGGCCTTCCAGCGGCGCCGTCAGTCCCTTGTAGCGGGAGATGAGCTCCGTGATGGTGGAGTCCGGCGTCACCGTGCGGGTGACGATGACGTTCTGGGCCTGGGCCTTCGTCACCTGCCCCGTCTTCGCGTCGAGCGTCAGGTCGATGTCCGTGAGCAGCCGGCCCACCGACGCGGCGCTGGTGACGAGCTTGCCGCTCAGCGTGCAGTTGTAGGCCTGGTGGGTGTGGCCGCTGACGATGACCGCCACCGCGGGGTCCAGGTTCTGGGCGATGTCCAGGATGGGGCCGGAGATGCCCTTGCACTCGTTGTAGAGCGAATCGAGCGCGGGCGTCCCGCCCTCGTGCACCACGACGACGATGGAGCTCACGCCCTGCGCCTTCAGCTCCGGCACCAGCGCGTTGACGGTCTCCACCTCGTCCTTGAACTGCAGCCCCGCCACGCCCGTGGGCGTGACGAGCCGGGACGTGCCTTCCAGCGTCATGCCGACGAAGGCCAGCTTCACGCCCTCGAAGGTGCGCACGTCGTAGCGCGGGAAGAGGGTGCGGTCCGGGCCGGTGGCCACGTTGGCCGCGAGGAACTTGAACTTCGCGCCGGAGAAGCCGGTGCCGTCCTGGCAGCCGTTCACCGGGTGGCAGCCGCCGGCCTGCATGCGGAGGATCTCCGAGCCGCCCTCGTCGAACTCGTGGTTGCCCACCGCGCTCAGGTCCAGCCCCATCTGGTTCATCGCCTCGATGGTGGGCTCGTCGTGGAAGAGCGCGGACAAGAGCGGCGTGGCGCCGATGAGGTCTCCGGCGGACACCACCACCGTGTTCGGGTTCTTCGCGCGCAGGTCCGCGACGTACTTCGCGAAGTACACCGCGCCGCCCGCGTTCACCCGGTCCGCCCCGCCGTCCGGCAGCGTGGCCTGGATGATCTGTCCGCCGCTGCCGCCCGCGGGCTCCAACTGCCCGTGGAAGTCGTTGAACGCGAGGATCTTCACGGACACCGTCGCGCCGGTGCCGGCGTCATCGGTGCCTGCGTCGGTGCCGGTGCCCGCGTCGGGCGGGGGCGGAGGCGGCGGGAAGGTGACGGCCTGGCAGACGTGTTCGACGCAGGTCCAGCCCTGGCCTTCCGGTGCGGGGTTTGACTCCTCGCAGTCGAAGGCGTTCACGCACTCCTGATTGCCGCAGCCGCCGTGCATGAAGAGCAGCAGGCCCGTGACGAAGGCACCGGCGAGGAGGAAGACACTGGGACGCGCGGCGTTCTGCGCGGAGGGGACGGAAGGCTGCATCGAGGCGGCTCCTGGTGTCAGTCATGGGGAGGCGCGCAGGACACGACTCCCCTGGAAAAGGCGCGCACCATGGCACCGCCCCGTGGCGCCGCAGTGAGTGCTCTGTCCCGAATGGGTGTCGTCCCGCACTGTGTGAAGCGGACGACAAAAGCCCGTGCTTCAAGGGCTGGGAGGATCCTGACACCCGAGGAGTTCCGCGGCCCCACCCACGCGGCTCCAGAGCACCGCCTCCTGCTGGAACAGCCGGCCCAGGCGCCACGCCTCGTCGCGCGACAGGCCGGGGACGAAGAGGCTCTCCTCGAACCAGCTCCGGTCCTCCGCCACGCCCACCGCGGGCACGAAGGGCTGGCCCCGGGCTTCGAGCAGGCCTCGCAGGGTGCGCTGGAGCCCCGCGTTGGTCCGGGGGGAGCGCGACCGCGCGTGGGGGTTCCACGCGGTGAGGAAGGCCCAGGTGGCGTGCCCGTGCGCGGTGAGCGCGGCGTCCAGCGCCGGGTGCACGGCGTCCACGCGCAGCACGTGCTTCACGCCCCCGACGAGCGGATGCGGGGCCACGACATAGCCTGTCGCCTGGAAGGCCTTGCGCAGCGCGGCCCTCCGCGCGTCACTCATTGGGCGGCTTGGGGAATCGCGGCGGCTGGAGCCGCGAGGAGCGGCAGCGCCGGAGGTCCCTGGCGGGTCGCGGGCGGAATCTGGCTGGCCACGATGGGGGCCTGCGCCGCGGTCTGCCAGGGGACTTCCGGCCACCAGCGCTGCACGGCGGGCGGCGTCTGGACGAGCAGGTCCTGCCCGAGCCGGGGCGCGGCGATGCTCACCCCGTCGTGCTTCGCGGCCACCAGCGAGCGCTCCATGGGCTCCGTCCAGGCGTGGGTGGCCAGGGTGAGCAGCCCCCAGTGCACGGGCAGCATCAGCCGGCCGCGCACCAGCCGGTGGGCGAGCACGGCCTGCTCCGGCCCCAGGTGCCAGTCCGGCCAGCCCGCGCCGTACTGGCCGGATTCAATCAGCGTCGCGTCGAAGGGCCCCAGCTTCGCGCCAATCTCCTCCATGGCGGGGAACAGGCCGGTGTCGCCGGAGTAGTAGACGCGGTGCTCCGGCCCCACGAGCGCCCAGCCCGACCACAGCGTCTTGTTCTGCTGGAGGAAGCGGCCCGACGCGTGACGGGCCGGCGTGCACACGATGTCCAACCCCTTCACGCGCGTGCGCTCCCACCAGTCCAGCTCCACGATGCGCTCGGCCGGAATGCCCCAGTACTCCAGGTGCGCGCCTATCCCCAGCGGCACCACGAAGGTGGTGTTCCAGTCCTTCATCGCGCGGACGGTGGCGAAGTCCAGGTGGTCGTAGTGGTCGTGGGAGATGACCACCGCGTCGATGGGCGGCAATTCGCTGAGCTCGATGGGCGCCGGGAACCAGCGCTTCGGGCCCAGCCACTCCAGCGGCGACGTGCGCTCGCCCCAGACGGGGTCCGTGAGCACGCGGTGCCCGTCCACCTCCACCAGCGTGGAGGAGTGCCCGAACCAGGTGATGCGCACCCCGCCCGGCGGGGGCGTGGCGAAGCGCTTCGGGTCGATGCGCTCCACGGTCAGCGGCGCCTGGGGGCTGCTGTCCGGGCTCGCATGGAACATGCTGGAGAAGCTCTCCTGCCAGTGGTTGATGATGGGCTCCGGGTTGACGAAGCCGCCGTCCTTCCACTGGGCCGAGCGCTCCATCCGCTCGCGCCGCGCGCCGCTCGCGCCCTTGCCGAACGCGGTCCAGCCGTCGATGACGACGACGAGCGCGAAGGCGCCGAGCAGCACCAGGCCCCAACCGAAGAGTCGCAAGAGCCTGCCGCCCCACGACGCGCCCTGGGGGCCGTGGGGCGGGAAGGCCGTGCGGAAGGCGCTCTGACGGGCCTTGTCTGAGGCCCGCATGGGCCCGGCGTTCATCTTCATGCCCGGGACCCTGGGGGTTCCGGTGCGCAAGTGTCAATGGGAAGACGCTGTCACGGGTCCGGGGGTACGACCTTGTACCCGCGCTGGAGCAGCGGGGAGAGCCGGTCGGTGAGGTCCCAGGACTCCACGAAGCGGCCGTCGCGCAGCCGGTACAGCGAGTCCCCCTGGAGCGTCACCGGGCGCGGCTTGCCGTCCGCGGCCGGGGGGCCCTTGGCGTCGGTGCCCACCGCGCGCCAGCGCACCATCACCCAGTCGTCCTCCGCCAGGATGTGGAGCAATTCGAAGCGCAGGTCCGGAAAGAGCGCGAAGCCGGCTTCCGCCTGGGTGCGCACCACCTCAGGCCCCCGCAGCTCCCGGGGCGCGTCCTCCGAGCGGTCCACGTAGTCGGCCGCGACGTACTCGGGGATGCGCTCCAGGCGCTTCTGGTTGTAGACCTCTTCCGTGAACAGCCGGGCGCGCTCCTTGTTGGTCGCGCTGACCTGCCGAGCCTGCTCCGCCGGGGAGAGCGTCGCGCAACCGCTCATCCCCAGTCCCAGGAGCCCCAGCCAACACCACGCACGTGTCCTCATGTCGCGCGCGAGTCTGCCGAGCCGTCGCGGGCGCCGTCAGCCGCCCCGTCGTCGAACCGTTCACCGCCGGGCGCCAGCCGCCCCAGGCCGATGGGCGCCGCCAGGCACGAGTCGGGGATGCCGAACGCGTCCACCAGCCCCAACGCATCCGGCCGCAGCTCCAGGCACAGCTGCACGCGCTCCCGGCGGATGGCCTTGGCCTTGGGGGCCTCCAGGTAGCCGTGCTCCAGGAACCACCCGCTGGCGGACTCCATGCACGACAGGCCGAAGAGGTCCGCCAGCCGCCCCAGCACCGGCTTGAGCGCTTCGTCCTTCACCGCCGCCACGCCGTGCAGGAACTGCTCCAGCACGATGCGCTCCACGCTGGCGTGCGCCAGGGCCAGCAGGTGCGTCTGCACCTGGTTGAAGGCCTCGAAGGACTCCACGCCCGCCGTCAGCCGCTTGCGGATCCGCTTGGACACGGACGCGAGGATCTCCTCCTCGCGGAAGCGCAGCGCGCGCAGGTGGAAGTCGCTGTCGCGCAGGTGGTCGCTGTGGGTGCGCCGGCCCGCGATGGGGTTGCGGTCCGTCATCACCGTGGCCGCCCGGTCCACGATGAGCTTGAGCACCGCGAAGACACGGTCGTCCTCGAAGCGCTGGCGGTAGCCCGTCAGCAGCCCCTTGGCGACCAGCAGCATGAGCACGGTGTTGTCGCCCTCGAAGGTGGTGAACACGTCCGTGTCCGCCTTGAGCGACGGCAGCCGGTTCGCGGTGAGGTAGCCCTGGCCGCCGCACGCCTCGCGCGCCTCCTGCACCGTGGCGGTGGCGTTCCATGACGCGTAGGCCTTCAGGCCCGCGGCCAGCGCCTCCACCTCGCGCGCGTCGTCCTCGGTGCGGTGGACGTAGCGGTCCACCAGGTGCTCCAGCGCGAAGTCCAGCGCGTAGGCCTTGGCCACGAGGGGCAAGAGGCGCAGCTGGTGCGACTGGTGGTCCAGCAGGCGCACCTCGCGCGCGCCGGCGGGGCCGAACTGGCGGCGCAGGTCGCCGTAGCGCACGGCGATGGTGAGCGCGCTCTTGGCCGCGCTCAGGGACGCGCACGCCACGCTCACCCGGCCCGCGACGAGCGCGCCCAGCATGGTGAAGAAGCGCTTGGAGTCGCCGGTGATGGAGCTGGTGTACTCGCCGGCCTCCGTCACCTGGCCATAGCGGTCGAGCAGGTTCTCACGCGGCACGCGCACGCCGTGGAACCACAGCCGGCCGTTGTCCACGCCGTTGAGGCCCATCTTGTCGCCGCAGTCCTCGATGCGGATGCCTGGGAGCACCTTGCCGTTCTCATCGCGCAGCGGGACGAGCAGCGCGTGCACGCCCAGCCGTTCGCCGCCCACCTCCAGCTGCGCGAACACGGTGGCCATGCGCGCGTGCCGGGCCGCGTTGCCAATCCACTCCTTGCGCGCGGTCTCCGACGGCGTGTCGATGACGAACTCGCTCGTGGCCGCGTCGTAGCGGGCCACCGTCTCGCAGTCGCGCACGTTGGAGCCGTGGCCCAGCTCGCTCATCGCGAAGCAGCCGGGCAGCTCCAGTGAGGCGACCTTCGGGAGGTACTGTTGGTGGTGCCGCTTCGTGCCCAGGAAGAGGATGCTGGAGCCGAACAGGCCGAAGTGGACGCCCGCCTTGATGACGAGGCTCAGGTCGAAGAAGGCCATCGTCTCGAAGGCGGCGATGAACGCGCCCAGGTCCGCGCCGCCCTCGCGGCCCTTGGGGAAGGCGAGCTGCCCCAGGCCGTCATCCGCCAGGTGCTTGAGCCAGTCGAAGACCTGGTCTCGGTAGGCGGTGGTGCTCAGGCCTTCCTTGTAACGGAAGTCCGCGTCCTGCAACCAGCCGCGCACCTGCTTGCGCACGTTCGCGTAGGTGCGATCCAGCACGACCGTCATCGCCTGGGGTTCGAAGGACGGCGCGTTGGACGGAGCTTCCGAGTGAGCGGTGCGCGAGGCCTGGGGCAGCAGCGAGCGCACCGCCTCCTTGCCGTCCACGCCCAGCGTGGCCTCCAGCGCCGCCAGGGCCTGGCCCAGCTGGGGCAGGGGCATGCCCACGGGCGCGTCCCCGCCGAGGACCTGGGCCAGGTGCACGCCCAGGCCCGCGAGGGTGTGGTGCTCGTTGCCGACCAAGTGCTGGGCGGTGGCGCGGATGTGCTCGCGCAGCAGGGCCAGCTCCCGGGGCGGGGGCGGACGCAGCGGATCCACCCAGAGGGCCAGGACGCTGCTGGCCTTGAGGTCCAGCCAGGGCTGTTCGCGTGCGGCGGCGCCCAGGGCGCGCAGCTCCCCGGTCGTCAGCTCGCCGTCCGTCCAGGCGACGTAGAGCATGGGGATGAGGGGGGTGAGCTTCGGCTGCGACAACAGCTCCCGGGCCAGGGGACGCGAAGGGGCATCGAGCATGAAATCTCTCCAGGCGAGGGAACGGGCGCAGTCTCGCCATGGTGGAACGGGGCGGCAATGACGGAATGGAGTCCTGTTCACCGCGCGGACGGGGAGACGGGCGGTCACTCCCGTGCGGCGCGGGGCGTTCTTACGTTGGGTCCAATGAGCGACCTCCAGGACGTGGAACTGCTGCCCCAGCCGGGGGCCCATGGCTTCGATGGTGCGAACCGCAAGCACGAGATGCAGGGACCGTTCGAGCTGCCGCCCGGTCCGGAGGGCTTCTCGTTCGCGCTCTACCAGTCCGCGGGCGTGGGCCTGTCGCCAGGGCACCGGATGGAGCTGCTGGAGAACAGCCAGGTCTTCGAGCGGATGTTGCAGGACATCCGCGCGGCGAAGCACAGCGTCCACATGCTCATCTACATCTGGCGGCCGTGCGAGCTGTCGGACCGCTTCGTGGAGGCGCTGACGGAGCGCGCGCGGGCGGGGGTGCAGTGCCGCGTGGTGGTGGACCCCGTGGGCAGCGAGGAGACGACGGGGGACAAGGACTTCGACCAGAAGGTGGAGAAGCGGCTCACCGAAGCGGGCGTGGAGGTGCACTACTACCGGCTGCTCGCGGGCAAGGTGCTGGGGCGGCTGTTGGGGCGCTCCCACCAGAAGATCGTCGTGGTGGACGGGAGGGTCGCGTTCACGGGCGGCTTCGGCATCTGGAAGGTGTGGGAGGGCGACGGGCTGAAGGAGGACAACTGGCGCGACACGCACATCCGCGTGGAGGGGCCGGAGGTCCGGCGCATCCAGGTCACCTTCGCCAAGCACTGGCAGGAGTCGGGCGGCGGGCTGCTGCCGCGCGAGGCCTTCCCGGAGCTGAAGCCGGACGGCGGCGGGTGCGCGGCGTTCATCGACAGCACGGGGCGGCTGGGCATCACCGAGGCGGAGCGGATGGTGCGCCTGGTGGTGGCGGCGGCGACGAAGCGGTTGTGGATTGCCAATGCGTACTTCACGCCGCCCAACGCCATCCTGGAGCAGCTGGAGGTGAAGGTCCGGCAGGGCGTGGACGTGCGCGTGCTGGGGCCCGGTGGGCACCACGACGTGCCGGTGGTGCGCGCGTCGCAGCGGTCCACGTATGAGCGGCTGCTGGCAGCGGGCGTGCGCATCTGGGAGTACCAGCCGGCGATGATGCACGCGAAGACGATGCTCGTGGATGACTGGCTTTGCGTAGTGGGCTCCACGAACCTGGATGCGCTGTCGCTCAACAAGTTGAGCGAGGGGTCGCTGGTGTTCGAGGACAAGGAGATCGCCGCGAAGCTGGAGGGGTGCTGGGAGAAGGACATCCGACACTCGAAGGAGGTCACGCTGCAGAACGGTGGGCGGACGAACCCGTGGCGCAGGTTCGCGCGCCGGGCGACGCAGTTCGCGGGGCGGGACCGGTAGGGCGCGGCGCTACCGGTGGGAGGTGACGCCCTCCTGCCGGCAGTAGGAGAGCACGGGGCAGGTGGAGCACTTCGGGCGGGAGCCGGTGCACACGTGCTTGCCGAAGGGGACGAGGAGCCGGTTGAGCTCCACCCAGTAGGGGCGTGGGAGGACGGCTTCGAGCGCGGCGAGGGTGCGCTCCGGGGTGGAGGCCTTCACGTAGCCCCAGCGGTTGGTGACGCGGTGGACGTGGATGTCCACGCTGATGACCTCGTGGCCGCAAGCGATGCCGAGCGCCAGGTGCGCGCACTTGGGGCCCACGCCCTTGAACGTCTGGAGCACGTCCGGGTCGGCGGGGAGCTGGCCGTGGAATTCGTCGCGCGTGCGCACGGCGATGGCGTGGACCTGGTACGCCTTGGCTTCGTGGAAGGTGACGGGCTGGATGAGCGCGTCGATGGCTTCGGGTGTGAGGCGGGCGAGGGCGTCCGGGGTGCTGGCGCGCTCCAGGAGGCGCAGGGACGCGGGGAGGCTGACCTCGTCGAGCGTGCGGATGGAGAGGATGCACGCGATGAGCTGCTCGAAGAGGGAGCCATGGCCCTTCGCGGCGAGTTCGAACATCGCCGCGTCCGCGAAGGAGCGCACTTCGTGGCGCACGCGGCGGAGGACCTCTTCGATGTCGAAGGGGAGCTTGTCCGTGCGCGCGGGGGCGGCGTGCGTGGTGCGTGCGCTTTGTACGCGCGGGGCGCGTCGGGGCTGCTTCGTATCCGCCATGCGGGCCTCCTGACCTGACAAGTTGGGTCGGAAGGGCAATACTTGCTGCGTGTCCTGGCCTGCTCTCTTGATAGGAGGGAGAGCAGTCAGCCGTACTGCTTGAAACGTGCTGGCTCTGATGCCGACTCACCACTGCCGTGGGAGAGGTGCTGTGTGCTGAAACTCCATTACGTCCTTCTCCTGGTGTCGCTTGTGGCGGATGGCGGGAGTGCCTCCATCACGGATGGAGGGACCCAGGCTGGCATCCGGTGGCCCACGGATCTCCGCCCGCTTGCGACCCTGGACGGCCCGGCCATCCTGGCGGCCCATGCCGCGCTCCAGCGCGTGCTCGCGAGCTTTCCCAAGCAGGATGCGGGCGCGTGCGAGTCCTCTGCCCGCTCACTGGACGTGGTGGTGGGCCAGGAGGGTGGCGTCTATTTCGTCCGCATCGACCGGCGTCTCGACCGATGCGGATGGCCCGTGGGCAGCGGTCTGGAGTTCGACTGGTTCGAGCTGTACGCGGTGTCGCCCGAGGGGAAGATCCTCGCGCGACGTGCCTTCATGCCGTAGCGCTCAGGCGCTCTTCGTGAGGTCCAGCGCGTACCAGCGGTCGCAGCCGAAGTGCCCGGTGCCGCCCATGGGGGCGCAGAGGGTTTCGAAGCCGAGCCGCTGGTAGAGCTTCTGTGCCTGCGCCATGCCGGCCAGCGTTTCGAGGTAGCACTGACGGAAGCCGGCGGCCTTCGCGAACTCCAGACAGTGTCTCAGCAACCGCTCGCCCGCGCCGTGGCCCCGGGCCTGGGGCAGGAAGTACATCTTGCGCAGCTCGCAGACGTCCGGCGCGCCTCCGTCCAGCGGCGCGATGCCTCCGCCTCCCACCACCCGACCTTCTTGTACGACGACGAAATAGGCGTGCCTCGGCCGGGTGTAGGCCGCGCTCATCGCGTCCACTTCGGGGTCGTGGATCGCGAACCCCGGGCCGTCCGCTCCGAACTCCGGCATCACCGCGCGAATGACCGCGGCCATCGCCGCGTCGTCTCGGGCCTCGATGGGCCGCAACGTCAGTTCCGTGCTCATGACCTCCACGGTCCCATGCCTCGTTGCCGGCGGCCAGCGCCGGGTGTGCACCTGTGCAGCTCCCTGCACAGGTGCCACGCGCCCACCGCACCCCCCGTGGATTTCAATCCCGCGACCTTCCAGGGCATTGTCCGTGGCACGTCCGTTGTAGAGGGGGAAGTTCCATGTACTGTCCTGCCTGCCGACAAGAACGCCTGGGAAGTGCGCGCCAGTGCGTTCTCTGCGGCACCTCGCTGTCCGCCCGAGCCCGCTCCGCCATCGAGGCCGAGCTCGCGCACGTCCACTTCCTCCTGGACGAGGCCCCGCGCTGGGAAGCCTCCGATGTGCCCGCCCACGTGCGCCGCTGGCTCACCGAACGCTACGAGCGACAGGCCCGCGTCCTCCTCTCCATTCTCACCGAGACGCCCGCTGAAGCGCTGACGCCCGCGCCTGAGCCGGTCGCAGTCCCGAACGAAGCCTTCCCCACGAACGAGTTCGTGCCCACGCCGATGGGGGAGGGGGCCGCTGCCGTCGGTCCCGTGATGTTCGCCGCGCCGGAGGCTGCCGCGACAGCTTCTGTCCCCGCTGAAGCCCAGGTCGCGAACGTCACCGCCGACGCGCCCGAGGCTTCCGAAGCGCCCGTGGCTCATGCGCTCACGGAGGCCGTTGTTCCGGAGGCCCCCAAGCTGGTGAGCGCCGCCGCTGCGCGCTTCACCGTGCATGACGCCGCCGCGTCCCTGGGCGTCGCCACCCCGGACACCGTGGCCGGTCGCCTCCCCGTGGCCACCCGGTTGTCCGCCGAGTCCCGCGCGCGCGCAGTGAACGAGCAGCGCGCAGCTGAGTCCCGCGCGCGCGCCGTGAACGAGCAGCGCGCGGCCGCGTCCCGCCGGCTCCCGCCGAACCCCGCCGAGCCGTTCATGGATCCGCCCGCGCCCGCGGGTCGCACCGCGCGCCTCGTCGAGGAGGCGTCGTCGTGGAGCCGCGTGTGGCGGCCGTTCCTCTACGAGAGCATCGCGTGGTTCATCGGCGCGTTCCTCATCCTCTCCGGCACGCTCTACTTCGTCTTCGAGTCCTGGGCCGGGATGACCTCCGTCACCCGCTCGCTCACCGTCTTCCTCATGACCGTGGGCTACTCCGTCGGCTTCTCCGTCTGGGGCGGCTTCCTCGCCCGCCGCGAGTCCCTGCGCAAGCCGGGCCACATCCTCGGCCTCATCGGCTCCGCCGTGGCCCCGCTGGGCGGCGTCGCGCTGGGGCCCATGGGCTTCGGTGAGTCCCTCCAACTCGACGGCGTGCACCCCGCGCTGCTCGTGCCGCTGCTCTTCGTCTGGGCCGGCGTCGCCGCGTTCCTCGCACGCAAGCCCGCCGAGTCCTTCGACGCCCCCTCGCGCCCGTTCATCCAGGTGGGCCTCGTCGGCGCCACGCTCATCATGGGGCTCGCCCCCCTGGCCGCGCGGCTGGGCGCTCCGGCGGTGTGGCTCAACGCGCTGCCGTGCCTCCTCTTCTTCCTGCTGTCCAGCAAGCCGCTCACCACCCCGCGCAAGGGGGATGCGCTCGCGTTCGCGATTGCCGCGCCCCTGTACCTGACCGCGCTGTTCGCCATCCGGTTGCACCTGGCCCTGGGCTCCGCGGACGCCTCCGTCCCCGCCGGCACCTACGCGCCCTTCGTCGCCTTCCTGCTCGCCACCTGCCTGCGCTTCCGCACGCTTGACGCTGAACGTTCCGCGGATCCGCTCGCCATCGGCACCGTGGCGCTCCAGGTGGCCTGCCTCGCGGGCGCCATCGGTGGCACCACGCCGGCCCTCTTCCTCACCGCCGCCATCTTCACCGGCACGCTGGTGGCCCTGTCGCGTGGGCCCGTGTCGCGCCTGCCGTGGCTCTACCCCGCGTACGCGGGCGCCTACCTCTCCTATGCGTCCAGCGTGCAACTGGTCCCTCATGCGGCGACGGTCCTGCTCAACGCGCTGAAGACGCGCCTGGGCTACCCGCCCTCGGAGGTGTTGCCCTTCCAGTACGGCGCGCTGACGGCCATCCCGTTCGTGCTCGCGGGCCTGGTGCTCGCGTTCCGCCTCCAGCGTCGCGGTGAGCGCTCCGACAGCTCCGCCAGCTCCGGCGCCGCGCGCGACCTGGGCATCGCCGATGTGCTCCTGCGCGCCACCACCTGGGCCGCGCCCGCGTTCGCGCTCTACGGACACCTGGGCACCGACGCGCGCCCGGCCTTCTTCGCCACGCTCGCGCTGGCCGTGCTGTCGCTGGGCGCGGGCCTGCTGTTCAAGCGCTTCCCGCTCACCGCCGTGGGCTCCGTGCTCTTCGCGGTCCTGCCGATCTCCGGAGCCATCGCCTTCGGTCTGGGGACCGCGACCGTCATCGCGGGTGTACTGGCCCTGGGCCTCGCGGGTCTCGTGTGGCGCCTGGAGGATGCGCGCACGCAGCGCTTCCTGAGCGCGGTCGTTGGCGTCCTCGCGACGAGCGCCTTCTGCCTCGCGCTGGGCACCCGCGCCACCGCCGCGCCCGTCATGGGCATGGCGCTGGGAAGCGCGGGCGTGCTGGTGGCCGCGTTCCGGCTGCGCAACGACGGCTACGTGGCCTATGGCGCCTTCCTCGCCGCGGCCCTCCTGCCGAAGCTCGCCACCGTGCACTCCACGCAGGCGGTGCTCGCGTCGATGGTGGGTGGGGCGCTGGTGCTCGCGCTGCTCGGCGAGCGCGGCGGCCTGCTCAAGCGGCTGGGCATCCCGGCCCTCCTGTACGCGGGGCTCGCCGTGAGCTGGGGACTGGTGGCCCAGCAGCCCTTCCTGGGCCCCGTGCTCCTCACCGCCGCCGCGACGGTGGCGGTGGTGTCGCGCACCTTCCCGGTCGTGCGGCCGTTCGCGGTCGTGCTCGTGGGGCTCGCGCTGCTGCCGGACGTCCCCTGGTACTACTCGGGGTGGCACCTGCCGCCGGCGGTGTCGCTGGTCCTGCTCATCGCGGCGTCGCTCCTCGCTTCGGTGGTGGCCGCGCACAAGGGCCGCAGCGCGAGCACCGTCACCGCGGGCATCCTCGCGCTCGTCCTGCCGCTGGTCCCGGTGGAGCTGGCGCCCCCGGGCCAGCAGACCGTGTTCCTGCTGGGCGCGGCGCTCGCGGCCCTCTTCACCACGCGCGCGCTGCCCTCCACGCTGGGCGTGTTGATGGCCACCATCGAGGCGGGCGTCGCGCTGTACACGGTGGGGCCGCTGGCCCTGCTGGGCCTGGCCACGTTCCTCAGCGTCCTGGCCCTGCTGGACGACGTGCCCGCCGTGCGGCGCATCGCCACGGGCGGCCAGTCCTTCTCGCTCGTCTCCACGCTGACCGCGATGGCGGTGCTGGTCGCGTCCACGGTGTGCTGGGAGGGCCATTCGCTGGCACGGGCTCCCGGCGCCACGCTGCTCGCGCTCCTGGGCCCCGCGCTGCTGCCGCTCTTGTGGACGCGCACGCTGCGCCAGCCCTTCGCCGCGGCGCTGATGGTGCCCTTCGGCCTGGTGGGCATCGTGGCCGTGGGCACGCCTCCCGCGTGGGTGGCGCTGCTGCCGCTCTACCCGCTGCTGCTGGTGCGCGTCGCGGAGCACGTGCCGTCCGCGGCCTCGCTGCTGCTGCGCTCCGCTGACGAAGCCCCGCGTCACGCGCTGTCGAAGTGGATGCAGGTGGCCGTCGCGGCCCTGGGCGTGCTGTCGCTGCTGGTGCCGGAGCAGCGCGCGGCCCTGGTCTCCGCGGTCGCGCTGGTGCTCATGACGGGGCCCCTGCCGTCCTTGCGCGTGGGCGTCGCCTCCGCGCTCCTGATGTTCATCCCGGAGGCGCGGCCCTTCGCCACCGTCCTCCTGCTGGCCCTCGCCCTGGCGGCGCACCACGTGCCCGGCGCGGTGGCGGCCTTCTTCCGGGGCGCTCGCGACGAAGCGCTGCGGCCCACCGCCGTGGGTGGCGCGCTGGCCGTGACGCTGCTCTCCGTCCTCTCCTCGCCGACGCCCGCTGCGCTGACGGCGTTGGGTGGCGTGCTGCTGGCGGCGACCTTCCTGCTGTCCCAGCGGTGGCTGCTCACCGCGGCGGTGTGGGCGTTCTCGCTCGCGCCCATCGGCCTGGCGGTGGAGTCCGGTTCGTGGCGCCCGGAGGCGGGGCCGCTCGTCGCGGGCGTGGCCCTGGCCGCCGCGCTGCTGTCCGCGGCGTGCCAGTCCGGCGCCGTGCAGCGCACACTGACGAACGTGATGGCCCGCCTCACGCCGGGCATCGAGGGCACGTGGAGCGAGCCCCTGTGGGTGGGCAGCGCCGGCACCCTGACGTTGCTGCTGGGGCTGTGGCTGGTGAACGCGGGCCCGGGCGCGCTGCCCCTTCCGGTGGCGCTGGTGGCGGGTGCCACGGCGCTGGTGCTGATGGTGACGCGCGAGCGCCTGATGATGAACGGCGCCACGGCCCTGCTGGGCGCGGTGCTGGTCGCCGCGGTGCCGCCGCTGTGGGCGCCCGCCATCCTGGCCGGCGTGGGCCTGGTGCTGGCGCTGGTGGGCTTCGGGCTGGACGCGCGGGGCGTGGCGGTGGGCGCGGCGCTGCATCACGGCGGCGCGGTGCTGGCGCTGTTGTCGCTCGCGGGCCTGCGGCACTTGAAGCACCCCGGGATGCCGGTGTGCGTGCTCTTCGCCTGGGCCACCGCGTGGACGGTGGTGCTGCGCCGCCGCGAGCGTGAATGGCTGGGCTGGGCTGCGTCCCTCTTCGCCGTCCACGCGCTCATCGTGCACTTCGGCGCGGTGTACTCCACCGGCCGGGGCGCGGAGTTCATCCTCCCGTACTTCGGCGCGGCGAGCGCGCTGCTCGCCACGCTGGTGCTGACGGTGGCGGGCCGGAAGGTGCGCGGGCCCATGGGCCTGGGCTTCTCCGGCGTGGCGCTCGCGGAGGTGGTGCTCGCGGTGATGACGGTGCACGTCCCGGGCGGCGCGTCGCGCGAGGCGTGGGTGGCGTGCGGCGGGCTCGTCTTCCTGCTCTTCGCCCTGGTGCGGCGCGCGGCGAAGGAGGAGGACGAAGCCGCGGCGTGGATGGCGCAGGCGGTGGTCGCGGCGGGCTACCTCTGCGTGCGCCTCATCGGCGTGGGCGCGAGCCCCAGCGCCCCGGACAGCCTGGCGTCGCTCATCGGCGGCGCGGTCTTCACCGGCCTGTACCTGTTCGTGCGGCGTGAAGGCGCGGGCCTGAAGGCCTTCCGCCGTCCGTCCATCGCGGGCGCGTGGCTGTTCCCCCTGGCGGGCCTGCTGTCGCTGCCGTGGGGCGAGCCCTTCGTGGCGGTGGCGCTGCTCGTGGGCTACGCGGCGCACTTCGCGGCGCTCGCGGCGTGTTCGAAGACGAAGGGCCCGGCGTCGCTCGTGTCCGTCGCGGCCTTCAACACGGCGCTGTTCTTCGTGTGGCTGGGCACCGGCACCGGCGAGCCGCAGTACTACGCCATCCCCGCGGGCCTGTCCGTGCTGGCCCTCTTGCGCGTCTTCCGGGGCGGGCTGTCGCAGGACGCCTACGCGCAGCTGCGCGCCGTGGCGGTGACGTGCATCTACGTGGCCGGGGCCTGGAAGCCGCTGCTCTTCAACGACGGCGAGGCGATGCTCCTGTGCGTCTTCCTCTGCCTCGTGGGCGTGGGCGCGGGCATCGCGCTGCGGATCCGCTCCTACGTGTACCTGGGCTCGGCGTTCCTCGTGACGGCCGTGGCCGCCAACCTGGTGCGCTTCGGCATGCGCGACCACCGCGTGGGGGCCGCGTTCCTGTCGCTGCTGGGGCTGCTGGTGGTGGGTTTCATGGTGGTGCTCAGCGCCCACCGTGCAGCCCTCCTCCAGAGGTACGCCCGGGTGCGAGACCTGCTCGCGACCTGGGAGGGGTGATCGCTGTTTGACGTACAACGATTCCGGGGTTGAATGCGCCGGCGTTCACCCCCGGAGGACTTGTTGCTGCTGCGCCGTTCGTCGCTCGTCATCCTGCTGTCGCTGGGCTCCCTGGTGGGTTGTGCGCACGTCCCGGACGTCGCTCCCAAGACGGCGTGGGGGCCTCCGTCCACCGAAACCACCGCTGCTCCCCGGGGGTCGCCGAGGGTCGCGGCGGTGGGCGCCGAGGGCGCACTGGGCGTGAAGGCGGAGGCCCCGCCGCCCCTGGAGTTCGTGACGCCGGAGGGTCGGGATTCCCTGGCGGCGCTGATGGCGGCGGACCCTCGCGGGCTGCCGGAGGAGGCGGGGGTCATCGCGGCGGCGCTGGAGGCCGCGGCGCTCTTCACGGGGCCCACGCAGGGCCCGGGCGGCTTCTGGGATGAGCTGTTGCCGCCGCCGTCGAAGCAGGCTCGGGGCATCGTGGCCCGCGCGGCGCAGCTGGTGGGCGCGCGGAAGTTGGATCGCTCCGTGCCCAATGACTGCTCCGGGCTGGTGCGGCTGGCGTACCTGCAGGCCGGCATCGACCTGGTCGCGCACGGCTTCCTCGCGGGGGAGAACGCGGTGACGGGCATCTTCCGGCGCGCGCAGGCGGCGGGCGCGGTGCACCGGCTGAAGCCGAGGCCCGGGGACCTGGCGTTCTTCCGCGAGACGTACGACCGCAACCGCGACGGCAAGCGCAACGACGGGATGACGCACGTCGCGGTCGTCGAGCGCGTGGATCCGGACGGCACCGTGACGTTCATCCACCGTGGCGGCAAGGGTGTGGCGCGCAGCCACATGAACCTCGCGTTCCCGACGGTGCACCGCCAGGCGAAGGGCGCGCTGCTCAACGACTACATCCGACCGGCGAGCAAGGGGCTGCGCGCCTACCTTGCCGGAGAGTTGTTCGTCGCGTTCGCCTCCCCTGGAGGTTTGTAGCCTCACGGCAGTCAGAGGCCATACGGGGGGCCTGTTTGAATCCGGGCGCAGGTGTGGCGTCATCTCGCGCATGAAATTGCCCCTGCTTCTGGGAACCCTGCTGCTCTCGTCGGGTTGCATCGTGGCGAACAGCCGCCACCCGCGTCCCTCACCGCGCCCGCCGCCTTCGCGTCCGGTGGCGATGAACTACGACGAGGCGGTGCGGCGCGGGTTCGACCAGTGCCGCTCGCGCGGGTACCAGTGCGAGTTGCAGGAGGCGCACCTCACCGGCAACAACGTGTGGAAGGTGAAGCTGCGCGCCTTCGCTCCGGGGGCGAAGGGGCACCTGCACCTGGACTACGACGCGTACTCGCGCAACCTGCTCAAGGTGAACGAGAAGGTGAAGGGCAAGGGCGGCGGCCGGGACGACTGGGATGACGACGACCGGGGGCATGGCAACGGTCACGGCCATGGAAAGAAGAAGGGCCACGCCCGCCGGGATGACTGAGGCGCTCAGCGCGAGGTGGCGCCTGGCGCTTCGCGCAGCAGGGCTTCGGTGTGGCCGAGCAGCTCCGGTCCTCCGGGGAGTTCGTGGCCGGGCACGATGACGCGCACGTCGGGGTAGTGCTCGCGCGTGCGCTGGAGGCTCGCGGGCCAGGCGGTGACGTCCGCGTCCCCCAGGTTGCCCAGGTCCTTCGCCTGCGCGTCCTTCACGAAGCAGCCTCCGTAGAGGACGCCCGTGGCCGGGTGGAAGACGACGAGGTTGTCGGGTGCGTGGCCTGCGCCCGGGAAGAACACCGACAGCGGTCCGAAGTCCTGCGCATCCGAGAGGCGCTGCCCAGGCACGGGGTCGCCCGCGGCGCTGGCGCGACGCGCGGTGTCCTCGCGGCCGTGGACGGGGATGCCCTGTGCGTCGAGCGCGGGGATGCCGCCGACGCGGTCCATGTGGAAGTGCGTCACCAGCGCGGCGCGCACGGGGCGGTGCAGCGTGTCGCGCGCCCAGGTGAGCAGTACCTCGGCGTGACGGGGCTCCCAGCCCGTGTCGACGAGGATGGACGACTCGCCGTCCTCCGCGATGAGTCCGTTGGCGGGCGTGCCGCTCCACTTGCCCCAGTCCTTGCTCGCCTTCGTGACGTGTACCCACAATCCGGGCGCGATGCGACGGACGCTCACGTCCTCCGCGAGCACGGTCTCCTCCGTGGCGGGGGTGGAGGCGACGACGGGAGGCGGCGTGGAGGCACAGGCGGAGAGCAGGAGCAGCAGGACGCAGGCGCGCAGTGGGAGCATGGGACTCGGAAGGGGGAAGGGATGCATGAGAGGGCCCGCGTGGATGCAAGGCGTGTGCGAACGGATCCGCGCGGCACTGGCCTGAGCGCGGGGCCGAAGGCGCGGCGCCCGTGACACACAGCGCGTTCCACGGGCCGCACCAGGACTACCGCGCTTCGATTTCGAGGATTCCGACATCGCTGGGGCCCAGCGCGCGGAGCGCCTCGACGAACCGTTCGGTGGCGATGATCAGCGTCACTGCGTCCTCCAGTCGGAAGATGTCGAGGTCGGCAGGCAGGGAACCCGCATCCAGCCACCGCTTGGGGGGCACCCTGAACCCCTGCCGCCCGCACGTCGCGCACGGTGGTGGTCTTCCCACTGGAAGGCAGGCTTCGTGCAGGCGGCCGGTGGGGATCAGCTGAAGCTCGTGGAGTTGCTGCGAGTCCTTCGTCGGGAAGGAGAGCTCCGCCTGCACCGGGACCAGTCCCCGCAGCGGGCTGGCTCGGAAGGACGTCAGGACGTCCTCGCGCAGGAAGATCTCCCAGGAGGGGAAGACGGTGACGGGACCGAATCGTCCCTGCGCAGTGCCACGCAGCGGACCGAAGGTGCAACCGGGCTGGAGTAGCGCGCCGGGGGGAAGCAGGGAACGGACCTGCTCCGCGAGCCGAGCATATTCCGCGTAGGGCTCCAACCGCGGCGTCTCGAACGCCTGTCGCTCTGGAAGGCGGGAGAGGTCCACGGCGGGATGGGACAGCACGCCGCTCCACTCCGCGTGGCACGTCGGGCACGCCACACCGGGCAGGCCCCACTGTCTCCTCGCGCGAAACTCACCGGTCCAGGGCGTGGCGTCCGTGGACTCTCGAAGCTCGAAGTAGCGCATTCAGTCCCTGGGAACGGGGGTGAGGTCGACCCTTTGCCAGTAGGTCATCGTGTAGCCGACGAGGAAGAACTTCTGGATGAGCGCGCCCGCGTGCTCGAGGTGTTCGTGCTTCGGGGCTTCGCCGAGGGTGCGCTCGATGAATGCGCGCCATTCGGCGTTCCAGGGGCCGCCGTTCTTCCCCCGGTGGATGCGGGCATGGACCTCCGCGTCGATGGCGAAGACGTAGTCATGCACGTTGATGCCCTTGCGCGCGAAGTAGTCCTGAAAGGCCTGGGGGAAGAGGTGATGCCGTTCCTTTGGCTTGTGTGACCACTCCTCGTAGGCCCGTTCCCGTTGGAGCTCGCTGGGCAGCTTCTCGCGCCGATGCCAGCGGAACACCATGACGGGCCGCGCGTCTCCTGGGAGGCCCTGCGCGCTGCCCCATGTCCGCTGGGCGCCGCTTCCCGGCGCGATCATCACCGGAGGCGTGGCCCCTGAGCGCGTGCGGACGAGCCGACCCGGCGACAGGTCTTCGCAGCGATACAGGGCGCACCCCGTGTCGGAGCACACCGGGGTCAGACATACGTCTTCGCCGCTGTCGTCACATTCGTGAGCGCCTTGCGCGGAGTCCTCCCAGGCGACCTCGGTCGAGAGGGGCGGCCGGGAATCCGCCGCTGCGGCACAGCCCAGCCACCATCCACACAGGAGCAGGGACATCCATCGCATGGTGGTCTCGGAGGTCACTGACGCCGGAACTACGGCGCCTGCGTCTTCTTCTTCAGCTCTTCGATGGCCCGGGTGAACGGCTGCGGATTGCACGGCCGCGTTCCGGCGGGAGGCTTCTCGCGGGCGGCCTCCGCCACGCGCGTGAGGGCGGGCAGGGCGGACGGATTGCCCAGCGCCGACAGCCGCGAGGCTGCCTTCGTGCGCACGCCGCAGTCGGGCGAGTCCAACGACGCCGTGTAGAGCTTCACCAACTCCAGGCCCTCCGTGTCCTGCACCGACTCCAGGTAGCGCAGCGCGCCCCACTGCTTGGGCGACGGCTCCCCGCGCGTCAGGGACTGGAAGTGCGAGCGCACCGTGTCGCGAGGCAGCGCCTCCAGCGCCCGGCGGATGGAGCGGTCCTGCTCGCCGTCGCCGAAGTCCTCCGCCAGCCCGTCCAGGAGCCGCGGCTCCACGTCCGCCCGGTCTTCCTTGTCCAGACCCAGGAGCAGGTTGTGCTCCTCGTCGTGCGACCCCTGCGCGTGCTTCACCGCCGCGCGCAGCCGCGTCGCGGGAGCGCCCTTCTGCACGGGCGGTCCGTTCAACAACTGGAGCGCTTCGGCCGGCTGGCCGTCCTCCAACAACCCGCGCGCCTGCACCAGCGGATCACTCGCATGCACCCACCAGGCGATTCCCGCCGTCAGCAGCACCAGCGCCGCCACGGCTCCGCCCAGCACGCGAGGCCGCTGGCGCAGCACCTCCACGCCCGTGACCACCTTCGGGCCCAGGCGGCTCCGCAGCACTCCCAGCCCCGCGCGGACCTTCGGGCCCAGGGCGCCCAGCGCCTCCAGCGGCGAGCGCTTCGACGCGGAGTCCCGGGCCCCCAGCGCCTCGGCGAAGGGCGGGCCCTCCGCCGCGCGGACGACGCGGTAGAGCTGCACCTGCTCCTCGCGGCCGGGCAGGGGGATGGTGCCGCACGGCTCGGCGGCGGCCTCGGCGCGGTTGCGGACCATGTTCACCGCTTCGGTGAAGGTCACCTCGTCCGCGGCGGCCACGTGCTCCACCGCCTTCACGACCTCCATCGGCTCGCCGAGCACCGAGTCGCTCGTCACCAGCACCTCGCCCGCGTGCAGGCACACGCGCACGTGGAGCTGCTGCTCGGGCGGCAGCGTCTGGTTGTGCCGCCACAGCGCCAGCTGCATCGCCATGCCGCAGCGCAGGGAGGAGGAGGGCGCCCGGAACACCGCGAGCAGCGCGTCGCCGCGCTTCTGCACCAGCTTGCCGTCGTGCTCGCGCAGGAGCGGCAGCAGCAGCCGGTCGTGCGTGTCCAGCATCCGCGCGTTCTCCTCGTGCGTCTGCCGGCTCATCCGCTCGGTGAAGCCCTGGATGTCGGTGAGCATCACCGTCACGTTCTGCGGCTTCGCCACCGCCGCGCCGCCCGTCACCGCCCCCATGCTGCCCGTCACCCGGGCCGCCGTCCCGAACACCGCCGTGCCCGTGCGCGACTGCACCGGCGGCACCGTCCCCGAGGGCGCTGCCACGGGCTCCGTCACGCCGAAGGCCGCCGTGCCCGAACCGGGACCGGGCTGCGGCGGCGTCACGCCGAAGGCCGCCGTGCCGGAGGGCTCGCCGCGCAGCACCCCCGGAGGCCCGTAGGCCGCCATCCCGCCAGACGGCGTCATGCCCGCGTGGACGATGGGCGTGCCCTGGCTCGGGGTGAACGCCACCAGCGCCGCGTGGGCCATGCCCAGCGCGTCCGCCAGCTCGTTCGCTGTCTGGAGCCGCTTCGCCGGGTCCTTGTCGAGCAGCCGCATCACCAGCGAGAGCAGCCCCACGTAGCGCGACAGCTGCGGCGCCGCGCGCTCCAGGGGCAGCGGCGCGGACGAGGCGTGCTGGGAGAGGAAGTGTCGCGGCGAGGGCCCATCAAAAGGCAGCCGCCCGGACAGCACGCGGTAGGCCAGCACCCCGAAGGAGTACAGGTCGCTGCGCGTGTCCACCTTCGCGCCCAGGGCCTGCTCCGGGGAGAGGTACTCCGGCGTGCCCAGCACCACGCCAATCTGGCTGAGCGCGCTGTTGGCGTCCGGCTCCACCAGCCTCGCGATGCCGAAGTCCAAGAGGCGCGCCTGCTCGCCGCGCACGCTGGGGGAGATGAAGACGTTCTCCGGCTTCAGGTCGCGGTGGATGATCCCCTTCTCATGGATGGCCGCCAGCCCTTCCGCCAGCTGGTGCAGCAGGGCCAGCGCCCGGGGCGCGGCCAGGGGCCCCTGCACGAGCGCGTCGTAGAGGCTCTGCCCCTCCACGAACTCCATCACCAGGCACGCGGCGTCGCCGGACTCGCCGAAGTCCACGATGCGCACCACCGACGGGTGCTCCACGGCGGACAGCAGGCGGGCTTCGCGCTTGAAGCGCTCGGCCATGCCGGGCTGGGCGTGCAGGTCGTGGTGGAGGACCTTGATGGCGACCTTGCGACCCAGGGACACCTGCTCGCCCAGGTACACCTCACCCATGCCCCCGGAGCCCAGGGGTCCGAGGACCCGGAAACGACCATCGAGGACCAGGGCGTCGGGGACCAGCACGGCGCGGCATATTGCACGGCTTCCGCCTGGAGCGCATGGCGATCCTCCATCGGAAGTTCGCCTGGGTGCCCAGAGCCCCGCCGCCTGCCGTGCGAGCGGGGGTTTGTCCAAAATTTCGGGGGCTTAGGGGTCATGGTAGCCTCTCCCCCCTCCGAAGATGGCCACCGATAGCGAGTCCCCCAAGTCCGCCGCCGCCCAGACGGGCGCCGCCCCCGAGCTTCGCCTGTTGGATCGGCGCGCGTTCGTGGGCTTTCCGGCATTGGAGGTGCAGCCCGGCCTGCGCATCTCCGACTTCGCGCTCCAGATTCCGGACGTCAGCTTCCCGTTCAACGTCAGCGCGGGCGCCACGCGCTACCAGCGCAAGAAGCTGCTCTTCGGCTTCCTGGAGCTGTCCGTCGACGCGGACCTCATCACGCGCAAGGTGGCGGAGCTGGCGGGACGGCTCGCCGGCGTGGAGGAGCTGCGGCTGCACTTCCGCCCCGGCTACCTGGAGGGCCAGGGACGGCTGCCCGCGCCGGAGCGCACGCCGTTCACGTTCAAGATCGCCTTTGACGCGGACGGGGATCGGCTGGCCGTCTACGTCTACGACGTGCGGCTGTATGGCTTCTCCGCCACGCCGTCGGTGCAGCTGCCGGGGCTGCTGTCCACGGCGGTGGGCGCGCTGGGGCTGCTGCCGGATGTCGAGGTGCGGGGGGCCACCGGCTTCTCCACCCGCGTGCTGCCCGCCCTGTGCGAGCGCGCCGCGCTGAGCCGGGGCTACAAGGTGCCCACGCTGGACACCGCGCGCCTGTCCGCCGCGGAGGTCTCCAGCACCGGCCTGCGGCTGCGCTTCGCCGCTGGAGGGCTGCCGCCGCCCGCCGCGCCGGACGAGGAGCTGATGCTGGCGCTGGAGGGCGCGCGGGCCTTCGCGGACGCGGAGGGGCTCGTCGCGCAGGGGCGGCTCGCCGAGGCCCGGCAGGCCTACCTCCAGGCAGGGGACGCGCAGGACGCGCACCCCTTCGCGGCCGAACGTCTGCTGGCGCTGCTGGTGGCGGATCCGCAGGCGCACGACCTGGCCCTGGATGTGGCGGCCACGCTCCTTCGCCGTCGCGACCGCAGCCCCGCGGCGCTGTGGGGCGAGGCCGTGGTGCGCGAGCGCCGGGGCGAGGGGGCCCGCGCGGCGGAGCGCTACCTGGCGCTGTGCGCGCTGGCCCGTCGCACGTCGGAAGAGGCCGCCGCGTTCTTCGCCGCCGAGGCCGCCGCGCGCTCCTCGCGCGACACCGCGCCCCAGGTGGCGGTGAAGGCGCTGCACGAATTGCTGGGGCTCAAGCCGGACCACCTGCCGTCGCTCAAGGCGCTGGCGCGCGCGTCGGATCAGGCCCGCGACAGGGCGGGCGCGGTGCGGGCGTACCGGCGGCTCGCGGCCCTGGCGCGCGACCCGTTGGAGGCCGCGGACGCGCACGTGCACCTGGCGCGGCTGTGCGCGCAGACGGAGGACGACATCGCGGGGGCTCGGCTGCACTGCGAGGCCGCGCTGCGCCTGTCGCCGGACCAGCCGGACGCGCTGCTGCTGCTGGGCGAGCTGTGCCACCGCGGCGGCGAGCACCTGCGCGCGCTGAAGGCGTTGGACCGCCTGCGCGAAGTGTCCATGGCGCGCCATGAGCTGGACCGCGTGGGACAGGCGGACCTGCTCGCGGGCCGCGTGTGGGAAGAGGGGCTGAAGCAGCCGGAGAACGCGCTCCTGCGCTACCGCGAGGCGGTGTCGCTGCTGCCCGGTGAACCCGAGCCGCTGTTCGCCTCCGCGCGCGTGGCCGAAGGGCTGGGGCGGTTGCAGGAGGCCCTGAGCGGATACCAGCAGGCGCTGGAGCTCGCGGGCCCCGCGCCGCGTTCCGAAGGCATCCGGCACGCCGCGCATGAGAGTCACCACGCGCTGGCGCGGCTGTCGCGCACGCGGCTGGGCGACCCGGCGCGGGCGCGCGAGCACCTGGAGGCCGCGCTCGCGTTGGATCCTCGCGACGCGGTGGCGCTGGACGAGCTGATCCCGTACTTCCGCGTCACCGGCCGCTCGCAGGAGCTGGCCGAGGCGTTGGAGAAGGCCGCCGCCCTCAAGGAGGATCCGAAGGCGCGCGCGGCGCTGTGGGCCGAGGCCGGCGAGCTGTACCGGGGCAAGCTCCAGCAGCCGGACAAGGCCGACAAGCTGCTCACCCTGGCGCTGGAGGCGGATGGCGACCACCGCCCCGCGCTGGAGTCGCTGCTCGCGCTGGCCGAGGCCCGCCGTGATGGCGCGCAGCTCACCCGCTGCCTCGCGGCGCTGGCGCGGCTGACGGCGGAGCCGAAGGAGCGCGCGCAGAAGTACCGCCGCCTCGCGGTGGCCGCGCGCGACCTCGCCTTCGACCTGGACCTCGCCGTGCATGCGTTGCAGGAGGTGCTGCGCGCGGAGCCGGACGACCTGCCGGCGCTGGGCGAGCTGTGCGCCCTGCAGCGCAAGCGCGCGGACCTGGCCGGGCTCGCGACCGCGCTGGAGGCCCGCGCGCGCGTGGCCGAAGCGCAGGGCGACAAGCGGCTGGCGGCGGCGGCGCTGCGCGAGCTGGCGGGCGTGCTGGAGGCGCGGCTGGGGCGCGTGGGCGACGCGCTGGTGGCGCTGGAGAAGGCGGCGCGGCTGGCCCCGGACGCGGCGGTGCTGCTGGACCTGGCGGACCTGAGCCTGCGCTGCGAGCGGCCGGAACACGCACGGCGCGCGCTGGAGTCGCTGCTGGCCATGCTGCCGCGCACCGCGGCGCCGGAGAAGCTGGCGGACGTGCGCGCGAGGCTGGGCCGGGCGTGCGAGCTGCTGGGGGACCGCGAGGGCGCCATCGCCGCCTATGCGCAGGCCTTCCCGCTGCGCCGGCTGGACGACGTGCTCGCCACGCGGCTGGAGGCCCTCTACACGGAGGCCGGTGAGACGCAGGCGCTGGCGGAGCTGTGGGCCACGCGCGCGCAGGCGCTCGCGGGCGCCGACCGGGCCGAAGAGGCCGCGCCGCTGTTCCTCCAGAGCGCGCGCGCCCTGCTGGAGCGCGGGGAGAAGTCCGCCGCGCTGATGCGACTGGCCTCCGCGCTGGAGGCGAGCCCCGAGGGCCCGCTGGCCGCCGAGGTGCTGGAGGCGCTGGCCGAGCTGGAGCTGGAGCGCGGCGAGAAGCTGGAGGCGGCGCGGCTGTACGCGCGGCGGGCCTCGCTGGTGCCGGACGCTCGGACCGGCGCGAAGCTGCTCTTCCGCGCGTCGTTGCTGGCCACGGGCACGAGCCGCGAGGAGGCCTTCCTCGCGGAGGCCCTGGAGCGCGATGCGACCTTCGCCCCCGCGCGCATCCGCCGGGGCGAGCTGCGGCTGACGCCGGATGCCCGCGCCGCGCTGGAGGACTTCGAGGCGGTGCTGGCCCTGCCGCCCGCCGACGCGGATGCACCGCGCGAGGCGGAGCGCGTGGCCCTCACGCGCAAGGCCGCCACCGCCGCCGTGCGCGCGAACCGCACGGACGCGGCCCGCCGCCTGCTCGCGGAGTTCTGCGCGCGCACGCCGGAGGACCTGGACGCGCGGCTGGAGCTGGCCGCGCTGCACCGCAAGGCCGGCGCGCGCGAGGCCCTGGCGGACCTGCTGGTGGAGCTGTGGCCGCGCCTCGCCGGAGACGCCCGCCGTCAGGCCCGCCGCGAGCTGGCCGAGCTGTGTCTGTCATTGGGCCGGGCGAGCGCCGCGGCGGACTCGCTGCGCAGCCTGCTGGCGGAGGAGTCGCAGGACGCGTGGGCGGCGCAGGCGCTGCTGGAGCTGCTGCCCCCGCCGGGCACGGGCACCGCGGAGGAGGAGGCCGAGCGGCTGGAGCTGCTGGGCACGCTGGTGTCCGCCGCGTCCGGAGAGGCCCGCGCCGAACTGCTCGCGCGCCGCGCCGCGCTGCACCGGAGCGCCGGTCGTGTCGGGGCCGCGCGGGATGACGGCGCGCAGGCCGCGAAGCTGTCGCGCAAGCCCGCGCCGTTGCTGCTGATGCTGGCGGAGCTGGCGCGCGAGGCGGCGGATGCGCCCGCGGAGCTGGATGCATGGCGCCGCGCCGTGGCCGCCGACGCGAGCCTGGGCGCCCGCGCCCGTGAGCGACTGCTGGCCCTGGCCACCGTGCTGCTGGAGAAGGACGAGCGCGCCTCCGCCGGGGACGCCCTGCGCGCCGCCATCGCGCTGGAGCTGCCCGCCGACGCGCGGTATGACGCCTTCTTCGCGCTCGCGGAGCTGGCCCGCCGTGAGGGCAAGCCCGCCGAAGAGGCCGCCGCGCTCGCCGAAGCCGCGCGTCAGGGCCCCATCGCGCGCCGCGTGGAAGCGCTGCAACTGCGCGCCACGTTGCTGGAAGGGCAGGGCGACCGCGAGGCCGCCGCGAGCGACCTGGAGGCCGCGCTCCTCCTCGCGCCCCGTCACGAGGAGGCGACGCAGGCGTTGCAGCGCGTGCTGCGCGACCTGGAGGACTGGGCACGGTTGGCGGAGCTGCTCGCCGCCGAAGCGCCGCACGCCTCGCCCGCCGTCGCGGCGACGCTGTACGCGGAGCTCGCGAGCCTCTACCTCGACCGGCTGGGCCAGAGCGCGCCCGCCGAGGCCGCGCTGCGACAGGCGCTGCGGCTGACGCCGGCCGATGGGACGGTGCGCCGCCGGCTGGTGTCGCTGGTGGCCGGTCGCGGCGAGCTGCTGGAGGCCGCGGGGCTGCTGGAGGCGGCGGCGGAGGACGCGGAGCCCGCCGAGGCCGCGTCGCTGCTGCGAGAAGGCGTCACGTACGCGCGGCAGGCCCAGGAACTGGACCGTGCGTTGACCCTCGCGCGCCGGGCACACGCGCGGGTGCCCGCGCGGGGCGAGGACCTGGCCACGTTGGCGGAGTTGCTCTACCTGCGCGGCGCGGTGCGCGAGGCCCTGCCGCTTCAGGAGGCCCTGGTCGCGGCGGCGGACTTCCGCGCGGCCCCGGAGGCGGCGGAGGCCGTGTCCCTGCGGCTGGGCGAGCTGGCGGAGCAGGCCGGCGACGTGAAGCGCGCGGTGGCCGCGTACCGGCACCTGCTCACGGAGCGTCCGCTGAGCGAGCGCGCCGTCGAACGGCTCGCCGCGCTGCTGGAGAAGGATGATCCGCGAGGTGCCTTCGAGGTGCGCGTCGCCCACGCGCGCGTGCTGGCACCCTCCGAGGCCACCGTCACGCGGTTGGTGACGCTGGCGGAGCGGGCGCGCGAGGCGCTGGCGGACGCGGGCATCGCGGCGTCGCTGCTGTCCCACGCGGCGCAGATGGCGAAGGAGCCCCTGCCGCTGCGCCGTCGGCTGGCCGCGCTCTACCGGGAGACGGGCCGCTCGACGGAGCTGCTGGCCGAATTGCAGCACGTGGCCGCGCTCAGCCTCCAGGCCGGGGACGTGGACGCGGCGCTCGCGGCCTACGACGAAGAGGCCCGGCTGGCGGAGGTGTTGGGCCGCGCGGACGAAGCGCTGCGCTCGCTCGCCAATGCGCGCGACCTGCTCGCCTCCGAGGACCGTCGCGCCGAGGCCGCCGCCTGTGAGCGCCGCCGCGCGGAGCTGCTGCGCGATGTGAAGCTGGACCTCAACGCGGCGGAGGAGTCGCTGGAGCGCGCGTTCGGGTTCGCGGAGGAACTGGACACGGCCCGCCTGGGCGCGGCCCTGGCCGAGCGCCGCGACGACGCGTCCGCCGAAGCGCGGTGGTGGGAGCGCGCGTTGCCCCGGTTGACGGGCACGAAGCAGGGCGCGGCGGTGCTGCTGCGGCTCGCGCGCCTGAACCTGGGCGAACTCGCGGACGCGCCGAAGGCCGAAGGCTTCCTGCGGCAGGCCCTGCGTCAGGACCGCGCGCTCGCGGAGGCCGAAGGCCTGC
Organism: Corallococcus sicarius; assembly: GCF_003611735.1. GTDB lineage: Bacteria > Myxococcota > Myxococcia > Myxococcales > Myxococcaceae > Corallococcus > Corallococcus sicarius. The sequence continues at coordinate 19,453 of NZ_RAWG01000002.1, read as the reverse complement.
TCGCGGAGTTGCTGGAGCGCGACGGCCGCATCGCGGAGCTGGCCGCCTGGTACGAGGAGTGCGCGGAGGCGGAGACCGACGTCGACCGTCACGCGGCGCTGCTGTACCGGGCCGCCGTCCTCTACCGCGACCGCGCGAACAAGCCGGAGGCCGCCGCCGCCGCGCTCATCGCCGCGCGCGCCGCGAAGCCGGACGACCTGGACCTCACCGCGCAGGCGGCGGAGCTGCTGCACCAGGTGCGCCGCCCGGCGGACGCCGCCGAGTTCGACGCCATCCTCCTGGAGGCCGACCCCTTCCGGGAGCCCATCTTCACGCGCCACCGCGCGTTCCTGGAGGAGACGGAGGAGCGGCAGGCCCTGGCCGAGCTGATGCTCCGTCGCGCAGAGCGCCAGACGCCCGCCGATGCCGCGACCAGCTACCTCGCCGCCGCGAGCGCCTTCCGTGACGGCGGGGCTCGCGAGCGCGCCATCCTCTGCGAGGACCGCGCGTTCGAGCTGGACCCCGCCAACGCCGAGGCCTTCCTGCACGTGCGCGAGCGCGCGGCCGGAGACGTGCGCCGGCTGGCGGACCTGCTGGGCCAGCGCGCCGAGGCCGTGTCTCCGTCGGAGGCGCTGCCCCTGCTGCGCGAGCGGGCCCAGCGCCTGCTGGACGCCGGTGAGGCCCTCAAGGCCGCCGAGGCCTTCGACGACTACCTGGGCCGCGCGGGCGGCGACGTGGATGCGCTCTGCGCGCGCGCCGAGCTGGCCGCCCAGGGCGGAGGTCCCGCCGCCGCGCAGCCGTACGACCGTCGCGTGCTCGCGCTGGGCGGAGACTCGCTGCCGGTGCCGGTGTTGGTGCGCACGTGGCTGCGGCTGGGCCATGCGTCGCTCGCGTCGGGCGCGTTCCACGACGCGGCGGACGCGTTCGAAGCCGTGGTGTCGCTGGAGCCGGAGGGCGCGCGCGGCGGTGAAGCGCTGTCGCTGCTTGCGGAAGTGCACTCGCGCACGGGCAACGGCCCCGGGTTGTACCGGGCCTCGTTGCAGCTCGCGCGTCGGGCGCAGGACTCCGCGACGGAGGAGGTGCTGCTGCGCCGCGCGGCGGACCTCTTCGATGATCCGCGCGAGGCCATCGACGCGCTGGTGCCCCTGGCCCGGCTGCGCCCCGCGGACGCGCACGTCATCGACCGCGCGGTGGAGGGCCTGCGCGCCCTGGGCCGTCACGGCGACCTGCTGGGCATCTACGAGGTCGGCGCGGAGGCCGCGGGTGGCGCACGCGCCGCGGAGCTGCTGCTCGCCGCCGCGTCCGTGGCCAACGACTCGCTGTCGGACGCGGACACGGCCTGGGCCCTCACGCAGCGCGCGGCGGAGGCGGATCCGGAGAACCCGGCCGCCCTGCGCGCCCTGGTGGAAGGGCTGCGCGCGCGCAAGGCGTCGGAGGCCCTGCTCGCCGCGCTGGAGCGGCTGGTCCCCCGCACGGAGGACGCGGACGAGGCCGCCGTGCTCCGGCTGGAGCTGGCGGGGCTCGCGCGGGATGCGGGCCGCGAGGACGCCGCCCGCGACGCACTGGAGGCCGTGGTGGCGCGCGGTCCCTCCGGGGCCGGCTATGCCGACGCCCTGGAGGCGCTGGAGCCGCTGCTGGGTGAAGCCCACGCGCGCCGCGCCGAGGTGCGGGTGGCCCGCGCGGAGCTGGTGTCGGGTGAGCCGCGCGTGTCGCTGCTGGTGGCCGCCGCCCGCGCCTTCGAGAAGGCGGGCCTGCTGGAAGAGGCGCTGAAGGCCGCGAAGGCCGCCGTCGCCACCGAACCGGACCTGCGCGCGGCGCTGCTGGTCGCGCACCTGCACCGGGCCTCGGGAGACGCGCCCCGCGCGGCCCGCGCGCTGTTGCAGGCCGCCCGCCTGGCCGCGCCCGAGGAGCGCCCGCCGCTGCTGCTGGAGGCCGCTGGCCTCTGGGAGAAGGCCGGCGACATGGGCGAGTCGCTGGAGGTCATCGAGCGCATCGCCACCGACGCGCCGGACATGCTCTCCCCCATGGAGCTGGCCGGACGCTTCGCCCGCCTGGGCGCCTTCGCGCGCGCGCTGGACGTGGGCTTCGCGCCCGCCATGGCCGCGGGCGAGTACTCCGACGCGCTGGCCATGGCCGCGCAGGCCGGAGACGTGCCCCGCACGCGCGTGGCCCTCTGGGCCCTGGTCGCGATGCCGGACGCGGATCCCGCCCACGCGGGAGCCCTCGCGGACGGTCTGCGCGAGGACGCCGAATGGGAGGGCCTGCTGGAGCTGGCCGCCCTGTCCTACGAGCGTGACGCGGCCTTCGCCGTGGCCCTGCGCGATGAGGTGCTGCGCGCCCGCCCGGCCCCCGTGGTCGCGCGCCTCCGGGCCCTGGACGAGCTGGGCGCGGATCCAGGCCTCGCCGCGAGGCTGATGCTGCTGTTGCCGGAGCTGGGCCTGGAGCCCGAGGCGCTGGCCGAAGCGGTGCTCGCCCGCGTGCGCGCGCTGCCGGGGCCCGCGCGCCTGGAGTCACTGGCCTTCGCCGCGGACGGCTGGCCCGCGCGCCGCGAGGAGCTGCTGCGCGAGCGCTACGCCCTGGAGCTGGAGTCCGGCCAGCGGGAGTCCGCGGAGCGTACGCTGGCGCTGCTCGCGCAGGACACCGTCGACGCGAAGGCGCGCGCGCTGCTGCACCTGGAGCGCGGTGAGCTGTTGCAGGGCCCCCTGGAGCAGCCCTCCGAGGCGCGCGAGGCCTTCCAGGAAGCCCTCACCGACGACCCGGACAACCTCGCCGCCGTGCGGTCGCTGCTCGCGCTGGTGGACGAGGCGCGCGAGGCCCCGGTGTTCCTCGCGCTGGCGGACACCCTGGCGAAGCTCGCCGGCCCCGACGCGTGGACGCCGTACCGCGAGCAGCTGGCGGTCGCCTACGAGGCCCAGGAGCGCTACGCGGAAGCCGCCACGCAGCTGGAACAGCTCCCGGACACGGACGAGCGGCTCGCCCGCCGGGTGCGCTTCGCGGAGGCGCGCGGTCTGGTGGGCGAAGCGCTGCGGCTGCGCGAGCGCCTCACGCACGAGCCCGCCGAGCTGGAAGTCATCCTGCGCGGCTACCTGGACGCCCAGCTCGTGGGCCCCGCGGTGCGCCTCACGGAGCGGCTGGCGGAAGGCAACCACCTCACGCCGGAGCTGACGCGCTGGGTGACCGAGCGCCTGTCTCCGTCCCCGGATGGCGCCGCGCTCGCGGTGCGCTTCTGGCCGGCGCTGCTGCGCGAGAAGTGGCCGGACGTGGATGGCTGGACGCTGTACGCGGAAGCGCTGCGCGCCCTGGGCCGCGCGGAGTCCGCCGAGCGCACGGATGGCATTGGCGCCGCGCTCGTCTCCAGCGACGCCCCCGCGCCGCGCGCCCCCGTGTCCGCGCTGGTCCGCCCCGCGCAGGACTTCCAGCACCCGGAGCCGGACGGCCTGGTGCCGGTGACGGGGGAGAACCTGTCGCGCCTGCACGTCGCGCTGAGTCCGGTGCTCACGTCGCTGGGCGCGGAGGGCGTGCGCCTGTCCGTCGACCCGCGGGGCGGCGTGGAGGCGTACCTCACGTCGCCGGACGCGCTGGTGCTGGGCGCGGGCGCGCTGGGGTGCTTCGGCGCGGTGGAGCTGGGCTGGCTGTGCGCGCTGGCGCTGGCGCTGGGCGACGCGGGCGTGCAGCTCACCCGTCCCGGCACGGTGCTTCCGTGGGAGGCCGCGGCGGTGGCGGCCTGGCGCGCGATGCCGGCGTCGCTGGCGGCGGGCCGCGTGCTGGCGCAGCTGGACGCGGGCTCGCGCGGCGGTGACCCGACAGGCGTGGAGGTGGGCGCCGTCCTCTCTCGCAGCGAAGCCTTCCGCCAACTGGCCCTGGCCTCGTTGGGCGTCTAACGTCGGGGACCGCATGCACCTGAAGCGACTCGCACTGGCGCTCTTCCCCGCGGCGGCCCTGGCCGTGGCGGTGGGTTGTTTCACCGACCCCGTGTACCCGGGCAACCAGGTGCTGGGCTCCTTCCGCTTCCAGGCGAAGCTGGACGCGGCGCGCACCACCTGCGACGCGGGCTCGCGCGACTTCGCGCAGCTGGACGACGCGGGCGTCTTCTATTTCGAAGGCACCTTCTCGCGCGACACCGACGCGGGCACGGGCTTCCTCACCGTGCTGGGCTTCACGCGCGACGCCGGCTACACCGGCCAGAGCGTCAGCTCCACCCACCGGGCCACCGCGCCCCGCGCCTCGTGCGGCACCGGCTGCGAGGACTCCGAAATCGAGGAGTCGCTGAACGTCATGCTCCTGAGCGACAGCCAGGCGCGCAACGTGGCGCGCGACTGCACGCGCCTGGACGGCGGCGTCCCCGAGGGCGACATCCCCGCCCCCACGGAGAACGGCTACGACGTGTCGCTCGCGTGCGGCACGCTCACGGACGTCTTCCTGCCGGGCAAGGGCCCGACCTGCAAATGCCAGCCAGCCACTTGCACCACCGTGTACACGGTGAGAGGCGACCGGCAGGACTGAAGCCCCCGGGGCACCGCCCCGTCGTGTAACGTCCGCCGCCCCGAAGTGGAGGATGGCATGGCGAAGCGTGCGGTGGTGCTCCTGTCCGGCGGACTGGATTCGACGACCTGTGTGGCGATGGCGAAGGCGGACGGCTTCGAGCCGGTGTGCCTGTCCATCTCCTACGGTCAGCGCCACACGGTGGAGTTGGAGCGCGCGCGCAAGGTGGCGCAGGCGATGGGCGTGCGCGACGTGCGCGTGGTGAACGTGGACCTGCGGCAGATTGGGGGCTCGGCCCTCACGGACGACATCCCGGTGCCCAAGGACCGCACCGAGGACGCCATGTCCCACGACGTCCCCATCACCTACGTGCCCGCGCGCAACGCGCTGTTCCTCTCGCTGGCGCTGGGGCTCGCGGAGGTGGTGGGCGCCACCGACCTCTACATCGGCGTCAACGCGGTGGACTACAGCGGCTACCCCGACTGCCGCCCGGAGTTCATCCGCTCCTTCGAGGCCATGGCCCAGCTGGCCACCAAGGCGGGCGTGGAGGGCGCGCGCTTCCAGGTGCACGCGCCGCTCTCCGGGCTCACCAAGGCGCAGATCATCCAGGCCGGCGTGAAGCTGGGCGTGGACTACGGCATGACGCTCTCCTGCTACGACCCGGATCCCCAGGGCCGCGCCTGTGGCCGCTGCGACAGCTGCCTGCTGCGCGCCAGGGGCTTCCAGGAAGCCGGCGTGGCGGACCCGACGACCTACGTGGAAGGGGTGCGGTGATGCGGACGACAACGAAGGGACTCGCGCTGGCCGTGATGCTGCTGGGAAGCGCTCCGGCCCTGGCCGAGGACGCGAAGCCGAAGGCCGCCGCGCCGAAGGTGGAGCTGGTGGACGCGACCACCGTCATCCCGGACCTGATGCTGGACCTGCGCTACGCGACGAAGGACAACTTCCTCAAGAAGCAGGTGTACCCGGACGGGGCGCGGTGTCTGTTGTTGCCGGACTCGGTGAAGCGCCTGAAGCAGGCCGCGGACGTGCTGCGCCCCCAGGGCTACCGGCTGAAGGTCTACGACTGCTACCGCCCGCGCGCGGTGCAGTACGAGATGTGGAAGATCTTGCCCAAGCCCGGCTACGTGGCGAACCCGGCCAAGGGCTCCAACCACAACCGGGGCGGCGCGGTGGACCTGACGCTGGCCACGGCCGACGGGGGCGAGGTGGAGATGCCCACCGCCTTCGACGACTTCACCCCTTCGGCGCACCACGGCTACAAGGGCGGCACCCCCGCCTCGCGCGAGCACCGGGAGGTGCTGCGCAAGGCGATGGAGGGCGCGGGCTTCCAGCGCAACAAGATGGAGTGGTGGCATTACGACCTGCCCGGCGCTACGAAATTGCCGGTGCTCGACGTGCCCTTCACCCCGGCGGAGTGACGCCCGGCTGGTCGCCAGCCCAGTGGTTTCGCGCGGTTGCGTCAGGGACTGCGCGTAGGTGGGCGCGCGCACTCGGTGCCTGCTATTCCTGGCGCCCATGAGGCAATCGCTCGCGGCTGGCCTGGAAAACACGCTCCTCTCTCCGTCCTCTCGTTCGGAGCTCGCGCCCACGCTCACTCCCGGCTCCGGCTCCACGACGAGCAGCCGCCGGAACACGGTGCTGCCCCGGGTGGAGTGGACGGGCGCGCAGCCCAGCGTGGTGCCCCTGCAGCGCGAGCGCTTCGAAGAGGTGCGGCCGCTGGGCCAGGGCGGCATGGGCGAGGTGGTGTTGATCCGCGACCACGACATCGAGCGGGAGGTGGCGCTCAAGCGGCTGCCGCCGGGCGCGGAGCTGGACCGGGTGCTGCGCTTCGTGGAGGAGATCCGCACCGTGGGCACGCTGGACCACCCGAACATCGTGCCGGTGCACGACGTGGGCGTGGATGATCAGGGCCGCTATTTCTTCATGATGAAGCACCTGCAGGGCGAGACGCTGGAGTCCATCATCGCCCGCCTGCGCGCCGCGGACCTGAACGCGCTCGTGCGCTACCCGTTCCAGGTGCGGGTGCAGATCTTCATGGGCGTGCTGCACGCGCTGTCGTACGCGCACGGCAAGGGGTTCATCCACCGCGACCTGAAGCCCGCGAACATCATGGTCGGCCCCTTCGGTGAAGTGACCGTGCTGGACTGGGGCCTCGCGCGCAAGGTCGGCGCGGGCGCTCCCACGCAGGGGGCCACCGGCGGCGCCACGTCGTCGGACCTCCAGCACGCCCGGCCGCTGCACACGGAGCTGGGCTCCGTGGTGGGCACGCCGCTCTACATGTCCCCGGAGCAGGCGCGCGGCGAGCACGACACGATGGACGCGCGCAGCGACATCTACAGCCTGTCCGTGCTCTTCCACGAACTGCTCGGCCTGACGCACTACCTGGAGGGGCTCACGTCGGTGCCGGAGATCATGACCGCCGTGCAGACCCGTGAGGTCACCCTGTTGCCCCTGCACGTCAAGAGCGCGCAGGGCCCGGTGCCCGCGGAGCTGCTGTGGTTCGTGGCGAAGGGGATGAGCAAGGACCCCGCGCAGCGCTACGCGTCGGTGGACGACATGCTGCTCCAGCTCCAGGCCGCGCTGGAGGGCCGCATCCACGTGCAGTGCCAGCGCACGTTCCTGAAGAAGACCTTCCACCAGGGCCTCCGCGCCGCGGACCGCAACCCCATGGCCCTCACGATGGCCGCGCTGGTGGGCGCGGGGCTGGTGGTCGCGTCCGCGGTCCACCTGGGCATGACGTTCTTCGCGACGATGCTGCACTGACCCTGCCTCCTCGCGGCTCCGACGAAGCACCGCCGGAGCCGCGCGCGATGTGATGGACTGGCGGTGTGAACCGTCCCCGCCGCCCGCTCATGGCCGTCCTCTTCATCTTCGGAATGCTGTACTTCGCGCTGTGCGCGCTCGCCTTCGCCGCGCAGGGCGCCCTCATCTACCCCGCGCCCCACACCTCGCCCGACGCGCTCCGGCAGCGTCCCGGCTTCAGCCAGGTGCCGCTGGCCGCGGGGCTCAAGGTGGACATCTTCTACCTGCCCGCGCCGCCGGGAGCGCCCACGGTGGTGCACTTCCACGGCAACGGCGAGCACCTCCTGTCGCAGGTGGGGCTGGGCCAGGGGCTGGGGGACGCGGGCCTGGGCTTCCTCGCGGTGGAGTACCCGGGCTACGGCGCGTCGCCGGGCAGCCCCTCGGAGGCGGGCCTGTACGCGGCCGGCGAGGCGGCGCTCCAGTTCCTGCGCGAGCAGGGCGTGAAGCCGGAGCAGGTGGTGCTCAGCGGGCGCAGCCTGGGCACGGGCGTCGCGGTGGAGATGGCGCGGCGCGGGTACGGCGCCCGCATGGTGCTGACGGCGCCGTACACGTCCATGGTGGCCATGGGCCAGCGCGCCTTGCCCTTCCTGCCCGCGTCGCTGCTGATGCGCGACCGCTACGACTCCCTCTCCAAGGCCCCCGCCATCCCCATCCCGGTGCTCGTCATCCACGGCGAACAGGACGCCGTCATCCCGGTGGAGATGGGCCGCACGCTGGGCCAGCGCTTCCCCCACGCCACGGTGGTGACCGTGCCCGGCGCGGGCCACAACGACGTGCTGGAGGGGAACGACCAGAAGGAGTTCGCGCGCCTGGCCACGTTCGCGCTCGGGAGCCCCTGAGCCGGCCCGCCGGCGCATGACCGCCCGCGTCGCGTTCCCTTGCGCCTACCCGACAGCCCCGGATTATGGTGCGTGTCATCAACGCGATGTTTCATCGCGTCCTGCTTCCCCCGAGGGATGGATGAGCGTCAACCCGGCCCCCGCCGCCACCCTGTCCGAAGCCGCCCGTGAAATCGTCGAGGTGGGCCGCTTCCTCAGCGTGCGCAACTTCGTGCCCGCCACCAGCGGCAACTTCTCCCGTCGCCTGGATGCCCGCACGGCCGCCGTCACGCGCTCCGGCGTGGACAAGGGGGAGCTGGTGGAGGCGGACGTGCTGGTGGCGGACATCCACGCGCCGCCGCCGAAGGGCTCGTCCGCGGAGACTCCGCTGCACCTGCAGCTGTACCGCGACCGGCCGGAGGCCCAGGCGGTGCTGCACACGCACTCCGTGGTGGCCGCGCTGCTGTCGAACCTGAAGCTGCCGGAGGGCGAGCTGGTCCTCCAGGACTTCGAACTGCTCAAGGCGCTGGGCGACACCCGCACGCACGAAGCGGCGGTGTCCATTCCCATCTTCCCCAACGACCAGGACATCCCCCGGCTGGCGACGAAGGTGACGGCGCTCCTGGAGAAGCGGACGGACCTGGTGGCGTATCTGATTGCCGGCCACGGGCTGTACACCTGGGGCCGGAGCATGGCCGAGGCGCGCCGCCACGTGGTGGCGCTGGAACACCTGCTGACGTACGAACTCGAGAAGATGAAGGTGCGGCGATGAGCTACCTGACGGTCTACAAGGAACACCACCCGGCGGAGCCGCTGGGCGTCTTCACCGAACCCAAGGACATCGGCCGGGAGCTGGCGCCCATCGGCGTGCGCTTCGAGCGCGTGGACGCGTCCGTGGCGCTGCCGGACGGGGCAGGGCAGGACGAGGTGCTCGCGGCCTACCAGCACGTGGTGGACGCGGAGAAGAAGGCGCACGGCTACAACACCGTGGACGTGGTGCGCATCAAGCCGGACGCGCCCAACGTGCTGCAGGCGCGCCAGAAGTTCCTCTCCGAGCACACCCACACGGAGGACGAGTCGCGCATCATGGTGGAGGGCAGCGGCTGCTTCTACCTGCACGCCCAGGACAAGGTCTTCCAGGTGGTCTGCACGCGCGGCGACCTCATCAGCGTGCCGGAGGGGATGAAGCACTGGTTCGACATGGGCCCCGCGCCCCTGTTCGCGGCCATCCGCTTCTTCATCCGGCCGGACGGCTGGGTGGGCAACTTCACCGGCGAGACCATCGCCGACCGCTTCCCGAAGTACGAGCCGTGAGCGGCCCCGTCGCCGTCGTCACCGACATCGAGGGCACCACCAGCTCCATCGCCTTCGTGAAGGACGTGCTCTTCCCCTTCGCCCGCAAGCACCTGGTGGAGTACGTCGCCCTGCACGGCAATGAGCCCACCGTGCGCCAGTGCCTTTCGGACGCCCGCACGCTCGCGGGTGAGCCCGGGCTGGACGACGTGAGCACGGTGGCGCTGCTCCAGCGCTGGCTGGACGAGGACCGCAAGGCCACGCCGCTCAAGACGCTCCAGGGCCTCATCTGGGCGGACGGCTACGCGCGCGGGGACTTGAAGGGCCACGTACACGCGGACGCGGCCCGGGCGCTGCGCGCGTGGCATGCGCGGGGCCTGCGCTTGTATGTCTATTCCTCCGGCAGCGTGGCCGCTCAGAAGCTGATCTTCGGCTACAGCGTGGAGGGGGACCTGACGCCGCTGTTCTCCGGCTACTTCGACACCACCACCGGCCCCAAGGTGGAGGCCGCGTCGTACACGAAGATTGCCCAGGCGCTGGAGCTGCCGCCGGGCGACATCCTGTTCCTGTCGGACAGCGTGGCGGAACTGCACGCGGCAAGGCAGGCGGGGCTCTCCACGGCCTGCCTGGACCGGGGCGAGGTGGCCATCCCCCCCGGCCACGGGCACCCGACGTTTCCTGACTTCACGTCGCTCGACCCGTTCGCGCGCGTGTCCTGAAGTTCGCTTGAGCCGTCCCCCTTCCGGAGTCTCCACCATGTCGAGTTCCAACCCGCCCGTGCTGGGCATCATCGGCGGCAGCGGCCTGTACCAGATTGACGGCCTCACGGATGTGTCGTGGCGCCGGGTGGCGTCGCCCTTCGGTGAGACGTCGGACGAGTTCTGCTTCGGGCGCATTGGCGACCAGCCGGTGGTGTTCCTGCCGCGCCACGGGCGGGGGCACCGCATCCCGCCCTCGGAGCTGAACTTCCGGGCGAACATCGACGCGTTGAAGCGCAGCGGCGTGACGGACATCCTGTCCATCTCCGCGGTGGGCAGCCTGCGCGAGGACCTGCCGCCGGGCACCTTCGTGGTGGTGGATCAGTTCGTGGACCGCACCTTCTCCCGCGTGAAGAGCTTCTTCTCCACGGGGCTGGTGGCGCACGTGTCCATGGCGAAGCCGGTGTGTTCGCGCCTGGGCGACGCGGTGGTGGCGGCGTGCGAGGGATTGGACATCAAGCTCGTGCGCGGCGGCACGTACCTGGTGATGGAGGGCCCGCAGTTCTCCACGCTGGCGGAGAGCAAGCTGTACCGGCAGTGGGGTTGTGATGTGATTGGCATGACGAACATGCCGGAGGCCAAGCTCGCCCGTGAAGCGGAGATCTGCTACGCGAGCGTGTCGATGGTCACGGACTTCGACTGCTGGCATCCGGACCACGACGCGGTGACGGTGGACCAGGTGGTGGCGGTGCTGCTGGGCAACGCGGGCAAGGCGCGCGGGCTGGTGAAGAACGTGGCGCCGCTCGTGAACACCCATGGCGCCCCGTGCCGCAGCGGCTGCCAGAACGCGTTGGACCACGCCATCATGACCGCTCCGGAAGTGCGCGACCCGGCCCTGGTGGAGAAGCTCTCCGCGGTGGCGGGCCGCGTCCTCAAGCGCTGAACGAAGGAGACACGGCGATGAAAGTCCAAGGCGAGCCGATGCGCTCCATCTGGGTCGAGTCCGACGGGTGGTCCGTGGGCGTCATCGACCAGACGCGCCTGCCCCATGCGTTCGTGAAGGTGAAGCTCCAGACGGCGGACGAGGCGGGCCACGCCATCCGCAGCATGCTCGTGCGGGGCGCGCCGCTGATTGGCGCCACGGCGGCGTACGGCGTGTGTCTGGCCATGCGCGAGGATGCGTCCGACGCCGCGCTGGAGCGCGCGCTGACGATGCTCCGGGCCACGCGCCCCACGGCGGTGAACCTGCACTGGGCGCTGGATGGGATGCGGCACGTGTTGACGCCGCTGAAGCCCTCGGAGCGGGTGGCGGCGGCGTACCAGCACGCGGCGGCGCTGTGCGACGAGGACGTGGCCATCAACCGGGCCATTGGCGAGCACGGGCTGAAGTTGTTCCAGGAGGCGTGGGACAAGAAGGGCCGCAAGGGGCGGCTCAACGTGCTCACGCACTGCAACGCGGGGTGGCTCGCGACGGTGGACTGGGGCACGGCGCTCGCGCCCATGTACCTGGCGCACGACGCGGGCCTGCCGGTGCACATCTGGGTGGATGAGACGCGGCCTCGCAACCAGGGCGCGGTGCTGACGGCGTGGGAGCTGGGCCAGCACGGCGTCCCGCACACCGTCATCGCGGACAACGTGGGCGGCCACCTGATGCAGCACGGGGACGTGGACCTGTGCATCGTCGGGACGGACCGCACGACGGCGCACGGCGACGTGGCGAACAAGATTGGCACCTACCTGAAGGCGCTCGCGGCGAAGGACAACGGGGTGCCGTTCTACGTCGCGCTGCCGTCGCCCACGGTGGACTGGACCATTCAAGACGGCGTGAAGCAGATCCCCATCGAGCAGCGCGAGGGCACGGAGCTCAGCGACGTGACGGGCCGGCTGCCGTCGGGGGACATCGCCACGGTGCGCATCACCCCGCAGGGGAGCACCGCGGCGAACTACGCGTTCGACGTGACGCCCGCGCGGCTCGTCACGGCGCTCATCACCGAGCGGGGCGTGTGTGCGGCGACGGAGGAGGGGCTCTTGTCGCTCTTCCCGGAGCGGCGCGCGGGGCGGAGTCTTTCGAAGTGATGGGGCACGGAGCGCTGCGCGAGGCGATGGTGGTCACCGCGCGACGGATGAACACCTCCGGGCTGAACCAGGGCACGTCGGGCAACCTGAGCCAGCGGGTGGAGGGCGGCTTCCTCCTCACGCCCTCGGGGATGAACTACGAGACGATGACGCCGGAGGACCTGGTCCTCATGCGCTTCGATGGCACGCACGAAGGGCCGCGCAAGCCGTCGTCGGAGTGGCGGCTACATCACGACATCCTGGTGGCGCGTCCGGAGGTGGGCGCGGTGCTGCACTCGCACAGCATGTTCAGCACCACGCTGGCGTGTCTGCGCCGGGGCATCCCGGCGTTCCACTACATGGTCTCCGCGGCGGGCGGTACGGACGTGCGGTGCGCGGAGTACGCGACCTTCGGCACGCCGGAGCTGGCGCGGCACATGATGGTGGCGCTGGAGGGCCGCAAGGCGTGCCTGCTCGCGAACCACGGCCTCGTGGCGGTGGGCGTGGATCTGCCGGCGGCCTACAAGCTGGCGGTGGAGGTGGAGACGCTGGCGGCCATGTACTGGCGCGCGCTCCAGGTGGGCGAGCCCGTGGTGCTGGACGACGCGGAGATGGCGCGCGTGTTCGAGCAGTTCAAGGGCTACGGTCAGTAGGCACCCTCCACCCACGCGCGGGACGTGCTGCATGATTTCTCCGCTCCCGGGCTCTCCAGGGACGCTGGCCCGTCGCGGGCCCCCGGTCGGTCCCGGAGGAGGAGCCGAATCATGCGGTGGATTCTCGGATGGATGGTGGTGCTGGCCCTGGGCTGCGCCGCGAGAATGCCCGCTGGAGGCGAGTCTCCGGAGGCCCGGCTGGAGGAGGCCCGCGAGGCCTATACCCAGGCCATCGTCCTGTACGACGAGGGCCGGTACACAGAGGCCCTGGCGCTGGCCGAGCGCGCGCTCGCGCTGGGGGAGTCGGTGCTCGGCAGCGCCCATCCGGAGGTCGCCCACTGTCTGCACCTGCTGGGGGAGCTGCACCGGCTCCAGGGGGACTTCGAGCGGGCTGAGAAACGCCTGGAGCGCGCGCTCGTCATCCGGGAGACGGCCGTGGACCACGACACCCTGGCGTCCGTCACCGCGGTCCGACTCCTCGCCTTCACCTCCTCTCCGGAGATGGAGCTGGACCGCCATGCCGGGGGGTTCTACGGGCACGGGCACGCGCTCGGCCGGCGCCAGAGCATGTTCGGCAAGGACCGGCGGCTCTCCGGGCGCGCCCTCCTCAGCCAGGAATTGACCCTCAACCGGAACCAGTCCGCCCTCTCCAACTCGCTCAACAGCCTGGCCAATCTCTACCAGGAGCGCGGGCTGTACAGCCGGGCGGAGCCTCTCTACGTGCGCGCGCTCACCCTGCGCGAAACGGTGCTCGGCAAGGACCACCCCGACGTCGCCGACTCCCTCAACAACCTCGCCCTGCTCTACCGGGAGCAGGGGGCGTACGCCCGGGCCGAACCGCTCTACCTCCGCGCGCTGGCACTCCGGGAGGCGGAGCTTGGCAAGGAGCACCCGGACCTCGCGGCTTCGCTCAACAACCTGGCCACGCTCTACCAGGACCAGGGGCAGTACGCCCGGGCGGAGTCACTCTACGTGCGCGCGCTCGCGCTCCGGGAGGAGGCGCTCGGCAAGAAGCACCCGGACGTCGCCGAGTCCCTCAACAGCCTCGCCAACCTCTACCAGGAGCAGGGCATCTACGACCGGGCGGAGCCGCTCTACGTGCGCGCCATCGCCCTCCAGGAAGCGGCCTCGGACGGCAACCCCGCGGACCTCGCCGCTTCGCTCAACAACCTGGCCAGCCTCTACCTCGCGCGGGGGATGCACCACCGGGCGGAGCCGCTCTACGTGCGCGCGCTCAGGCTGTGGGAGGGGACGCTCGGCGAGCGCCATCCCCACGTCGCGGCCCTGCTCAACAACCTGGCCACCCTCTACCGGGACCAGGGACAGTACGCCCGGGCCGAACCGCTCTACGCGCGCGCCCTCGTCCTGTGGGAAGAGAGCGTGGGCAAGAACCACCCCGACGTCGCGGGACTGCTCAGCAACCTCGCCACGCTCCACCGGGAGCAGGGTCGGTATGACCGGGCGGAGCCGCTCTACGAGCGCGCGCTCGCCATCCGGGAGGCGGTGCTCGGCAGGGACCATCCGGGGCTCGCCGCTTCGCTCAACAACCTGGCCTTCCTCCGGCTGGCTCAAGCTCGCCTGGACGCGGCCGTGCCGTTGCTCACGCGCGCCTTCACCGTGTCCGAGCAGCGCCTGCGCAGGGAGGCGCTCGACTTCTCCGAGGCGCGCCTGGCCAGCTTCCTCCAACTGCTGCGCGCCGACGAGGAGCGCCTCTACGCGCTGCTGCGCGCGCACCCCGACTCCGCCGACGTGCGCCGCCTCGCCTTGAGCGCCGCGCTGCTGCTCAAGGGGCGCTCCGTCGAGGAGACCGCCGACATCTCCCGGGCCGTCTACCAGAGCCTGGGCGCGGAGGAGCGCGGCACCTTCGAGCAGCTGCGAAGCCTGCGCACCCAGCTGGCCAGCCTGTCGCTCCAGGGCCCCGGCGTGCTGCCGCTGAAGGTCTACCGGCAGCGGCTCCAGGCCCTCGCCGAGCAGGGTGACGCGCTCGAAGCCACCCTCGCCCGGCGCTCCGCCCCCCTGCGCGCGCTGGCCGCGCTGCCGTCCCCCGCGGACATCGTCGACCGTGTCGCCGCGGCCCTGCCTGGGGACGGGGCGCTCGTGGAGTTCATCACCTACGAGGATCGCCCCCTCGTGTCCGGGCGAGGCACCGCCGGGCCGCGGCTGCGCTGTCTGGCCCTGGTGCTCCTGCCCGACGCGAGCATCCGCACCCTCGACCTCGGTCCGGCGGGCCCCATCGAAGCGGCCGCCTCGCGCATGCGAGATGCCCTGGCCCGTCAGGATGCCAGCTTCGAGCCCGAGGCCGCCGCGCTCTACCAGCTCGCCTTCCGGCCCCTGCTCCCGCTGCTGGGCGACGCGCACCGCCTCTTCATCTCACCGGACGGTCAGCTGGCCCTGGTGCCCTTCGCCGCGCTCCACGACGGCCAGCGGTTCCTTGTCGACACCCACGACTTCACCTACCTCACCTCCGGCAAGGACCTGCTGCCCCGTCCGCAGCGCTCCGCCCCTGCCTCCTCCGTGGTCGTCCTCGCGGATCCGGCCTTCAACGCCACGCCCGTGGCCCCCATGAAGGCGCCGCCCCTGTGGCCCGAGCGCTCCGTCTCGTCAGGGCTCGCGGCGCAGGTGCCCCGGGACTGGAACCTGGTTCCGCTGCCGGGCTCGCGTCAGGAGGCCGAGGCCATCCAGCGGCTGATTCCCCAGGCCCAGCTCTTCCTGGGCCCGGAGGCGACCCGGGAGCGGCTCTTGCGGATGCCCACGCCCGGCATCCTCCACCTGGCCACCCACGGCTTCTTCCTGGAGGACGCGGTCGCTCCGGAGCGCTCCCGCGCGCTCGCGAAGTTTGGCGCGCTGGGCGAGGATCCGCTCGCGCAGCCTCCGCCGGATCCGCTGCTGCGCTCCGGCCTGCTCTTCGCGGGGGCCAACGCGCAGAAGCCCCGGGCCGCGCCCAGCGCATCGTCCGGCAGCGCGTTGGTGACGGCGCTGGAGCTGGCGGGACTGGACCTGTGGGGCACCCAGCTGGTGGTCCTGTCCGCGTGCGACACCGGCCGGGGCGACGTCCGGCGGGGGCAGGGGGTCTACGGGCTGCGCCGGGCCTTCCTCGTGGCGGGAGCGGAGACGGTGGTGATGAGCCTGTGGAAGGTGGATGACGCGGCGACCCGCGTGCTGATGGAGACCTATTACCGCCACCTGCTGGCGGGCCTGGGCACGGCCACGGCATTGCGCGAGGCGATGCGCGAGGTGCGGGGCGCGCACCCGCATCCGCACTACTGGGCCCCGTTCATCGCGATGGGGCGGGATGCGCCCCTGCGACTCGTCGCGCCTTCGCCGTAGTCCGCGCGCGGTGCCGCTCAGGCGCCGCGCAGCGTGAGCAGCGTCACTTCCGGCGGCACGCCGATGCGGAAGGGCAGCCAGTGCCCGGTGCCGCCGGAGACGTAGAGGTGGCTGTCGCGGAAGCGGTAGCGCCCCAGCATGTGCTTGAAGGCGAAGCCGAACAGCGGAATCCCGAGGAAGGCCACCTGTCCGCCGTGGGTGTGGCCGGCGAGCGTGAGGCGGGCGCCGCGCTGGGCGGCGTGGGAGAAGAAGTCCGGGTGGTGGGAGAGGCAGAGGACGAAGTCGTCCGGGTCGCCGCCCTGGAAGGACGCCTCCGCGGACTCCTTCATGCGCTCGTCGCGCACGCGCTGGCTGCGGCCGGACCTGGACCTGGACATGGGGTAGTCCACGCCCACCACGCGGATGCGCTGGCCCGCGTGTTCCAGCACCTGGGTTTCGTCCACGAGCAGGCGGACCGGGGCATTGCGACGGGCCAGCGCCTCATAGCCGCCGAGCACCTCTTCGAGCCCGCGCCAGTGCTCGTGGTTGCCGAGGACGGCGAGCATGCCGTGGCGGGCGGTGTTCGAGGCGAGGGCGGCCATCGTGGCGTCCACCTGGCCCACGTCGTCGATGAGGTCGCCCGTCATCACCTGGAGGTCCACGCCGGCCGCGTTCATCGCGTCCACGGCGCCGCGCAGGTACTCGGGGCTGATGAAGGGGCCTACGTGGACGTCGGTGATCTGCCCGATGCGGAAGCCCTCGAGCGCGGCGGGGAGGCCGCGCAGCTTCACCTCCACCTCGCGCACGGTGAAGCCCAGGCTGCCACCCGCGACGCCCACGGAGCTGGCGCTCACGGCGAGCACGGGCATGGCCTGCCCGGCCTTCACCAGCAGGCCCCGGCGCTCCAGGTTCACGGGCGGGGGCGTGCTCTGGCGTCGGCGTGCGCCCCAGAGCGACATCCCGAGCAACGGCAGGCCGAGCAGCATCACCAGCAGCGAGGCGATGCTCCAGCTGACGGCGAACAGCTTCACGGGCACGAGGAGCGGGGGCGTGTGGTGGAGGCCGTAACCCGTCAGCGCGGGCACCAGCCAGGCCGCGAACGACAGCCCCATCAGGCCCAGCAGCACGCCATGGCGCCACCCGCGGATGACGCCGGGCCACAACCTGCGCAGCACGAGGTACGCGCTCAGGTAGACGAACAGCAGGACCAGGAGCCTTCCCATCGTGTCAGCGCTCTTCCGTGTGAGGAGGCCCCAGGATAACGGGGCCCCTGACCGCGCGCTGGACGACCGACACCGGGCCTGCTCGCCTGGGTCACGGCACACCACGGCTGGCACCTGAGCGTGGAATAACGGGGAAGAAGTTCAAGGTCGGAGGCGGCATGCGCGGGGGGTGGCTGTGGGTGTTCTTGCTGGCGGGGTGTGCGTCGGCCCCGATGACCCCGGCGTTCTCACCCGAGCAGGCGTGGGCGGAGGCGGACGAGTCACAGGAGTGCGAGGACCGCGACGAGGACCAGTGCCTTGCGCACGTGTGCGAGGACGACGTCTGCGCACTGTTCCGGTGCGAGGACTTGGCGCCCAACCGGGTGGTGCGCACGCGAGGCGCCACGGCGGCGGTGCCGGTGTTCGTGGCGCCCGGCAGCGGGCCTCAGCGGAACTGGGGTAGCGCCCAGGGGCTGCCGGGTGACGCAGTGCCCGTCATGGTGTTCCGCTGGCACCCGCGCGAGAAACTGCCGAGCGAGCTACGACGCCAGGAGGCGAAGGAGGCGTGGGCGAAGCGGCCGAAGGAGCGGCACCACATGTTCCCGCAGGCGTTCAAGGATCATTTTGTCCGGAAGGACATCAACATCCACAAGTACGTCCTGTTGGTCGATGCGGAGGTTCACGCGCGGATCCATCGCGGTGCGAAGGGTGGGCCTTGGAACAAGGACTGGAAGGACTTCATCGAAGATGAAGGGGACAAGGCGGGCATCCCACGTCATTTCGAACATGCCTCCTGGATGATCCAGAAGTATGGGCTCTTCGGACTGACGATGACCTACTGGCAGCAGGTGGACCTGATGCCCATGCCCTTCGAGAACTGAGACATGCGCTACTTCGAAATTCGTGGCCCGCCCAGGGACGCGGAATGGCAATGGAGCGGAGAGTATCGGACGCACCGCCGATGGCACCTGCCAGGGGTGGAGTGCCCTCGGTGCGGAACCTGGGCGGGAATGGGAGCATACCCGTCGGTGGATCTGTCGGGCGTGGAGGAACCCATGCTCGCGCAGGTGACCGGGCCGACGAGCTTCGCGGAGTACATGCGATTGGTGGCCCTGATCCGTCCCTTCCTTCCTCCCGAAATCCCCATCAAGGGAGGCAGCTCATTCGGTCCCATGGTCGGAACGGCGAGAGGCAAGTTCGGTCCCATCTCCTGCGATCCACCCTGGGAAGTGGTCCTCCGTGAGGACGCGGTCGAGCTGCTCAAGGCCGAAGGCCTGACCGGAATCATCGCGGTCCGGATGGAGCTCAGGTCCCGCCGAAGCAACATGCCCGCGCTCTACGAACTGGAGAAGCGGCCGCTGGCGAAGCTGCACCCCGACTGCATCGGAGAATGGAAGACGCCCCCGTGTGACGTCTGTGGTCGCCCCGAGATGTTCGACCTGCCGCCGAAGCGCTGGCTGCTGCGCTCCTCCATCCCCGAAGGGCTCGACGTCTTCGGCAATCACGGCGCGAACCCGTACGTCGTGAGCGAGCGTTTCGTCGAAGTCGTGCAGCGGCTGGGCCCCGCGGACGTCACCTACCAGGAACTGCCCGCCGAATAGCCCGTCACATCCCCCCACCCGGGCTCGCGAGCCGCAGGTGCGAGTGCAGCGTCTCCGCCCGCAGGTAGAGGAACTGCGCGTCCCCGAACGACAGCGCATCGCCGTCCGTGAGCAGCCGCACCTCGCCCTCACCCAGCGCCGCCGTGTTCAGCCACGTGCCGTTCATGGAGCCCAGGTCCTGCACGGAGCACGTGCCCTGCGCCGCGTGCCAGCGCAGCACCGCGTGATGCTTCGACACCGACGGCTCGTGCACCATCAGCGCACAGCCCTCCATGCGCCCCACCTTCAGCTCCTGCCCGTCCCACTCCGGCCCCAGGAAGTGCACCTCCAGGGCGTCGAACCCCTGGAGCATCACCAGCAGCCGGTCCACCAGCCTTGAGCGGTGCGCCATGCCCACCGTGCGCGCCTCCGCCAGCCGCAGCGCCACCTGCTGGAACACCGGCTCCGGTGGCTGCTGGATGAGCACCACCGGACCGGAGGCTTGCAGGAACGCCTGGACGGGCGCGTAGGCGAACGGGCGGAGCTGTTGGACGGAAGGCATCACCCCCCTACCGTACCCCC